>JAYTXU010000052.1:0-5769 GCA_043742785.1 Candidatus Omnitrophota bacterium
TGTTCACCTACGGCTAAAGGTACAACTTCTCTTTTTTCTAAACTTTTTAAAAAATCAACAACTGAATCTATCTGCTTATCTTGTAAACGTCCTGCGTAAGAAGGCATAATACTTAATGGATTATGAGCTTGAGGTGTTATTAATTGAGCTTTAAGCCATTCTTTAGTTGGTTTACGATCTTTTGTAGCCATTATTAAATCAGGACCTGCTTTATTAGTCTTTCTGCCTACAAGGGTATGGCATTGAGTACAACCCTGACTATTAAAAAGCTGTTCACCATATATTTGATTAGCTTTTAAAGTATATTCAGCACTCCCTCCTTCAACAACAAAAGCGGGTGCTATAGGAGCTGGAACTTCTTTAGGTTTTAAGCTTTCTAAATAAGCAATTAAAAGGTCAACATTTCGTGGACTCAAATGGGAATACGGAGGCATGATGGTATTTAGATTATGTTCTTGAGGTGCAATAATTTGAACATGCATCCATTCCCTGGAACGATTATTACTCTTGGAGAGAGCCAAATCAGGACCAATTTTATTGCTAACTCCACCTGTAACACCATGACATTCGGCACAACCTAAGGTTTTAAATAGTTTTTCACCAGTAATCTTCTTATCTTCGTTTGCTTTGGCAATAGCTTCTTTTCTTTCTAAATCAGCCGGTGTAGTCATCATCTGTCCACCGTTAAATTTAACAGGTTCACTAGTTTCGGTATGAGCTTTTTCAGCATCACTTTTATAGATATAACCAAGCCAGGTTAAATAGAGAACAACTCCGATAAAAACAAAAAAAGTGATGATAAGAATACCGCGTTTAAAAGGATTTCTTTCTGGATTCTTATCTAGAAAAGGTAAGGAAGCAAAAGCTAAAAGAATTAGTGTTGGAACTCCTACTGTTCCTAGCGCTTCAAGCGGTCCCGGTAGCCATTTTAATATTTGATAAAGAAATAGAAAATTCCATATCGGTTTGGGTGTATAAAGAGTATCTGAAGGATCAGCTAAACCAGAGAATCCTTGAGGGAAAAAGGCTGTTAGACCTACTAAAAGTATAAAAAGTAAAAAAGCTACAACAATATCTTTAAAAATTTGTTCCGGCCAAAAAGTTCCTATTTTCTTGCGTTTTTCTTCCTTCCAAGGACCAGCCTCTCCAAATTGACGAAAAGCCATTAAATGAAGAAAAACAAAAAGGCCTGTTAAAAATGGAATAAGAGCCACGTGCATCACATACATACGCAATAATGCAGATTGCCCCATGTTACTAGCGCCTTGTAAAAGCAATTGGGTAAACGGACCTACGATAGGCACGCTTCCTGCAATGCCAAGACCAACCTGTCCTGCCCAATATCCTTCTTTATTCCAGGCAAGCACCGGACCAGTAAACATAAATAACACAGTCATCAAAAGTAAAACAAGACCAAACAACCATACCAATTCACGAGGTTTTTTATAAGAACCCCAAATAAAAACCCGCATCATATGTAAACCAACCACCACAGAGAAGGCATTTCCTCCCCAATAATGAAGGCCATGAATAAGCCAACCCCAAGGAACTTGTAATCTCAAATAATTTAAACTGGAATAAGCATAATCAGTGGATGGAACATAATAAAATAACTGCCAAATGCCAGTAACAATTTGAATGGTTAATAAAAACATACAGGCACTGCCTAAGGTATATGAATATCTAGCTCCCCCTGGAATGTCTTCATGGAGAAATTCGGTAAAGAATTTTAATAACGGTATACGCTCGTCAATCCAGATTTTTATATCTTTAGGTGATGGGGGTTTCATAAAATTTAGGCCTCTACCTTTTCTGGAATACCTGCTTTGTACACCTTCCATTTTACATACAATTCCCCACCTTCAACTTTGTACGGAAGAGTATCTAAAGGACGTGGAGACGGGCCTCCTGTAACCTTACCCTTCTCATCAAAAAGACTACCGTGACAAGGACAATTGAATTGTTTATTTTCCCAAGTATATCGACAATTTAAATGTGGACACAAAGGTGAATAAACTGTAGCTTCAGTGGGGGTATGTTTAATAACCCATAGATCAAAAACCTTTGTGCTGCGTAAAAAAGTATCGATATCGAGTTGTTCAAAAGTCATTTTACTAGGAGTTCCTGTTGGAATGGCAGGAAAATTAGGAACTTTAATAAATTTACTTTCTCCCCCCTCATTAGACAGTGGAAGTAAATAAGAAACAAACGGCCATGCCATCGCAGCAGACATAAATCCAAGAAATGTAAAACAAAGACCTTTTAAGAATCCTCGACGTTGAACATCATCCGGGTCTTCGGAAAGAGGGGCGTGTGTGTGATTAGTCATGAACACCTTTCTGTTCTTGAATCCATCGATCAAAATCTTCTTGGGAAACTACATTTAAAATACCTCTCATGCGGTAATGCCCTAAACCGCATAATTGCGAACAGGCGATCTCAAACTCTCCTATTTTATTAGGAGTAAACCAAACCATGGTACTTAAGCCTGGGATAATATCTTGTTTAACACGCATAGCTGGTATCCCTAGACTATGAATAACATCTTTACTGGTTAGGCGAATAACAACTGTTTTATCAACTGGCACATAAATATGATTCATGACTGTAATATCATCCGTGGCATTGGGGTCATCTGGATCTAATCCTAGGGTATTATCTTCTAAGAATTTTGCGCTGGTTTTTCCAAATCTTCCATCAGGACCAGCATAATGAACGTTCCAGGCAAACTGTTGAGCAACCACTTTAACTTCTAAATAGGGCTTACCCTCTGGCATGGATGCTATATGAACAGCCCAAAAAGGAATAGAAAAAGCAAAAAGAAGGACAAATTCAAGGGTTGCTACACCCCATTCAATAGCCGATGATATCTTAGTTGCGTGGGGTGTATTTTGAACTTTTGGATTCTTAGAAGCGCGAAATTTAATTAATACAACGACGAAGTAAATTGCCCAACCAATAAAAAGAATAAGAATCAACCCATGAATCAAATACATTAAAGTATCAAGATCTCTGCCTTCTATTGAAGCTAAAGGCTGCATGGGAAAAATAATTTTTAAAATTTGATCTATCATTTTAGTTTATAGAGTACTCGCTGAGCGTCCTTGGAGAATAAAAAATATCCCAGGCAGGCCAAAACAATAATGTTACGAAAACGATCGCAGTTAATAAAATCACCAGATGAATGGTTTTCTTCTTGCTCATTAAGTGCATAAAATGATAACAAAGAATAGAAGCTTCGATGATAGCAACCGTTACAATAAGCACAATACCTAGCAAACCCATACGTAAATAATTAATCTCAACAATCAAGGCAGTTAAGGCGATGATTATAAAATAAATAAATAACTCTTTTTTAAATTCGGATTGATTAGAAGATTGTTCCATATTTTATAAAAGATAAAGAGTTGAAAACAAGAATATCCACATTAAATCTACAAAGTGCCAATAAAGACCAGCCACTTCCACGCGATTAATAAACCATTGTTTTTGAGCAGGCCATAAACGGCTTCCATAACCTACATAATAAAGATTAGCAATAATCCCACCGATAATATGCAGCGCATGTAATCCTGTTAATAAGAAATACAGAGCTAAAAATACGCTTTTACTAGGATATTCATGATGAATAAAGTGTTGAGCATATTCATAGGCTTTAAAACCTAGAAATATAAAAGCAAAAGCAATGGTTAGCCACATAAATTTTTTATATTTAGCGAAATCATCAGCCTTTAGAGCAGCCCATGCACGGATGATGAAAATGCTGGATGTTAAAAGAATGACGCTGTTGAGAGCACCAATAGGGACGTTTAAAAATTCAGATTGAATAGGCCATGACAATGATCCTGTTCTAAGAAGAATATAGGAAGAAAATAGTGCTCCAAAAAGCATGACTTCAGAAGCTAAAAAGAGCCAAATACCAAATTTAGCATTATAAAGTCCCGTGTCTTGACGGCTTTCAACAATATAAGGTAGTTCAGGTTTGTCACTCATATATGATCCTAAATTTTTTCTTCATTCTGAGGGCTGTAATCTTTCGATGCGCCTGCAACACTGTATTCATAAGGGCCCCGATAAACAGTGACAGGTTTTGTAAAATTACCATGCCCCGGAGGTGTTGGTGTAGCCCATTCTAAGGTGGTTGCTTTCCAGGGATTATCAGAATTAACTTTTTCACCATTAAATATGCTGTTAAAGAAATTATAGATAAAAGGAATTTGGGCAAGAGCCAAAGTCCAAGCGGCCATAGAAATCACCACATTCCAATGGAGGACATCATGATTAAACAAATAGGTTGCTCCACCATCGTATAATCGACGGTTCATACCAGCAAGCCCTTGAAGGAGCATTGGAAAGAAAATAAGATTCATACAAACAAGAGTAGGCCAAAAATGCAAGTGCCCTAAGGTTTCATTCATCTTGCGGCCGGTAGCCTTTGGAAACCAATAGTAAATACCAGCAAACAAAGCAAAAATTGTTCCTGGAGCCACTACATAATGAAAATGTCCAATAATATAATAAGTATCATGCAATGGGACATCTGTGGCTGCAAGCCCTAATGGCAAGCCAGTAAGACCTCCCATTCCAAACATCGGCAAGAACGCTAAAGCAAAAAGCATGGGGGTGTTAAATCGAATTGAACCTCCCCACAAAGTAATAAACAAGGATGAAATAATGATAATAGATGGCACAGAAATAATCATGGTCGTTATCTGAAAAAAGGCGCTGACATTAGTCCCCATCCCTGTTAAATACATGTGGTGAGCCCAGACAATAAAAGATAAAAATCCTAAGAATATAACTGAATAACGCATGTAATTAAAGCCGCTAATATTTTTACGGGTATTACAGGCAATAATTTCTGTAATAATCCCTAAGGCAGGTAAAATTAAAACATAAACTTCCGGATGTCCCAAGAACCAGAATAAATGTTGCCAAAGAAGAGCACTTCCGCCTCCGGTAAAATGAGTTGCTTGACCACCAACAAACAAACCTGTTGGTATAAAGAAGCTTGAACCAACCAAACGATCCATTAATTGCATGAAAGCCGCCCCTTCTAGAGGCGGAAAAGCTAATAGCAAAAGAAACGATGTAACTAATTGACCCCAGATAAAAAATGGCAAACGTTCAAAACTCATACCTGGAGCACGTAAATTGAAGATCGTTACAATAAAATTAACCGAAGAGAAAAGAGATGAAATAATAATAAAAAACATACTAATAAGCCACATGGTTTGACCGTCATGGGCAATGTCAGATAATGGCGCGTACGATGTCCACCCGTTACTAGCTGGGCCACCAGGTAAAAAAAAGCTAGACATCATAAGAGCCGAACCGAAAACAAAAAGCCAGAAACTTAACATATTTAATCTAGGGAAGGCCATATCAGGCGCGCCAATTTGCAAAGGAATTAAATAATTACCAAAAGCAGCAAACCCTAGAGGAACAACACCAAGAAACACCATGATGGTTCCATGCATAGCACCCAATTGATTGTAAAACTGAGGCAACATCACACCCCCTGGCATATTTTCAAGACCAAACATATTCCCTATAATAGGCAAGGCTTGACCAGGGTAAGCTAATTGCCAGCGCATTAGCATCATTAAACCAAAACCAAATAACATAAAGAATAAACTGGCAAAAGCGTATTGAATACCGATGGTTTTGTGATCGGTGGAAAAAACATATTTCCAAATAAAAGAAGGATTGTGGTGCAATGAATCGGTAGAGCTCATGAACTTCCTCTCTTAAGTCAAACTAAATAAA
>JAYTXU010000053.1:0-9337 GCA_043742785.1 Candidatus Omnitrophota bacterium
ATTAAAAGGATCAAAAACATGCTCTCTCCATCTAAATGTTGAAGCTTGCCATTTTGAATTAAAAAAAAGCTGTCCAATAAATTCTTTAGCAGCACTCCAGAAAGGTTCCCAATGATAAGGATAACTAAAACGAACACCATAGTCAGCTGCTGGAGTTCCCGACAAAGTAGCTGGACCTCCAATTTCAAAGATCGAACCACAACGAAAATAATTAACTGTTAAATTAACAAAAATCCCTAACAAAAAACAAAGAATTCCTATAAATATCAGACGAATATTACGCGTCTCCTTATAAATATATACAACTGCAAGAGCCACTGTAACTACCCCATAAGAAATCAAAGTGAGACGTATTAACCATACAAAACCACCTACTAAACAAAGAATAAGAAAAATCTTCTTATCTGGTCTTCGAATAAGAACCCAAAAAAGACTAAGTAATATAGAACTACAAATAATTCCGTAAAGAATTGTCTCTTCGAAAATATAATAATGAACCTGTATTAGGCTTCCCATTCCTGGGCAAAATAAAATAAACATTATAAGATACCAACGAAGAAATAATCCCATAACACTATAAACATTCAATCCCAAAGTCATAAGTAACAATCTCAAAGACAGATTAAAGATAATAATCATTAAAGTAAGGTAAAAAAGTAGGATCCACCTGTCTGGGAAAGGGGCAAAACCGCATAGTTTGGCCCCCCATTCAAAAGGAAGCATTAATAAAGAAACTCCTATCCCCCAAGATGGTGACATGCCTTGATCAGTGAACATAAAATCCCGTTGCAAGCCAAATGGATTTGAACTCAAAAGTAGTTTGCCTTGTAACAAAGCGTTGACTTGTAAACGATGAGCTATTGCAGCTGAATAGGGTTTTGATGAGTCGGGCAATAACATTGAATGGGTAACATAAAATCTCATTAAGAAAATAAAAATTATTATTTCAATAACGAGAAATAAATATTTTTTTATGACCACTTTGGCAAATCCTATCTCACTGTTAGAAAAAATCTTTTATAATTTTTTTACCATTTAAACGCCACGCCTGTGCGCTGACATTGTTTACAGATAGGCATACTGCTGCGGCCTTTGGTCTTCATGAGTTCTCTAGTAGATTGTGCGGCAGAGCCATTCCAAATCTCTTTCACCTGTGAAGTCCCAGTGACATGAGTCGTATAAGGTTTTATATTACTCCAAATAACCCCCTCACAACACTGCAAAACATCCCCATTAAAGTTAATTTGCATTGCCTTCCATAGCCAATCACAAGACATAGGCAAAGTTTGAGTTGGAAGAGGTGTTTCCTTATCTTCAAGTCCTCCCTTTGGATTACCCTGACGAAAACTTAACATCAATCCATTCTCTTTACAAAATTCGCGAATCAAAGGAATCTGATGACGATTATAATTATAAGTAATCCAATCAATAAGAATAACCGTATGTGCTTTTAATTCTTTTTTTATGCGAGCTACCATACGGATATTCTCTTTAAGTTTCTCAACTTCACCATAACGTATTTGAATACTATAAATATCTTGAGTAAATCCCCCTAACTGAATTTTAATAAGATCAATACCACTCTCAACTAAAGCTCGAGCATTCTCCTGAGTAAATAAAAGCCCATTGGTAGAAATCATAGATATTACTTTACGCTCTGTGGCAAATTTAACTACATTAGCCAAATCTTTATATAACAACGGTTCCCCATTAGTGTAAAGAACCGCAATTAAGACATCTTCTTTAACTTGATCAATAATATCTTTAACCATTTCCACAGGCATCTTCCCTTTTGTAATTGTTCCTAGGCTAGGCTGCTCTGGATTGATATTATAAATCTTGCCCTTAGCATCCCTACAAAACAAACAACCTGCATTACACTCATTCCATAATTCCAAGCTAAGAATGAAAGGTGAAACGGCTGATTTCTTTGTTTTTAATATATACGCTAAGGAACAGATAAAAACATTCCAGAGTTTTCGTAAGGTGACCTTACCTATCATCAACGCATTTAAAAATAAACTAATTTTTAGAAGGATATAATGATTGTGTTTGGGAGAATGGTTTGAATTATCCATCTTCAAACCCATAGGTAGAATCAACAATGTATCTTGGTCGCATTTTAGATTGCTCGTGAACAGAATGCAGATATAAACCAATAGTTCCTAAACAAAACAACTGTATACCGCTAATAAATAAAATAACGATCATTAATGCCGTCCAACCCGGAATAGCCACATTTTGAATTTTCTGATATAAAGCATAAATCATTAATAAAACATCAATGAAGATCGCTACAATCCCACAATAAGAAGCAATTTGTAGAGGAACTGATGAAAAATTAATCAATGCTGAATTAAGAAAATTGGAGATAACTTTCGGGCTTAAAACAAAGAATTTACTTTGACCAGCAAAACGAGCATGCCGTTCATATTCTACAAATACTTGTTTAAACCCAACATAGGCAATCAACCCTCGAATAAAAGGCCTAGTTTCCTGCATAGCTATAAGATGATTCACCATACGACGGGAAAGAAGTTTAAAATCACCCGCCTCTCTGGGTATGGTCACAGAAGAATAACGATTTAAAATAGCGTAACCAATTTTAGTAATTAATAATTTAAAAGGTGATTCTCCGTAACGTTTTTTACGCTTCGTATGAACAACATCTACATTCGCACCATCCTGCCACACAGCAATCATTTGAGGTATAAGCTCAGGAGGGTCTTGCAGATCACAATCCATATAGATAACAGCATCTCCCTTTGTATAGGCTAGTCCAGCCATCACACACTCAGAAACACCAAAGGTACGAGACATTGTAATAATTTTTATATCCTTATGTCCTTTATCAAGCTCAACAAGTGTAGTTACCGATTGATCCGTTGAGTGATCATCAATAAAAACAAACTCCCAAGCTGAAATCTTATTATTTGTTCGAAGACCCTCAAGGACCCTTCGTAAACATTTAATAAACTCAGGCAATACTTCCTCTTCATTACGAAAAGAAAAAACAAATGATAACAAAGTTGGCTTCTCAGACATAAATTAATATCCACATTTTAATCATTCTTACTTCTTTGTTGAAAGCATCTTATCAATATTATAATGCCTGTGCGCCCCCAATAATATTCCTTTTTAATAAAACCCTTATTACCCTGACTTTTCTAAAAACATTTCCAACGCCTTTCGCCAAGGAAGAACAAGAACTCCGTTACGAAGTTTTCTAAGTTCTGTATCCGCCAAAGACACAACATAAACAGGGACTTTTGGAAATCTTTTATTAAAAGCTGCAAACGTAGCATCTGATATTGTGGTTTGAGACGTCTTACATTCAAACGCCATCTTAGGGCCTTTAGGGCCTATTACAAGCACGTCAATCTCATTCTTTCCTTCTCTCCAATAAGATAAATCATAAGGCTTCTCATGATAATCACGAAGGCGCCTTAATTCGTTGATAAAGAAAGTTTCAAATAAAATACCCTTTTCCTGAGGCGTCGGCGGATCAACAAGGCGGTTTTGAATCGCCCGGACAACCCCGCAGTCAAAAAAATAAAATTTTCCCCTGGCCTTTTTGCGTTCACTTCTATCCCATGTCCACAAGAAAAAGCCTAAAAGAGTATCTTCCAAAATCGAAAAGTATTCTTTAACTGTACTCATAGGAACTGCTGCATCCCGCGCCACCGAAGCAAATTCAAGGACTTCTCCATTCATTTGTGCAGCCACATTTAAAAACCTTTGAAACGCCCCCACATTTCGAGTCAACGCCTCTGCCTGAATTTCCTCTTTAATATAAATCGTACAATACGCCTTTAATTGTTGACGCACTTCCTCTACTTTACCTTCTATAAATGTTGTCACCACGCGCGGCAAGGTTCCATAAGAAATAGCCATGTTTAAATCGAAACCTTTCCCAATCTCAAGACTAGAAAGAGGATGAAGTTTTAAATCAAGAGCCCTTCCTCCCAAAAGATTAGCCCCCCCACGGCGTAATTTACGCGCGCTTGAGCCTGAAAGAATAAACCTCAATCCTTTTTCCTCAATACCTTTTTGAACATAATCCAGGAGAACAGGAACTCGTTGAATCTCATCAACAATAACCAGCCCGCCTTTATTCAGTGCCTGTAATTGTTCCCAAAATATTACCGGAGAATGTTTGAAAGAGAGTTCAATTTGAGGGTCTAATAGATCAATAAACAAAACAGGTTTTAAATGACGTAAAAGAAACGTCTTGCCTGTCATGCGCGGGCCTAATAAAAATAAAGATCCCGAATACTTTTCAAGATTTAATATTCTTTGAAAATTCATATTATCAATATAACATGTTTATGTTATTTGTAAACATTAAATAACATATTAAATACGCTCAAATACTCCCTTATTACTTCTTCACTGAAAGAATTTTATCAACCTCAACTTTGTAAGCTGCCAAATCCCTAGCCTGAGTCAGTTTGCCATTAATAAAGAAGGTTGGAGTGCCACGAACACCCACTTGTTCAGCTAAGGCTTTATCCGCATCAATCAATTTCTGCCACTGAGCATCCATATTCTTAAAATCCTCCATCAATTTCTTTTCATTAATACCTAGAGTCTTGGCATATTCTTTGATTCTTTCATCGGTCGTCTCTGCTTTGTTTTGAAGAAGCAAATTAACCATTTCAAAATATTTTCCTTGAGTCTTCGCCGCTAAAGATAATTTTGCAGCCCCTAGAGCATTTTGATGAAACGGAAGAGGATAATTCTTAATCATTACTTTTACTTTATCTGGATACGCTTTAACCACCTCTTCTACAGGAGGATAAAAACGCGTACAAAAAGGACATTGAATATCAATAAAAGCAGTAATTGTAATCGGCGCATTTTTCTTACCTAAGATGGATGAATCACCTACAGGAATCGTGTAAACCTTATTAACATCTTCTCCTACGACTCCACCACATCCACCAGCTGCTTGTGCCCTATTATTAGGAACCATATTACCGTTATTACTCCCCTTAGATTCAATAACAGTTAATCTTTTGTTAATAATCTCCAATTGATTTTTAAGATCATTTGTCCCAGAATTTAACTCCCTTTGAATGCCTTGCTCTGCCACTTTCAAACCACCCACTTCAGCCGTCAGGGGCCCTAAAGAAAGAGAAACTGTTTTTCCCACAAAAAACAATAAACATTGAATAGATAAAAAGAAAACAACAGTTGATAAAACAAGAACTAAAGCATTATTCTTCATAAAACACCCTTTCTTTTTTTTGAAAAAACTTTTTATAATTATCTTTATAATACCCTAATAAAACACTCCTAACAATCAATTAACTCTGAAATTTTTTCGAATAACACCCTCTACACAATCTGTGCCAGAATAGCAACGAATCCATTGATTAGAAGTATCATAAACTTGTAATTGTAATATATAACTCCCTGCTTTAAGCTGCGGCAATAAATAATAATAGTCTTCCTTAATATATTTTCCCATATCCCAAACACTTGTAGGGCAAATAATAGAACCAATCATCTTGCGTTTCTCATAATAAAGAATATCACTCTTTATAATCTTTAGTTCAATACTATAAATCAATTCCATTCTCTTAAGTGCTTTCCAATACATTGTTACAGGAAAAACCCGATTGACCTGAGAAAACTCTCCTGGAAAATCTAAATCTTCTAAACTAATACTTTCATCAAAACTCGCCCCCTCCTTATTCATTCCATTATACGGTCTATCCCTCATTTGAATTAAACGATTAACTTTCTTCTTGGAAGGATTTTTAATATACAGAGCAACATCTTCAATCGATTCTTTTAAAGTAAAACTATTATTAAAATTTAATGCCCTGAATTTGTTGCGATATTTTCTACCATTAAATTCGCTGAAATCCACCAATATATAATCAAGATCTTCGGGTAAAACAAATTTCTTCCCTGAAATATAATAATACCCCCATAAATAGTCCTTAAATTGATACAGTCTCTCTCTATAAGCTAAATGAGCCATGGCCTTACGACTAGATAAAACAGAGGCATCAGCAGGAATATAATTAATAAATTTTTGTGTGGCCAATAAATTCGCACTAGAAGAATCTGAAAGACCTGTTAACCAATAGGGCATAAATATAAATGCATGAACAAACATAAGCCCTAAAGCAAGGCTCTGACCAACGGTTCTCCATCGACCTTGTATATAATTAACTGTATTCCATGCAGCCAAAAAAACAAATGGAGTAAATACACTGGCATAATAGACGGCAATAACACTGTGTTCCACAGCCTCTGATGATAATGCCATTTTAAAAAAAAGAGGCAATACCGGTAACAAAATAAACGGACTCAGCAAACTCAATATTCCCCATATCCAAACCAAATCATTAAACCAGTTTATATTCAAGGTAGAAAAACATTCTACAAACACTTTTAAAGGGTGAGTCATTAAAAACAGAGCAATTTCCTTTGGAGTTGTGCCAAAAGCGGAATAACGATTCCAATACAAAACTTGATTAACATCCATTTTATGTCTGATATATGGCAAAAAAATAAAAACTTCTGCAATAAAAACAATCAACCCCATTAAAAAAGGCACCAATGCCCACTTTAATCTATCTTCCTTTCTCATAAAAAACGCAAAAACACCAAACATCATCACGACTAATGGCATTTGCTCTTTAACCAATAATAAAATAAAACAACAAAGGATATAAAGCTTGTATCTTTTATCATCAAAAGCTTTAAAAATCAGAAGAAAAAGCGGGATTGAAAACGCTTCGTAACTGAAAGCAAAACGAAGCATCGCTATATTAGCCGGAGAAATAGTAAAAGCAACCATGGCAAAAAAAGCCATCCATGGGTGTAATCGCTTCTTAAGGATTAAGAAAAAAATATAAGAGGCAGAGAAAAACATCAACAACTTAATATCCTGCAGGAACATCGGGTCTGGATCAATGCGATACAATGGAGCAATCAAAAAGCTTAAAAAATGACAATGGTCCGCAAAGAAATTAGCATTTAAAATACTTACGGATTGTTTGCCATGATTAATAGCCCAGAAAGTTTGAATAACATAGGCCGTGTCCCACCCTCCTGTATACCTAAAATAATACCACTTGGCTAAGAAGATCATCCAAAAACAAGACGATGCCGCGCAAAAGGCAAGGGCTAATAAATTGATCTTAGATTTTATATATTCAAAGAAATAATTAAGCACTGTGCCCCTATAATTGTCAAAACTTTTTTGACCATCGCATGATAGCGCCATCAATAAAAGCTTTCAAATAATCCAACCATTGCTTAAAACTGGAATGAGATATTCCATGTAATCTTAGACGATAATTTATAGGTCTCTCTGTGATACTAAATCCTGATAAATACGCCTGGATAACAATCTCTATAGCAACACCTAACTGACCACGCTGTAGAACAATTTTCTCAATAATTTCCCGTCGAAATACTCTGAAATTTGAAGTTACATCTTTAATAGGAATTCCGATAGCTTGCCGGATTAACCAATTAAAAGTTTGACTCGCTAAGCAACGGATAAAACTTAATTGAGCCCGCCCCCCTTTAGTATAGCGTGATCCACAAACCATATCTGCTTCATCCAAACCTTGTATGAGAATAGGGATATCTTTAGGATCATGGGAAAGGTCTCCGTCCATAGTGATAATAATTGTTCCTTTGGCTTGCTGAAACCCTTCACGCAAGGCGTATCCTGCCCCGGAAGAACTTTGTCGATAAATGGGACAAAGGGATAGATATTGTTTTCTCAATAATTCCAAGACCTCATAGGAATTATCTGTCCCCTGATCATTAACCATTAAAATCTCATACCCTACGCCGAAAGATTTAAGAACAACATCTATTTGTTCAACTAAAATGGGAATGTTCCTGGATTCGTTGAAAACAGGAATTATCACTGAATAAACAATAGGGGTAGAATTCATTTAAGAGCAGGTTGTTTAATTTTAAAAGTAGCAAGAGAAACAGGATGCCAGGATTTCAACCACAGATGATTCTTGTAAGACGATTCACTTAAAGGCCTATTCGTCCATAAAGGATACCAGTACATAAACATGGCTACTGTAAAGAAGAGATAAATCAAAGCTAATATTTTTGTTATCTTTGAGGCGCTCAGCATATCGTAGACAACCTGCCCCAAAGCCATACATAAAAATGGCATCGCTGGATAGAAATAAAATGAATACTTTTGACGAGTTACAAAAATCCAAGGGAGAATCCAGTGGGAAATAAAACAAACAAGAATAAATCCGTAAAACCATTTTCTTTGTTTAACGAATTTTAAGAATACCACTAGCAACGCAAGGCATCCACCCCATACGACGGCGGGATTTCCAAGCGCGACAATGGCTTGAATAGATTTGATGCGCCAGCCAACTAATGAATTAAGAGTTCCCGTTTCCGACTGTAAAAATGTTATGGGATCGATCAGCAGCGGCCATGTCCAAAAGGGTGATTTTCTAAATTCTGGAATAGCTGAAAGCTGATGAAAAAAATGATTTTGAATAGAAAATATAGACAGCCAGTTGTACCCTTTAATAAATGGAAAGATTAGAAATGTACTCAAATAAACTACGATAGCAACGCTGAAAGCCGTTATTGAATCACGTTGGCATTGATGTCTTAAAAGAGAATTGCTTTGACCCCAGATTTTATAAAAGAGAAGACACAATGGAAACAATGCAGCAAGAGCAATCCACTTAGTGGCAACGCCTAACCCAAAGAATAAAGCAGACACAATTAAATAACGGGTTTTGTATCCATGACATAAACCTAAAGATAGTGTGTAAACAGATAAGAGCATTGAAAAAAGCATAGGAGCCTCAAGCATAGCTATTCTTGAGAAAACCACATTGAGACCATCCATAGCGAATAAAAATGCACTCAAAAAACCAATAAAAGAATTTCTTGTTAAAGTTTTAGAGATAAGAAAGATCAAAACAATACAACCAAAACCAGAAAGAAGTGAACTTAATCGCCAAACCCATGAATGATCTCCCAATAAAAAAATACTAGAAGCAACGAGGATCTCTCCAAAAGGAGGATGAGTGTTTTCATAACCATTTAAATGTAAAATTTGACGGGCTGTATCAACAACAAATGGTTCATCGCGATACATTGAGAACGGGGATTGAAAATGAAATCCATAAACTAAAAGATAAAGGATAAAAACAAGAACCCAACTAAAATTGTAGTATTTCTTTGAGATTAACATAAGGAACTACTATGTTGTGACAGTTGTGCTTCCCGTGGAAGGAGCACCCCAACAAGGATTACTGCCGCATATAAACGAAACCGTTCCCGTGCCTGCGCCCTGATTAGAGGGACATGC
>JAYTXU010000054.1:0-16391 GCA_043742785.1 Candidatus Omnitrophota bacterium
ATTTCACTTTCAAGCCATTTATGACGATTAATCTCTGCAACAACTTTCTTATTACGTAAAAGTTTCTTTGTATCAATATGCATAGGGGTATTCTAACGCTGTAGATAGCTTTACGCAAGTCTTTCCATGCGCTTAAGATATGAACGAATTTGATAAGCCATGACCCCAAAAGCAACAGCCACATTGAGAGAATTTTTAATACCAGCCATATCGATTTCAACGGCTTGATCGCATAATTCCAGCAAACTATCTGAAATACCTGATACTTCATTACCTATGACTAAGCATACAGGAGCTTTAGGAATAAATTGATAATAGGAAACAGCACCTTGCATCTGCTCTAGCAACACAATTTGGTATCCTTTAATTTTCAATTCTTTAAGAAGAGACAGCCCATCCTCCCGATATTCCCAAGAAACATGATCTTCTGCCCCTAACGCTGTTTTGGAAATACCACTTTGAGGTGGATAACCCGTAATACCACAAAGCCAAATCTTCTCAACACCGGCTCCATCAGCAGTACGAAAAACAGATCCTACATTATGTAAACTTCGAATATTATTAAGTACGACACAGAAAGGCAATCTAGGTTGCTTTGGATTGGAACTTTGTCGGTGAACTATTTCTTCATGAGTGAGCTTGCGCAATTTGAGGACTCTTTAGATAGATACTACGAAGATTTCTTGAGAACACTCTTAGCAGAACGAGTTCTTGGTCTGGGTTTTAAATCGGTATATTTAATAGCCACATGATAATAACCAGATTTGTGTTGAATAGAACGCACCACCTGACCATAACCTTTAAAAATATCTAAAATACCAGACATGATAACTTCCACTTCAATTAAATCCTCTTTTTCATAAGCAAAGGGGCTAACAAATAAAAGACCACTCAAAGACATATCTTCCGTTGTTGATAATTGCCATGGCTTAGATACACTTCGTCCCTTATGCTCAACAAGACGATGCTTAACAGTAACAATTCGCCTAGCACGAAGACTGTCACGACGTTCTTCATTATCTTGTGGTTGTTCTAAACTCATATAAAAATCCTTTGTTTATATCACAATCCTGGTCTTATCATATCCTCTGGTCGAACAAATTGATCAAATTGCTCAGCCGTTAATAAACCTAGTTTTACCACAGCTTCTTTAAGAGTCATGTTTTCTTGAAAAGCTTTTTTAGCAACCTTAGCCGCATTATCATAGCCAATATGAGGATTTAAAGCTGTGACTAACATCAAAGAATTATCCACATGCTTCTTTATATTATTAAGATTAGCTTCAATGCCGAGAATACAATGTTCCCTAAAACTTTCACAAGCATCGCTTAAAAGCCGAATGGAATTAAGCACGTTGAAAATAATCACCGGCTTATAAACATTCAATTCAAAATTTCCACTGGCTCCACCAAATGTCACCGCCATATGATTACCAAAGACTTGAACACAAACCATGGTCATAGCTTCACATTGAGTAGGATTCACCTTACCTGGCATAATTGATGATCCCGGCTCATTCTCCGGTAAATGAAGCTCTCCAATTCCACTACGGGGGCCTGAACCTAACCAGCGCACATCGTTGGCAATTTTCATTAATGAAACTGCCAAGGTATTTAAAACTCCTGAAAATTCAACCAAAGCATCGTGAGCGGCTAATGCTTCGAATTTATTACGGGCAGATTTAAAAGGCTTCCCCGTCAGCTCGGCTATTTTCTCAGCAGATCTAACCGCAAAATCAGGATGAGTATTTAAACCGGTACCAACAGCCGTTCCACCTAAAGCTAATTCGTAAAGCCTAGGAAGGGCAATCTCAATACGCTCAATACCATTGTTTAATTGCATCACATATCCTGAAAACTCTTGACCTAAGGTTAAAGGTGTTGCATCCATCAAATGAGTACGGCCAATCTTAATCACATCTTTAAACTCTTCGCTTTTCTTCTGAAGGGCATCTCGTAAAATCTTCACCATTGGAAGTAAACGACGATGAACTTCCTGCACGGCAGCTATATGCATTGCTGTAGGAAAGGCATCATTGGATGATTGAGCTTTGTTAACATCATCATTAGGATGGATAGGAATTTTACTACCCATTATGCCACCGGATAATTCGATCGCACGATTGGAGACAACCTCATTAGCATTCATATTCGTTTGAGTACCGCTGCCAGTTTGCCAAACCACAAGGGGAAAATGAGTATCAAACTTACCCTCAATAACTTCATCAGCAGCACGGACAATTAATCCTGCTTTATCCGCAGGTAGAATACCAAGATCCTTATTCGTTAAAGCGGCGGCTTTCTTTAGAATACCTAAAGCCGCAATAAACTCTCTAGGAAATTTATCTCCACCAATCTTAAAGTTCTCTAACGAACGCTGAGTTTGTGCTCCCCAATACTTATCAGAAGCAACCTTTACTTCACCCATGCTGTCAGTTTCAATACGAAAATTCATTACAATTCTCCAATACGGACTGAGAGCATGCTCAAGTCCCTACATTATTTAATTGGTGTAATACCCGCTAAATCACCGATTACATTCGTTAACTGACTATTTGCTGGAACAACAACCTTGGTATTATGTTCCAATGATTTTTCAACCGCTTCTAATTTACGAAGGATCTGTGCATTTCCTGTAAAATATTTATTAGCAGCTTCATTCACTAATTGAATAGCTTGGGCTTCACCCTCTGCTTCCAAAATACGAGCCTGCTTAATACCCTCTGCTTTCTTAATCTCAGCACGCTTTTGACCATCAGCAACTGTTTCAGTTGCTGTTGCAAAATCAATAGCCGCTATCTTTTCATTTTCAGCCTTTACAACCTTATTCATTGTCTCTTGGACATCTTTAGGAGGATCGATTTCTTTAAGCTCTGTACGAACAATCTCAAGACCCCAAGTCTCTGTTTCACGTTCCAAAATAGTATGCAAATCTGTATTAATCCTACCCCGCTCACTATTAGCACTTTTAAGGGTCATCGTACCGATAATATTACGCAAAGTTGTTCGAGCCAAATTAACAATCTGCCACTGATAATTATTTACATTGTACTGGCAATTCTTAACACTATTCTCATCAGTTTTAACTTTAAAATATACCTGCGCATCTACCTTGGCATTTAAATTGTCATTAGTAATAATTTCCTGAGGTTCAGCATCCACCATTTGTTCAGTTATATTGACTAAGTAAATATTTTCAACCATAGGAATAATCCAATTAAAACCCAGATTTGCAAAACGATTGTATTTACCAAAACGCTCAATCAACCCACGATGAGTGGGACGGATAATACGAATACCTGCAAAAAATATAAAAATAGCAAACACTAATACAATCAATATTCCTTCCATAAAATTCCCCCTTAATTATTTAATAAATAATTCGTTAATAATCTGACTCCAGCACCTGTGGCTCCATGACCAAAATAAAAACGGCCTTGACCTTCTACATAAGCGCTGCCTGCAATGTCTAAATGAGCCCAGGATGTATCACCGACAAACTGATGTAAAAATTCAGCAGCCGTTGATGCTCCAGCGCCACGAATAGAACTAGTATTCTTTAAATCTGCGATTGGAGATTTAATATATTCTTTAATTTCTGCATAAATGGGAAGACGCCAGGCACGATCATCCGTTTCTTCAGCCGATTTTAATAAATCTTGAGCGAGTCCCTCGTTGTTAGAAAAGAGACCTGAATAGTCAAAACCCAAAGCAACAACACAAGCTCCTGTTAAAGTAGCCATATCAATTATTCTAACTGGCTTATAATTCTTAACAATATAACTAAACGCATCCGCTAACACCAAACGGCCCTCTGCATCCGTATTCCCAATTTCAACAGATTTACCTGCATAACCTACAATAACATCACCCGGTTTATATGCTACTGAACCAATAGAATTCTCAGCAATACCAAGAACAAATAATAAATTCTTCTTGATGTTAAGTTTTAAAGCGTTCTTTAAGATACCACAAACAGCGCCAGCTCCACTCATATCAATCTTCATCGTTTCAATATGATTACTTGGCTTCAGATTTAAACCACCAGTATCAAAGGTCATCCCCTTACCGACAATAGCAGTATAATCTTCATCCTTCTTGCCACCTTTATAACGAACAATAATTAACTTAGGTTCTTTATTACTAGCTTGGTTAACCGCTAAATGAAACCCCAGCCCTTTAGTTTTTAATTCCTCTTTATTGAGTATTTCTAAAGAGACATCCTTACGGCCTTTCACTAATTCTTTAACTGTCTTTTCTAAATATTCACTGGTTACAAAATCAGCATTATCATTAACCAAGTCACGGGTTAATTTAACACCCTCACAAATGACTGCTGTCTGTTCATATTCTTTCTTAGCTTCTACAACCATAACGAAATTCTTATCCTTGATCGTGCTATTGTCTTTATCCTTACTCTTATATTTATCCCATGTATACGTTCCAATACAAATTCCCTCAATAATCGCTTTAACAGCGGCATCATCCTTTATATGAGGAATCACCCCAACACTCTTAATCTTCTTTAAAAAAGAAGACAATACGGCCTTGCGCACTTGAATACGCAAATCTGTTAATGTCAATTTATCAGATTTACCTAAGCCTACGAACAGAACAAGATTTTTCCCTTCTAAAATAGGAAAAATCTCACCTTTCTCAAGATCTTTCTTTAAACGTTTATCTGTTTGCCCAGTGGTTAATAAAACAATTGTTGCTTCTTGGTTTTTTTTAAGACTTAAACTAAAAGAAATCATTACAACACCTTTCTATTCTTAGGAACGCTTTTCTATAGATACATAATCATGTTGAGTTACTCCTGTATAAATTTGAAATGGTCGGCCAATTTTAGTTGCAGGATCTTGAATCATTTCTTTCCAATGAGCAATCCAGCCTGGCATACGCCCAATAGCAAACATCACAGGAAACATATTTAAAGGAATCCCAATCGCTCGATAAATAATCCCACTGTAAAAATCAACATTTGGATAAAGTTTTCGAGCAATAAAATATTCATCTTTCAAAGCAGCTTCTTCCATGCGTTTAGCAATATCCAACAAGGGATCATGAATCCCTAATTTATTTAAAAGATCATCCGCACATTTTTTGATTATTTTAGCTCGCGGATCAAAATTCTTATACACACGATGACCAAACCCCATTAAGCGAAAAACATCATTCTTATCTTTTGCTTTAGCAATATATTTATTTACATCGCCACCATTTTCTTGAATTTCCGTAAGCATTTCAATGACAGCCTGATTAGCCCCTCCATGCAAAGGTCCCCATAAAGCACATATACCTGCTGAAATAGACGCATAAAGATTGGCATGAGAACTGCCAACTAAACGCACTGTTGATGTAGAACAATTTTGTTCATGATCCGCATGAAGAATTAAAAGCACTTCTAGCGCACGGATAACTTCATCGGTAAGCTTATAAGGTTTAGTAGGAGAAGAAAACATCATATTTAAAAAATTAGATACATAACGCAAATCATGACGAGGATAAACAGCTGGTTCACCTATAAATTTCTTATAAGAGAACGCGCAAATCGTTCGAACCTTAGAAAGTAATTGTACAGCAATACGATCTATCTCTTCCTTAGTTGGATCCTCCTTGATTAAATCAGGATAGTACGCTGACATGGAACAAACCATAGCTGAAAGGCCAGCCATTGGATGAGCTGAAGAAGGATAAGCATCAAAAAAGTTCTTCATATCCTCGTGAATCATGGAATGTTCATTAAAATTTTCAGAAAACTTTTCCAATTCAAGCTTAGATGGCAGCTTACCATAAATCAAAAGATAAGATGTTTCTACAAAGGTAGATTGTTCAGCTAATTGTTCAATAGGAATGCCTCGATAACGTAAAATACCTTTATCCCCATCAAGATAGGTAATAGAACTCTGACAAGATCCTGTATTGCTAAAACCAGGATCCATAGTGATATATCCTGTAGAAGAACGTAACTTACTAATATCAACAGCTTTCTCTCCTTCTGTTGAAACAATCACAGGACATTCTAATTCTTTACCCTCTAAATTAATTTTGACTATTTCCGCCATAAGTTCCCCCAAGTTTTCCTGTCTCATTTCAAACCCTAGAATATTACCACTAAAATTTTAATCTCTCCAGAAATATAACAATGAAGATATTACCACTCCTATTACATACAGCAAAATAGTATTAGACACTAAATAAGGAAAAACCATCAACACCAATCCAATCATTAATGGTTTATAACTTCTTTCTTTTCTCCCATAATTAAAAGCATACCACCCTATTACCCCAAAAATAAAACCACCTATCAAATTAGGCCAGGAAAAATTAAAACTAGAAGCATTGATTCCATAAGTAGAAAGCACTGTGTTCATTTGTTCATCTGTAGGCATATTAAATCCATCCTAGGTGGGCAAACGTACAGATACTCTTAGCATCCATTAATTTGCCTTGTTTAAATAAACGTTTAACTTGCAACTTAGAAACCTCTTTAACATCGATCACTTCATAATCTTCAGGGCTCGCACCACCCTCTATTAAACCTTCAGCTTTAAAAATATGAATCACTTCCGTAGAATAACCAGGCACTGGATAAATAGCACCTAATTTTTTAAAACTTTTTGCTCTAAATCCTGTTTCTTCAATCAATTCCCTTTTGGCACAGCTTAAAGGTTTTTCCGGAGCATCGATAGTCCCTGCAGGAAGTTCATAAATATATCGACCCAAGGCAGGACGAAACTGGCGTAATAATATTACCGTGTCAGCATTCAATAGAGGAGCAATGATCACCGCTCCAGGATGATGGATATAACTAATATGAATAGTCTTGCCGTTTGGCAACACAACTTTTTGATGAGGTCTAAAATCTAATTTTCTTCGAGCCATACTCCCTTAAACTTTAAGCGACTGGTATTGTTTGCTGCATCGATGGACGTATATTAATTTCATCAAACCATTGAGCTAATTTTCCCTGCACCTTCAAATGCGGTAGACGAAAATGAATATAGCCAATAGCGCTTGCAATCGCAATAGAAGCCAATGAGAACGTCTTTAAATCAGCCAAGTGAAATTCAATGTGCTGATATCCTCTTAAAATTGAATTCTCACTATTCGTCACAAACTGAGTATGGAAATCATTAGGATGGCGAACCCTTTCCATATAGGTGTAAACAGCGGTTGTAACCATGTCATCCGCCATCGACTCTAGTTTTAATATTTCTAAACGTGCTTTACCTGTTTTTGGGATCAACACTACTCGATCGTTAAGATCATCAAGGTATTGGCAAATAACAACACTATCAAATACGGTTTCGCCATTATCCAAAATAAGCGTCGGCACCTTACCTAATGGATTATTCTCTAATAATTGTTTAGATTTATTAGCTAAATCCTCGTCAATCAAATCCAGCTGAATCCCTTTTTCTAAAACCAGCACACGAACCTTACGGGCGTATGGGGAACGTTTGGTGTAAAGCAATTTCATAAATGAGCACCTGACTTATGGAGGCCTGTTAAGGCTGACATCAAGTCAGCCTGTGCGAATTTATACCCAGAAAGTGATAATCTAGTCACTTGAAGGGTATTTCCTTAAACTTTTGCTAATTTCCTAAGTACCGTCTGTAAAATACCACCATTACGAAGATAATCAACTTCGACAGGTGTGTCGACACGGGCCAACACTTTAAATTGCTTAATGCTGCCATCTGAAGACTTAGCTGATATCGTCAACTCCTGTCTTGGCTTTAAATTGTCTGTCAAATCAACGAAATCAAAAGTCTCATCTCCCTTAATCCCTAGCGTGGTGTAATTCTCCTCTGCTTTAAACTGACAAGGCAACACACCCATTCCGCAAAGATTGCTACGATGAATACGTTCAAAACTCTCCGCAATAACAGCCTTGATTCCTAAAAGCGTTGTCCCCTTAGCAGCCCAATCACGGGAAGAACCTGTTCCATATTCTTTACCTGCTAAAACAATTAACGGCGTACGTTCAGCTTTATATTTCAAGGAAGCATCGTAAATAAACATCTTTTCATTACTTGGCCAATAGGTCGTCCATGGCCCTTCTTTTCCTGGAGCTATTAAATTACGAAGTCGAATATTGGCAAAGGTTCCGCGAGTCATCACACGGTCATTCCCACGACGAGCACCATAACTGTTAAAATCCTTAGAAACAACTCCCTGCTCCATTAAGTATTTACCTGCAGGGCTATCCTTTGCAATGGCTCCGGCCGGTGAAATATGATCGGTCGTAATCGAATCTCCTACCATCACCAAACAACGAGCACCTTTAATACCTTGAATCGGATCAGGAGCAGTCTTCATCCCGATAAAATACGGTGGATTTTGTATATAGGTACTCTTATCCTGCCAATTAAATAAATCTGATTTGGTGGATTTAATCGCATTCCAATTTTTATTTCCACGATCCACATTGCCATAACGGGATTTAAAGATCTTCGCCTTAACAAATTTCTTAACCAAGATATCGATTTCCTTTTGAGTGGGCCAAATATCTTTAAGATAAACAGGATTGTCTTTCTTATCACGACCTAAGGGCTCATTAATTAAATCCAAATCCACACGTCCAGCCAAAGCATAAGCAACAACTAACGGTGGAGAAGCTAAAAAATTTGCCTTAGTATGAGGATTAACACGTCCTTCAAAATTACGATTTCCTGATAAAACGGCAGCGGCTACTAAATTACCTTCAACAATCGCTTTTGAAACATATTCTGGCAACGGTCCAGAATTACCGATACAGGTTGTACAACCATAACCCACAATATTAAAACCCAACTTCTCTAACGACTTCATTAATCCTGCTTCTTTTAAATAATCCTCAACCACTTGAGAACCTGGAGCGAAAGAAGTTTTTACATACCCATGAGATCTTAATCCTTTTTCTACAGCTTTCTTAGCCAACAATCCAGCACCTATTAACACCGACGGATTAGAAGTATTCGTGCAGCTGGTGATCGCAGCAATGACAACAGCGCCATGACCAATGGTTTCTGTAGTGCCGTTTTTTACAACAACGGTACGAATCAACTCGCCTTCTGTTAACCCGTATCCTCGAGATTTGATATCTGCTGTCAGCGAAGAACGAAAAGCTGCCTTTACATCCTTGACTAAAACTCTATCTTGAGGTCGTTTAGGACCTGCTATGGCAGGTTCAACAGTTGAAATGTCCAATTCTAGAAGATCACTATAAACACACTCTGGTGTTTTAGCCGTGTAGAACAGCCCTTGATCTTTATAATATTTTTCAACCAAGGCCACTTCAGCAGCCGAACGTCCTGTCACCTTTAAATACGCTAAGGTCTCTTCATCAACAGGAAATAATCCAATAGTTGCTCCATATTCAGGGGCCATATTGGCAATGGTAGCTCGATCCGGTAGAGATAAAAATTTCAAACCTTCACCGAAGAATTCAACAAATTTCTCAACCACTCCTTTTTTACGCAAAACCTGTGTAACGGCTAAAACTAAATCGGTCGCTGTGACACCTTCCTTTAACTTGCCCTTAATACGAAAACCAACAACTTCAGGCAAGAGCATATTAATTGGTTCTCCCAGCATCACTGATTCTGCTTCAATACCGCCTACTCCCCAACCGACAACTCCCAAACCATTAATCATGGTTGTGTGTGAATCTGTCCCAACACAGCTGTCAGGATAAGCAACATTTTCTTTGCCAATTTTTTTCTTTAGAATACCCTTAGCTAAATATTCCAAATTAACTTGGTGAACAATACCAGTTGCTGGCGGTACCACTCGAAAATTCTGCAAAGCGCTCTGTCCCCATTTTAGAAATTCATAACGCTCTTGATTACGTTCAAATTCCAATCGGACATTTTGTCCCAACGCTTGATTAGTACCAAAAGCATCCACCTGTACGGAATGATCAATAACTAAATCACACTGCACTTGAGGATTAATTTTTTTAGTATCTCCTCCCAAATTCTTGATTGCATCACGCATCGCCGCCATATCAACCACACAGGGAACACCTGTAAAATCTTGTAGAATAACACGGCCAGGCTTAAAAGCTATTTCATCCTTCTGACTATTAGGAGTCCAGCGACTAATGGTTTGAATATCTTTAAGAGTTACTTGATAATCATCATAAGAACGCAAAGCACTTTCTAATAAAATACGAATTGAAAACGGCAGCTTGCTTAAATCTACTCCAGCTGATTTAGCATACCTAGGAAGAGAATAAATAGTATATTTAACTGAGCCTACTTTTAAAGTTTTACGAATAGATTTTTGATCAAATTGTAACATTTTACTCTCTCTACCTGTCTCTCCAGTAAGCTTTTAAAATAATATAATATATTTTTTCATTATAGGCAAAGCATAAGACGGCGTCAAGGCAGGGTTATTAAATTACTCGATCATTCCCACCATCAATAGGAATCTGAGCGCCGGTAGTTTTTGAAAAAACAGGTCCGGCTAAGACGCAAACCAAATCTGCAACATGCTTAGAAGTAATTTCCGTTTTAAGTAAATTGTTTTTCTTATATTCTTCAATAGAAACACCATAGTGTTTCGCACGCTTCTCTAAAACTTCCTTAGTCCAAATAGCTGTATCGAAAACTTGATTAGGATGAAGAACATTGATTCGAATACCTTTATTTGCTAATTCTAAAGCCGCGATCCTGGCTAACTGAGTCAACCCTGCTTTAGCCACCGAATACGCTCCTGCCCCAGGACCAGGAGCCGGCACATTTTTAGATCCGATAATAATGATGGTAGGATCAATACCATGAGTTAAATATGGTATAGCAACCTTCATCAAACGTTGATGACTGGTTAGATTAATCTTCAAACTCTTTTCCCAAGTATCAGGATTCATCAAAGCTATCGTTTCACTAGGAGGAAAAATACCCGCATTGCTGACAATAATATCCAATCCACCAAAACGACGCACAGTTAGTTCAATAGCTTTTTGTAAATCAGAATCCTTAGTAACATCACAAACTATTCCTAAAACATCTTCTTGATATATAGTGACAGGCACTAATTTTTGGCCCTTAATGGGCTTTGATACAAAATTAGTGCCTGTCACTATATCCAGCGCTGCTACATGAGCACCTTGCGACACTAAAGATTCCACACAAGCACGACCAATACCACTAGCTGCTCCAGTCACCAAGGCGATCTTACCTTGCAAATTTAATGGTTTAGAATTTTTAGAAAGCTTAGCTTGCTCTAATTCCCAATATTCCATTTCAAAAATGTCTTTCTCAGTTAGAACTTTCCATCCACCTAATTTTTGAGAATACTGAACGGCCTTAATTGTATGATCGACAATATCTGAAACGATTCGGGCATCTTTAATAGAACGACCAAAAGTCACAAGCCCTTGACCTAGCCATACAGCCCATCGAGGGGCAAGATCTAAGCATTTGAATTTTCCATTGGTGTTGCGATCAAAATAGGATTGATATTTCTTAGAATAAGCAGCAACATCTTTGACAATATCTCTATTAATAATCACAGGATTGGGCTTAGTACGAATAACATGATCTGGCGTTAATGTCCCTCTCGTTGCTATTGAAGCAATATTAAATAATTTAGAAAATCCAACTGATGCGGCATCTGTTTTAAGACAAGCAATCGCTGCCCCGCCTAACAAATTAGATACAGCCTGACGCATCTTGGCCAAATCTATCAGATTCTCAGATGACGCTTTAGCAGAAGCTATTTTAATTCTCTTATCACGAATAAAACTTTCAGCTTGAGTGACCAAACGAATATGATTTTCATAACTTGTCTTAGCATCATCCCCAAAAGTAAATAATCCATGATTCAATAAAACAATTCCCTTATATTTCTTCCAATCAAGCTTCTGAGTCATTTCATAAACCTTACGAGCCAGAATAAAACCAGGCATTACATACGGCACAATCAAAACTCTGTCCCCATAAATCTGTTTGATATGTTGAGCCCCTTTGGGAGTATTGGTGACAGCCACAACAGCATCAGAATGAGAATGGTCAACGAATTTATAAGGAATGATGGCGTGCAGAATAGCTTCTACGGAAGGATTGGGAGCTAGAGGATTAAGCATAGCTAGCCTCTGTCCTAAAACCATTTGGGTATCAGATAATTGAGGAAGTTCGGCCATCCTTTTTAAAGCATCCATCTTTACAGCAGCAAAACCTTCTGCTTCGATAGTCGCCAAATCCCAACCACTGCCTTTAATATAAAGAATTTCTTGGAAAGCTCCAAAAAAATCTTTAACAACAGCTTTAACAGAAGTGTTTCCTCCACCGTGCAATACAAGCGAAGATTCACGACCTAAAAGTCTGGATGTATAAACCCTCAATGCTAAAGGATCTGATCCACAAAGATTAACTTCTTTTTCATTCCAAAGACTTTTCATAAAAAATTTCCATTATTGATCTTTTATATAGTCCTTAGCCTCAGAACTAATATCTGAAGACTTCTTAAGGACAATATATTGATCATTCTTCTTCGATAATTCTTTACGAAAATCTCTGACCTGATTGTAATGATCCACAGGAATAGTGTATCGTTTTGTAGAATACGAACTATCAACGATAACAGTATTCTCTTTTTGTTGATAATTAACAGCAACATCCATTAAATCAATAGAAAGCAAATAGTTAGAAGGAAGTGAACTAATTTTAAAACCCTCTGGAAGATGATACACATTGGTATTCTTAATCAAAGAATTATTAGGTAAGAAAATTGGATTCTTACGGCTTTCCTGAACAAAATCCGGCATATTGGATTGATCTTCTTCTTTAATGAGAATCATGTCATTGACCAAGGGATAGGCTGTGCTAGCCTGATACTTTAGGTCGAATTCTACAGAAGAGTATCGATTCTCTACTCCCGTTACCTTGTGATCCATCATCTTGCCACCCTTGGCAAAATTCTGTTCTAAGCCTTCAAAAAATTTATTCTTATCTTCCTCACTTGACGACCCCCAAGATTTTTTAAAATTCTCACTAGTTTCCTTAGGGAGCTTTACATGAACGCGATATTCTGCAGAACCATTCGAATTAACACTAACATCCGCATGACTGATCAAAGCGTGATCTTCTTCAGATGTCCCCACAGGTAAATTTTCAAACTTATAACTCAATTCATCAATCGTCAAAACATAGGCATTGTCATAACTGGAAGGATAAGACCCAAAAGGAAAACCTTTGAGTAGTGGATCAACATAATAATTCTGACCATCCAAATTAACTTGTAAAATAACAGAGGAAAAAACAGAAGGACTAGGCAGGCCATTTTGAGGGTTACCTGCATATTCCCCACTTAAAAGACAAACATTCGCACCAATACCCACCAACTGAAACATTTGCTTGGCTAATAATGAAATATCTTTTGAATCACCATAATGATTTTTAAATATTTCGTTAGTTGGATGAGGATCGATTGTATTATCACCAAAGTTTAAATTCACAAAACGAAAATTATCCTGTAAAAATTCCAAAATGACTAAAGCCTTATCCTTCTGAGATATTTTATCCTTGGTTAACTCCAATGTTTTAACCGTAATATCCGTATCAGCCACTGTATTTTTTAAAACTAAATCACGATACCAATCAGCCACCTGCTTCCAATCACTCATGGAAGACAAATAAATAGCTCCCAAAACTTCCTGCAAAGGTGGCATCAATTCTTCATCAGGAATAGGACTTGTTTCTTCAAATACAAAAGTATATTTAAGTTTACCATCACTTTTATCAACTAAGGGTTTGTACTCATTCTTATACGACTTCAATTGAATCAATTTATCATCCGGTAAAATAAAAGTATGCTTTGCTCTCTGTGTTGGAATAGCCGGAAATAAAATTTCTCCCCAAAATTGATTAGGAATTTCTTTATGCATTGTTGTACTTCTGACAGAAACCTCAATGATGGAACCAACCCCTACCTCAGGCAAGGTCACTAACTTCATACGAAGATCTCCATACATAGGTGAATCATCAAAAACAGGTAAATCTTTGATATCGGTAGCCGGATACTGACGTCCATCAGGATTCTCAACATGAGCTTGAACATCTGTAATAGCATCGCGGGATTTATTATAATAAATTGGCCATTGACTTAATTCTTTAGCTTCTTCTTTTTGAATTTTAATTCTGGCGTGATAGCTTTCTTCATAGGACCAATCTGGTTTAATAGTTGTTTCGTATTCATTAACTAAAGCAAGATACGGTTGATCTGGATATTTATTTATCCATCCTTGTGCTTGAGGATTAACTAAATTCTTAGGGATTTCTTGAACTTGAGGAGCTGCTGGCTGTTCTTGCGCAATGCTATTGACTGTTGCGTTAACTTGAGAAGTTTCTTGTGCAAAAACAAATGGACACACCAAAGCGCTTAGAATAATTAAATAAAAAAAAATCATAACTCTCCTATTGTTTCAAAGTTTCCTCAGCAAAATATTTACCCATAAATTCATGGATTCGATTATCCATAATAATTTGATTCCTGGCGATAGGTTTCTTCAAAATAATTCCCTGCAGAGATGTGCAACGACTTAAAGCCACATACATCTGTCCATGCGCAAAAGTTCCATAACCTACATCAATCATCACCCTCTCAAAAGTCTGTCCTTGAGATTTATGGATAGTCACAGCCCAAGCTAATTTCAAAGGATATTGCGTAAAGTGACCAATAACCTTAGAAGCTAAATTTTCAGCTACTGTATCAAAGTAATATTGATAAATCTCCCAAGTATGTTTTTTCACATCGACAATCTGTCCATTTTCTAATTCCACCATAATAATATCATCACCCGAAGAACTCTTCACATCTTTAATAACACCCAAGGAGCCGTTAACCCAACGTTTTTCTGTATCATTATTGAGCATCATAATCTGAGCGCCCTTTTTCAAAGACACCGATTCCTGGGTCGGTAGACTCTTACGTTCAAACTCACCTGAAAGAACACCTTGATAATTATAAGATCGGCCAGTTAACTTCATGAGTTGATTAGCATTGACAGTCTCAGCTAAAGCATTAGTCGTAGTTAAAGTGATAAAAAATTCCCCGACAGGAAAATCTACCTTACTGTGATGGCGAGTATTAAAAGCATGCAAATGATGTTCTTCTAATTCATTATGGCGAAGAGCATTAAGCAAATGAATAAATCCCTCATCTTTTTGACGATAAATCTTTTTCAATTCCAAAATCTTAAGATCAATCTGAGGAAATATTCTAGAAGAAAAAAAATACGGACTGGAATAATGACCGCGGAAAATTTCTTCTTCTCCACGGGACACCACTGGTGGCAATTGATACATATCTCCTAAGAAAATCATCTGAATGCCACCAAAAGGTTTGGAATAATCCCTACCAAAAAGACGTAAGAAAGCATCGATGCAATCGAGCAAATCCGCACGCACCATAGATATCTCATCAATAATAATCGCATCTAACTGCTCATACATTCTTCGTTTCACCTTACGAATAATAATATCGTTCACCGCTTCAGGCGTAATATCAGGTTTAAATTGAAAAAAAGAATGAATTGTCTGCCCCTTAATATTCAAAGCGGCAACTCCTGTGGGGGCTAAGACAGCAATATTCTTGATGGTTTTATGACGAAAGTATTGAAGAAGAGTCGACTTACCAGTGCCAGCCTTACCTGTCACAAATAAATGACGGCTGGTATTCTCTAGTGCATCAAAAGCGGCAACGAATTGTTCGTTAAAATCAAGTTCGGAAAAATTAACAGATGCATTAGAAGCCATTGATTCTTTCTTGTAAAAGTTTATGAACCTTCACATTTTCTTCTCGAGAAGTGATAATCTCAATAATCGTTGAAGTTAAAGATTTAAAAGCTTGTGTGTAGGCTTTAGTAAATTGCCCCACATCCATGGATTGGGTATAGTTTAATTCAAACATGCCCGCGGCATTGGCTAAGGTATAACTATGCGGCGTACCAAAATACTTCTCAAAGACGTCCTTCTGCTGAGCCACCGGTAAAAAAGAAAATATTCCCCCACCTCCATTATTTAAAACGACGATCACCAAAGGAACTGACAAATCCCGCAGCATCGCTAACGAATTTAAATCATGTAAAGCAGCCAAATCACCAATCATCAAGGTAACCGGCTTAGCTAATGCTTGGGCAAATCCAGCAGCTGAAGCAATTGTCCCATCGATCCCGCTAGCTCCTCTATTTCCCCCTATTACAACAGCATTGCCTTTAAAATCACCATAGAAATCCATATCACGAATAGGCATACTGTTAGACATAAACAGCCCTGATTCTTTAGGAATCAATTGTGATACCAGACGCGCTGCGCGTGGTTCAGAAACCCGCTCATCTCCCACAAAAAAATAGTCAATCGCTTGATCAACCTTCTGATTGGCTTTACTTAATTGTTTAAG
>JAYTXU010000055.1:0-17606 GCA_043742785.1 Candidatus Omnitrophota bacterium
TAGGGACAGACACTAATTATTAATTAGTGTCTGTCCCTAATTTACCTAATTTAATTTCTAGTGTGTAGGTAAAAGGTCGATAAGATTGGTAATAAGAAGCATAGTAACAAGGCCTAACATCACTCCCCAGGCCATGAGAGTTTTTCCGCCTTCATCCACTGCTTCCGGCAAGAGTTCTGCTACAACAAGATAAATCATTGCCCCACCGGCAAAACCAAGACCAATAGGAAGAAGTGGTTCACAATGCGAAGCTAACAGAGCAGCGGGAGCTGCTAAGAGGGGTTGAGGGATACTGGTTAAAATAGAAGCCCACGCGCAGCGTAAGGTGGAAGCTCCATCTTTTTTAAGAGGCAAGGACACGGCAATGCCTTCTGGAATATTATGCACTCCAATAGCAATGGCCATAATTAAACCAAAGTGAAAATTACCTGTAGCAAAACCTACCCCAATAGCAATTCCTTCTGGAATGGAATGAACAAACATGGAAATAAAAATGAGAACACCTTTTTTGGAAAATCCTTTAGCTAAGGAATGTTCTTCCAGGTGGTAATGATCAACCATTTTATCAGTTAACCAAAAGAAGAGGGCGCCTAAGAGAAGGCCTAGCATGACTTCATAAGGAGCTAGTGGAAATTTAGTTTTTAGTGATAAACCTTCTTGAGCTAGAGAAAAAACAGAGGCAGAAATCATCATTCCTGAGGCAAAAGCGCCGGAGAAACATCTTAAGAAATTGGAATTGTTTTTAACAAAGTGGACAGGAATAGCACCTAAACCCGTCATCAAACAACTGATGATGCCGGTTAAGGTTGCCCAATAAACGATAAACATTTGTTCATTACTCATAAGATAGGATAATTCTAGAGTGTTTCATTAGATATTGCAAGAGCTTGGAATAATAAATAGTGACAGGCACTAATTATTTTTGAATAATTAGTGCCTGTCACTATTTATTTGCTATAATGAACGCTATGATTCGAGAAATTCTTCAGAAAACTCCACTTAAGTCTATTATGGTCTCTCCGGTTATTACCATTCGAGAAACGGATGATTTTCATGTAGTACAAGAAAGAATGGGAAATCATGCTATTCGTCATTTACCTGTGGTTAATGATGCAGGAGTCTTGGTGGGACTTATTACAGAACGCTACCTCTATAAGATTCATTCTCCCCGTAAATTAGAAGATGGTAGTTGGTATTATGATAAGGTCTCTCTGGACAATTTCATTCTTAAAAATGTGATGCTTAAAGATCCGTTTATTTTGAAGTCAGATAATTCGTTAGAAGAAGCTGTGGAAGATATGAGTCAGTTTAAATTTGGCTGTGTCATCGTGGTTGATGATTACCGCATGCCTTGTGGTATTGTAACCCGCAACGATATCCTTAAATTCCTCTTAACCAAATAATTTTCTTTCCTTCACACTTCCTTAATATAGTCCGTTTATACTTGCCTTGTAGTTCAACATAAGGAGTAGAGGGGTCTTTATGGAGATTTTATCCATCCTTAATCTAATCTTAATAGTGAAATTTTATACTTGATCATGTTGAATATATTTATAGAGGACATTGTCCTGTTTATTAACAGTATAGAGGAGGAGTTATGAAGAAATCAGTATGGGTCTTGGCTTTAAGTCTTGTAATGGCCACTCAGGGGATAAGCTTAGCTGCTTCAACAGTAGATTTGCTTGTTCAGAAATTAGTGGAAAAGGGAATCTTGACTGATAAGGAAGCTACCCAGTTAAAGGGAGAAATTGCCTATGAAGAAAAGAATGCTATAGAAGAAGGAGCTAAAAAACAAGTTCCTGAATGGGCTCAAAATTTGAAGGTTGGCGGTGATGTTCGTGCTCGTCTTCAGACAGAACGTACAGAATCTTCTGCGGCGGCTGGACGTCAAGGCGAACGAGTGCGTGCACGTTTGAGAGCTCGTTTGAATTTTGAGGCTAAGGTCAATGATAATGCCAAGCTAGTCGTTGGTATTGCAACTGATGGTGGTTCCGGGACAAATGCAGCAAGCGGTAGCAATGCTCGTTCTAATAATTACACTAATAGTACGTATATTAATGGAACCACGGCTTCCAATTCTGTTTTTTCCAAACCTTATGTGGTTCTAAATAAGGCTTATGGGCAATATATGTTTACTCCAGACTTGACCTTGACCGCTGGTAAAATGGAAAACTCTGTTTTATGGGAACCTATGGAATTTCTGTTTGATAATGATATTACCCCAGAAGGTGCGTCAGTCTCCTATAACTACAAGCTTAATAATATAGTTTCTTTAGCTGCTGTAGGAAATTTCTTTACTTTAGGTGAATTTAATCCAAGCACTAGCGATCCTTTTATGTATGCTCCTCAATTGATCGCAACCATCAAACCATCTGATAAATTAGATGCAAAGGTAGCCTTTACCTATGTTGGTTACGGTAATATTAAAAGCGGATTTCTTAATGGAAACGCCAACAATACCGTTAATTCCGCCAATGGTGCCAACGGATTACAATATGATTACAGCGCTCCCATGGGAGCCATTGATCTTGGTATTAATGATCCTTTTGGTGAATTATTACTTGCTTCAATTTATATTCCTCGTGTTGGTGCTTTTGGAGAATATACCCGTAACCCTGGCACAAAGTCAAAGAATGTAGCTTGGATGTCAGGTGCTTATATAGGGAACTCCAAGGTTAATGGTTTTGGTACTTGGAGGGCTTATGGTGCTTATAAGGTTCTTGCAAAAGATGCTTGGTTAGATATTCTTCCTGATTCTGATTTCCAAGGTGGAGCTACAGGTGTTAAAGGTGTTGAAACGGGAGTGGAGATTGGTTTAGCTAAGAATATGAGCTTTAAGCTCGAATATGATCGGACTCGTCGTCTTGATCCTTCTTCAGTTGCCAAGTCGCCAACACATTTAGTTCAATACGATATTAATTGGAAATTTTAATTAATCTTTTAGAAAGGAAGTTTATATGAAGAAAGTCTTAGCATTATTTCTTGCGATAAGCATGACTTCAATAGCCTGGGCGGGCAGTCTTATCAATGGGGCAGGGGCCACCTTCCCGTACCCTATTTATTCCAAATGGTTTGATGAATATTCCAAGATTAATCCTGGAATGAATTTTAATTATCAGTCCATTGGTTCAGGTGGTGGTATTAAACAAATTACAGCTAGGACTGTTGATTTTGGTGCAACAGATGGTCCTATGAGCCAAGATCAGCTTAATGAAGCTCCTGGTCGTATTTATCATATCCCAACAGTGATGGGGGCAGATGTTGTTGCATTTAACTTATCTGGTGTAAAGACAGGATTAAAATTAACAGGAGATATTGTTGCTGATATCTTTTTAGGGAAGATTATTAAGTGGAATGATGATCGTATTACTGCAGAAAATCCAGGAGTTAGTTTACCAGATGAAAGTATAGTTGTTGTTCATCGATCTGATGGTAGCGGAACAACCTATATCTTTGTTGATTACTTAAGTTCAGTGAGTCCAAAATGGAAAAGCAAGGTTGGTAAAGGTACCTCTGTTAATTGGCCTGTTGGTTTAGGCGGCAAAGGTAATGAAGGGGTTGCAGGTTTAGTGAAACAAACTCCAGGTTCGATTGGTTATGTGGAATTAGCGTATGCTAAACAAAATGATTTAACCTTTTCCTACATTAAAAATAGTAGTGGCATTTATGTTGAACCAAGCTTAGCCAGTGTTTCTAAAGCGGCAGAGGGTGTTACGATAGCTCCTGATTTTCGTGTATCCATTGTGAATAGTTCTAATGCAGAAGCGTATCCAATAGCCAGTTTCACATGGCTTTTGATCTATAAAGAAATGGATGATCATGCAAAAGGTGAGGCGATTGTGAACTTCATCAAGTGGGCAATCACAGACGGTCAGAAATATGCTGAAACACTGGATTATGCTCCGCTTCCAGCGAATGTGGTCAGCATGGTTGAAGAAAAATTAAAGCAAGTTAAATACTAATGGTAAGGGACGACTAATAATCGTTGATACTATGGTGGAGTAGGGGCGGGGGATAACCCCGTCCTTACATCTTTTATGATAAGACACGATACCAGCGATATCATTTTTAGAAGAATATTGATGTGTTTTCCTATTCTCATTCTAATGATGGTGGCTGGTATTTTTTTACAGTTGATTATTGCCTCCTGGCCGACACTGGGTAAATTTGGGTTTAATTTTTTTATTAGCCGGACCTGGGATCCCGTTGCGGAAGAGTATGGGGCGTTGCCATTTATTTTTGGAACCATTGTAACATCCGTAGTCGCCCTTCTTTTAGCTGTTCCTATTGGCTTGGGTACAGCTATTTTTTTAGCGGAGTATGCCCCGCCTAAAATTGCTAAATTGATTTCTATCCTTGTTGACCTTCTGGCAGCTATCCCGAGCGTAATCTACGGATTATGGGGAATTTTTGTTTTAGTGCCTTTTATGCGTTCCACGGTGCAGCCGTTTTTAGGTAAATATTTAGGATTTTTACCATTGTTTCAGGGGCCTAATTACGGGGTGGGATTTTTATCAGCAGGTATTATTTTAGCTATCATTATCGTGCCGTTTATTATTTCTGTTGCACGTGAGGTGATTTTAGCTATTCCTTTAGTTTATAAAGAATCAGCCTATGCCTTGGGCTCAACCCGATGGGAAGCTATCAAAGATATTGTATTAAGCCATGGGAAGGTTGGTATTTTTGGTGCTGTTATTTTAGCCTTAGGTCGTGCTATTGGAGAGACGATGGCCGTAACCATGATTATAGGAAACAACGTAACAATATCGTCTTCACTATTTTCTCCTGGGTATACCTTAGCCAGTGTAATTGCCAATGAATTTTCGGAAGCAACTTCTAAAACCTATTTATCTGCTTTGATTGAAATAGGCCTCGTTTTATTTGTATTTTCAATTGTGGTTAATCTTTTAGCTAGGGTTTTAATATGGTCCGTGACCAGTCAATCTCAACAAATAGCCAGGTAATAGTGCCCAAAGAACGCTGGCAGAAACTTTTTGAAAGAACCCGCTTTCGTCGAGAATTATGGGATAAGGCGATGGTTTATATTTTGGCTCTTTGCGCATTATGTGTGCTCTTGGCATTGTTTATGGTTTTGTTTCATTTGATTAGGCAGGGGGTATCTTCTGTTAATTTAGATTTTTTTACTCATCTGCCTAAGCCCGTAGGTGAAAATGGCGGCGGTATGGCTAATGCTATTGCAGGGACACTGACTCTTTTAATATTGGCGGTGTTGGTAGGGGTTCCCATAGGTTTAGGGGCAGGGATTTATTTAAGTGAGTATGCGCATCATCGCTTTGCTAATATTGTGCGCTTTGTCGTGGATGTGATGAATGGTATTCCATCGATTGTTTTTGGTATTTTTGCCTATATTATTTGTGTTTTGCCATTTAAAACCTTTTCTGTGTTTTCAGGCGGTTTTGCTTTAGGGATTATGATGATTCCTATGATCACACGTACCAGTGAAAGTTTTATACGGATGGTGCCTCAACAATTAAGAGAAGCGGGCTTAGCGATAGGAGCTCCCCAATGGCGTGTGATTCTTGATATTGTTCTTCCATCTTCGATGGGGGGGATTGTAACGGGGATTATGGTGGCATTAGCACGCGTCGCAGGAGAAACAGCTCCGCTTTTATTTACAGCCTTTGGTAACCGGTTCTGGAATCATAATATGATGGAGCCTATTGCGGCTTTGCCATTACAGATCTTTTCCTATGCGATTGCGCCTTATGATGATTGGCATCGTCAAGCTTGGGCAGGAGCAATTGTTCTTATTCTTTTGGTTTTTTCGATTAATTTATTGGCGCAGTATTTTGTTGTCCGACGTAATAAATTTTTAAAAGGTCGATAGATTGTCTGCCGGCTGCCAGGGAGAGGTTTTTATGCAAAGTTTTACAACACAAAATTCACAAATGTCTCATAAACCAGCGATGGTTAAAGAATCTCTTGAGAACATACAAATTCAGGTGAAGAATTTAGATTTTTTCTATGGTCCGCGGCAGGTTTTAAAGGATATTTCTTTAGATGTGCTTGCCCGTACGATCGTTGCTCTTATTGGGCCTTCCGGATGCGGGAAATCCACTCTTCTGAGAATTCTTAATCGAATGAACGATTTGGTTCCTGCCACACGCGTACAGGGGAAGGTTCTTATCGAGGGCGTTGATATTTATGACAAAGAGATGGATGTGGTTGCTTTACGTCGCAGGGTTGGGATGGTTTTTCAGAAATCTACGCCGTTTCCAAAGACAATTTATGAAAACATTGCTTATGGATTACGTCTTATAGGAGTTTCGGACAAGAGGGTTCTTGATTCTGTTGTTGAGAAATGTTTGCAGCGATCAGCGCTTTGGGAAGAGGTTAAGGATCATTTGGATCATTCTGCCTTGTCTTTATCTGGTGGGCAGCAACAGCGTTTGTGTATTGCCAGGGCACTAGCCGTGGAGCCAAAGATTATCCTGATGGATGAACCTTGTTCAGCTTTAGACCCGATTGCCACCTCCCGCATAGAAGAATTGATGGAAAGTTTAAAAACAGAATATACTATTGTTATAGTTACACATAATATGCAGCAGGCGGCAAGAGTTTCTGATAAAACAGCTTTTATTATGCAGGGTGAATTGGTTGAGTATAATACAACAAGTAATTTCTTTACCAAACCTTCCAATAAGGTGACGGAAGATTATATTACAGGGCGTTTTGGTTAAAACTTGAAGGAGTATAAAGATGTTGCCACAAAAAATATCTGAATTAAAAAGACATTTACTGTCGGAAGCTTCTCTCGTAGAAGATATGCTTGTGAAGAGCATACAGGGGACTCTTCATAAAGATGAACCGTTGCTTAGAGAGGTTGTCGAAGACCAAGAGCCAAAGGTTAATAACAATGATCGGATGATTGAGAAATTTTGTGTAGAACTTATCGCTCAGTTTGATCCTGTGGCAAGGGATCTTCGGTTGGCATTAATGATTATTAAGATGAACAAAGATTTAGAGCGTATAGCCGATCATGCTGTAAACATTTGTCAGAGTGGGATATTTCTTACTTCTAATGGTTTTGAAGACACTAATCATGAAATAAAAATTATGGCAGAAGGTGCTATTGGGATGTTTAAAGACTCTATAAAAGCATTTGCTTTAGAAGATGTTTCTTTAGCTAGTAGTGTTTGTGATCGTGACAATATAGTGGATGAAGCAGGAGATGCAATCCTTAAACGTTTAACTGCTCTTATGCATTCCCAAAAGAATTCTATTTCTTCGTCCCTTCATATCATGCGTGTAGCCTATAACCTTGAACGTATTGCCGACTTGTCTACCAATGTAGCAGAAGAGGTCATTTATATCGTTCAAGGGGAAGATATAAAACACCAACACTCCACTTCTTAACACAACCTTAACATAATCTTAACCTCTTATTAACATATTATAAATAGTATGTTAATACTTTATTACAATCCAAATTAAAGGGAGGGTTTATGCGTACTTTGAAGGCCTTAATGCTTGTTCTTGTTATGGGGGTATCTTTAAACACTGCATGGGCAGCTGAGAATTCCATTCAAATTAAAGGTTCAGATACCATGGTTAATTTAGGTCAGGCTTGGGCTGAAGATTTTATGACGCAGCATAAGGATGCGTTAATTGCTGTTACAGGTGGCGGATCGGGTACCGGTATAGCTTCATTAATTAGCGGTACTTGTGATATTGCTGAATCCTCTCGTTCTATGAAAAAAGAAGAAATTGACCAGGCTAAAGCTAAGGGAATTGTTCCTGTAGAATTGAAAGTCGGTTTAGATGGCCTTGCGGTTGTGGTCAATCCATCAAACTCAGTAGAGAAATTAACGATTGATCAATTAGCAGATATCTTCACAGCTAAGATAAAAAATTGGAAGGAAGTAGGCGGGAAAGATTCTCCTATTGTGCTTCTTTCACGTGAAGTTAATTCAGGAACCCATGTTTATTTTAAAGAACATGTATTGCGCAAAGGAGATTCTAAATCAACTGTTGAATTTGATTCAGGTGCTTTGCTTATGTCTTCTTCTCAAGCTATCGCTGATGAGATTGCAGGTAATCCAAACGCCATCGGCTATTATGGAATGGGTTATGTCTCTAAAGCTCAAAAAGCTCTCGCAGTTGCTAAAGATGCTAAGAGTGAATATTACACTCCAACTCTTGAAAATGTCTTGTCTAATAAGTATTATATTTCCCGTCCTTTGTTTTTCTATACCAATGGAGAGGCTAAAGGATTAGTTAAGGATTTTGTTGATTTTGTTTTTAGTCCTCAAGGTCAAAAAATTGTCAAAGAGACAGACTTTGTTCCTGTCAAATAATAATGCAAAAAAGTTTTAGCCCAAAGCGTCTTAAGGAATGGGTAATCGAGCGATGCATCTATATTAGCGGCATCGCTTCGATTATTTTTGTATGTCTTATTTTCCTCTTTTTGGCTAAGGAAGGTTTTTCTCTTTTAAAGAATGTGTCTATTTTTGATTTTCTTCTTGGCCAAAAATGGTATCCCATCTCAACTCCAGCCTTCTTTGGAATTCTCTCCCTCATTGTAGGCTCAATTTATGTGACGATAGGAGCAACGATTATTGCGGTGCCCATAGGTATCGCTAGTGCTGTCTATATTTCTGAAGTGGCTCCTCTTAGAACTAGAGAAGTTTTAAAATCTGGGATTGAAGTCTTGGCGGCTATTCCCAGCGTAGTATTGGGTTTTATCGGCATGATGACCTTGGTGCCTTGGGTTAAAACTACGTTTCATCTGCCTACAGGTTTGACTGCTTTTTCTGGAGCTTTGATGCTGGCTTTTATGGCGATGCCAACGATTGTAAGCGTTGCGGAAGATGCTTTAAATGCTGTTCCTAAACGTTACAAGGAAGCGGCTTTGGCTTTGGGAGCAACGCGTTGGCAGGCGATATGGAGAGTTATTATTCCTGCCGCTTCTTCGGGGATTGTGGCAGCTGTAATGTTGGGGATTGGTCGTGTCATTGGAGAGACCATGGCGGTTATGATGATCACCGGGAATGCTGCTCGAATACCTGATTCAATATTTCAGCCGGTGAGAACTTTAACCGCAACGATTGCAGCAGAAATGGGCGAAACGGTGCGAGGTTCGGATCATTACTACGCCTTATTTGCCATTGGGATTGTGCTTTTTATTATTACTTTCTTTATCAACTTAATTGCAGATTTTGCTGTTCATCGCAAGGCGAAATGATAAAAAACCCTTATATCAGAGAAAAAATCGCTTTTACACTTTTGTTTCTATCAACAGTGATTGTTGTTTTGCCTGTTATTTGTATTTTGATTTTTATTATCTATCAAGGCTGGCATGCTATCTCTTGGGATTTTTTGACTCAAATGCCAAGAAGAGGGATGCGTGAGGGGGGAATTTTCCCTGCCATCGTTGGAACCTTGTGTTTGGTTGTAGGAACCTTGATTTTTGCCCTACCACTAGGAGTTCTCTCGGCGATTTATTTATCCGAATATGCGAAAGATAATTTGTTAACACGGATGGTGAAGTTAGCTATTATTAATCTAGCGGGTGTCCCTTCTGTTGTTTATGGATTATTTGGTTTGGGAATTTTTGTTGTTTTCTTAAAATTTGGTGCTTCTATTTTGGCTGGTTCTATGACCTTGGCCATCATGGTGTTGCCTATTATTATTACAACCACAAGAGAAGCGTTAGATAGTGTGCCTCAATCGTTTCGTCAGGTCAGCATTTCTTTAGGTGTTTCTAAATGGGATACCATCCGTCATGTGGTTTTGCCGCATGCCTTGCCTGGGATATTAACAGGGATGATTCTAGCGGTATCCAGAGCGGCTGGAGAAACAGCTCCTATTTTATTTACCGTTGCTGCTTTTTATTTACCCAGATTGCCTAAGTCTGTTTTTGATCAGGTTATGGCTTTGCCGTATCATTTGTATGTTATTTCCACCCAGGTGCCGAATATTAAGATTGAAATACGTTATGGGACGGCTCTGGTGCTTTTGATGATTGTTTTGTCGTTAAACTTATTTGCTATTATTGTGCGTGCGCATTTCCGCAAAAAGAGAAAATGGTAAAAGATATCAAGGTGCAGGCTAAAGATTTAAATGTCCGCTTCGGTTCGCTGGAGGTTTTAAAATCTATTTCTTTGGATGTTTATGGGAATGAGATTCTAAGCATTATCGGGCCTTCCAACAGCGGTAAAACCACATTCTTGCGATGTTTAAATCGTTTTAATGATATTCAAGCTAGTTTTTCTCTTAAAGGACTTTTGACGGTCAACGGGCAGGATGTTTATTCTCATATGGATGTTGAGTTGTTGCGTAAAAAGGTAGGAATGGTCTTTGCACTACCCATTGTTTTACCGATGACCGTATTTGAAAATGTGGCTTATGGTCTTCGTCGTCATGGTATTAAAGATAAGAAGCAAATTGAAGAAACAGTGGAGAATTCTCTAAAAGCTTCTTATTTGTGGGATGAGGTCAAGGATCGTTTAGGCGAGCAGGGAATGAAGCTTTCTGGGGGACAACAGCAAAGATTGTGTATAGCAAGAACCCTGGCAGTAGATCCAGAAATTATTCTTTATGATGAGCCCTGTTCAGCCTTGGATCCTATTTCAACAGCAAAGATTGAAGAAGCGATGGTTCGTTTTAAACACAAATATACTCAAATTTTAGTGACTAACAATACCAAGCAGGCAGCCCGTGTGGGAGACAGAACAGCGTTCTTCTTAATGGGACAATTAGTTGAGGTGGACGAAACAAAGAAGATTTTTACAGCCCCATCGGATCAACGCACTGATGATTATATTTCAGGGAGATTTGGTTAATGAATTCAATTATTCAAACTCAATATCTTAGTCTTTATTACGGCACTTTTGAGGCGCTTAAAGATATCAATATTGATATTCGCCAGAAGATGATTACCGCTATGATTGGCCCCTCCGGTTGTGGCAAATCAACCCTGTTGCGGGTGTTTAATCGGATGAATGATTTGCTTGAAGATGTTACGGTTAAGGGGAAGGTTACTATTGATGGTAAAGATATTAATGATCCTGAAACAGATTTAGTTGAATTGCGTAAGAAGGTGGGGATGGTTTTTCAGAGGCCTAATCCTTTTCCATTATCGGTAGCAGAAAATGTTCTTTTTAGTGTGAAAATTCACCGCTCTGCCGCTCCCTTAGAATATGGGGAAATTCTTGAGCGCTCATTAAAAGCGGTGGGTTTATGGGATACTCTTAAAGACAAATTAAAAACATCCGCATTAAGCTTGACCTTGGAGCAGCAGCAGAGATTGTGTATAGCAAGGCTTCTTCCAGTCAAACCGGATATTTTATTGATGGATGAACCTTGTTCGGCCTTAGATCCTATTTCTACGGCTCATATTGAGGAATTGATGCATCGCCTAAAGGCCGATTATACCATTGTCATTGTGACACATAACTTACAACAAGCGGCAAGAGTGTCCGATTATACTGCTTATTTATATCTAGGAAGTTTGATAGAATATGATTTGACGAAGAAAATATTTACGGTTCCAAAAGATCGACGAACTGAAGATTATCTGGCTGGGAAATTCGGTTAAAACAATTATTTGTTAATTTTAAGGAGCTATTATGTTCAAAGATAAAATTATAGAACTTAAACATCAATTAATTCAAGATGCTTCTCTGGTTGAAGAAATGATTGCCAAGAGTATTAAAGGGTTATTGGATGGTAAGGAAGAAATGCTTCTTGAGGTGGTTAATACCCAAGAACCCAAGGTTAATGCTTATGATCGTGCCATTGATGAGTTATCTGTTCAGTTGATTGCTCAGTATGAGCCTGTGGCTCGTGATTTGCGTTTAGTCATTATGATGATTAAGATGAATAAGGATCTTGAGCGCATGGCTGATCATGCAGTTAATATCTGTGAAAGCGGGTTATTTTTGGTTCAAAATCCCACTTTAAGTCCTCCAGGGGATTTGAAGATTATGGGTGAAAATGCAGTGCGTATGTTTAAGGACAGCATTGATGCCTTTGTTAATGAAGATGTTGTATTAGCCCAATCGGTGTGTGATAGGGATAATATTGTGGATGATGCGGGAGACAAAATTCTTAAAGATTTGACTGAAGTGATGCGTAGCAAGAAGGATTCCATTCCCCGTGCCTTGCAGTTAATGAGAATAGCCCATAATTTGGAGCGTATTGCTGATTTATCCACCAATATAGCTGAAGAAGTCATTTATATTGTAGAAGGCAGGGATGTGAAGCACAATCCGCATAATTAGTGTAAAAGTGGGTTGAAATGCCCACTTTTATCTAATATTATTCGTTAAATAATATTAAAATACGTATTCTTAATAGAATATTGATTAATTATCCCATTTTATAGGATAATTAGCTGCGTAATTGCTCAATAGGTCTATTTTTAGAATGATCTCCTTTGGAAGAGCTGTTGGGAAGAATGAGTTAATCTAGGGGCTCTTGAAACGACTTCCTTATTATACAGGGGAAATGGGGCTTTTTCTGTCTTCCTTGAGTGTGGGGTTCAACCCTATCTCTAGCAGTACCAAGCTCTTTATTTTCAGTTGGAACTAATTTTAAGCTTAAATAAAGCGGTCGTTCTAAAGAAAGCAAGCAACTTTTCGTCTGTTTTAAACACATCTTCTTTAATATCTGTCCCAACCTGCGTACAAAAATAATTCTAAAAACTCTTGACAGGGACATAAGCTGATGGCAGAATGCAAACAGTTTTGAAACCCTGGTGATTTAAATTTTTGATTTCGAAAGGAGGGATGAGCTAAAAGGAGTCACAAATCACCAATACGGGGTCTATGAAAAGTTAATTCCTAGGCTATAGACCTAGATATATATAAAACATTAATCCTAAAATATTAGGAGAATTAAATGAAAAACAAAATAGTATTAGCTTTAGCTGTAGCCTTCCTTATGGCTGCTCCAGCTTTCGCTGCTGTTCAGAATGTGAAAGTCAGCGGAAACATCACAAGTACTTATTTAAATCGTCAAGACTTTAACTTCAGACAAGGTGGCGCAGCTGATCTCTGGAGACAAAGTGTATTTTTAACTCAGTCAACTCTTCGCGTGGATGCTGATTTAAGCGACAATGTTTCTACAACTGTCGGATTGATCAATGAACGCGCTTGGGGTGGTGAAACAAGCAGTCAAGCTTTCACTTCAAATACCTCAACGGGTGTTCAGCTTTATTTGGCTTACGTAACTTTACGTGAGTTCTTGTATTCTCCATTAACTGTTAGTGTTGGTCGTCAAGCATTTGCCTTTGGTAATAGCTTGGTCTTTGATGCGACAGGTACAAATAATAGTGCTCAAGGTCCTTTAGGGTCGATTGCTCAAGATTTAACCATGAGATCTTCCTTAGATGCTATCAGAGCTACCTTGGATTATAAGCCTTTAACCATCGATTTATTCGTGGGGAAGGCTTCTTCAGGTGCTGTTACTGGTCTTGGTATAAAGAAAGATGATTCCGATGTTTATGGTATCAATGCTAACTATCAATTAGGCGATGCCATGAATACCGTGGTTGAAGCCTATGTGTTTGGTAGAACAAACGGATCTGGTTCCATTGCGATTTCTGGTGGTACAGCAGGTCAAACTGCTGACAGAGCTAATAAGCTCTGGGTACCTGGTTTACGTATGAGTACCAATCCTGTTAAAGGATTAAACGTACAAGCTGAAGCTGCTTTGCAACGCGGCAGTGCTGTTACTAACGCTGGTGGTGGTAATGAAGTTGTTCAAAAACGTGGTGCTTATACTTATCAAGCAATGGCCAGCTATGCTTTACCTGTGGCTGAACTTGAAAAATATAAGCCAGTGGTCAGTGGTTCTTACACCTATCTTTCTGGTGATGGTGATCCCCTTGGATCAAACAGCAGAAAGAATACTGCATGGGATCCGTTCATGGAAAATCAAAACGGTGGAACTATCTTCAATTCCATTTTCAATTTGACGAATATGTCAATTGTGAATGCCACCGTTTCCGCTTCTCCTATAGCTGATGTTACAACCAGCTTAAGCTGGAATGGTTTATGGTCTGCACAACGTCCAACAACATCCGGTGTATCAATGGTGCAGCCAGATACTGGCAGTACTTCTTTTTCACCTACTGTTGGATCAAGCAAGCATCTTGGTAGTGAATATGATGCTAACGTAGCTTATCAATATACCGAAGATGTTAAATTCGGTTTAAACTTAGGCTGGTTTGTTCCAGGTCGTGCATTTATGTCTCAAAACAAACAACCTGCTAAACAAGCCCTTGCTTCAGTTGGAGTTAATTTCTAATTATTTAGAAAATAACTTGTTTTACAAAACCCCGCGCTCATATCGAGCGCGGGGTTTTTGTTTACACATCTTGAATTTAGTTTGACAGGATATAAAGAAATCAGTTGGCGACAATTTGTCACCAACTGATTTATGGTTGATTGGTACTAGGCCGGCCAATGCGTATGTCTAACTATGGGCATGACTCACAGATGCCTTAATTAATTTATGTTTATGCTTTTCTTGTAACTTCATGTAGTGCCGTACTAATTTTTCTGCACTATGACCAAAACGAGCAGAAATTTTTTTTCTAGCAGTTCTTATCCTGGAAATTGTAGTATTATCTTTCATTGAATTATCCTCCTAACATTGCAAAAGGGGTCGTTAATTGAGGTGTTAAGTAACCTAAAAGTGCATTTACAGCACTTAAATGAATAAATTTATTTGGGTTTGCTAAATGATTACAGTTCCATGTTAAAAGAAAATCACATTTATGATACGTCGCCAAAGCTAAATGTAAAGCATCGCCTTTAGGATTCTTAGGCATTGCTTTATTAGCAACATAAGCATTAACGATTTCAATAACAGACCTGTCTACTTCAAGAACTGGTAAATCTTCAATTAATGCTAATGCTTGCCCTTTAATAGGGTAATTACCTTCGTTTAGTTCTTCAAAAACAGCTTCGCTAGTAACTAGCTCGTATTTATGTGCATGCTTATCCCACCAATCCCTTGTCCAGTTGCGACAAGCAATTGTTTCTGGCTCAGTTCGTGTTTCGTAGTAAAAGCTTGGGATGGTTGTTTCTATGTATATTTTTTTAGTCACAATTAAATTATAGCATTTTTATTATGCTATTTGTCTGATTTTTTGAAGAGTTATTTACGAATTGAAAGTGGTTACAAAATGTAACCGGTTGAAGCTGTCCGCATCATCTGATAATTCCTACTGTAAGCAAAATTAGACGGATTTTTTAATCTTATATAATCTTATATATCTGGAATATAAGAAAGAGGTTATCTCAATATAGCGGCAGTACAAGAAGTAGGAGCTAAATCCCCCAAAAAAGATTTTTCATTTTTCAATTGTCCTCTGTCCTTTCTTTGTTAATATAAATTTATACGATTTACAAAGCGTTACAATTAAATCAGTTATAGATCTTTTAATATATAGAATTGAGCCAATAGCAGTATGACACGCGATGAGATTTACGATCACCTAGCCCAAGTTTATCTTGGCAAGCGACAGAATGTCGTCGAGAAAAAGAAAAAGACTTTAAATCAGTCGTGGATCATTATTAATATTGTTATCACGGCAGTCATTTTCATATCGACGGTTTATGGTTTCACAGCTTTTCTAACTCGCAAAGTAACTCTTAACAATGAAGTCTTTTATTCATTAACAAATAATCCGATTCGTATTGCGTATGACCTTAATGATCCTTTTCCGTCAACAAAAAGTTTTTCCATTACGATTCCTAAAAAGGATGCTTCAAAATATAGTCATTTAAATTTGACGATACGCGGCATGAATGAAGAGTATCCTGGCATTGTGAAAATGGTTATTGGTAATCAACGTAATGAAAAAGCAACCTATTATGTTGAGAAGGTGCAGGGAAATTGGCAGAAAGTCAGTATCGCTTTAAATAAGTTAAATCTATCAGATTGGAGCACGGTCACGGATGTTTCTTTTGTGCTTGAAGCATGGAATGTGGATTTTAAAAAGGGTACAGTTTTAATTGATGATGTTTCATTTTCTAACTGATGGAGATAAGGTTTTATGAAAATTATTTCAATAGCTAATCAAAAAGGTGGATGTGGCAAAACAACCACGGCCATTAATTTGGCTTCAACGCTTGGTTATAATGGCAAAAAGACCCTTTTGATTGATTTGGATCCTCAAGCACATGCCACCTTGGGTCTTAATATTGATGATAGCTACAGTCTTTATAATGTTATTTCTAAATTAACTCCACAGAAACTTAAAATTAAAGAGATTATCAAGCGTGTCGATAAGAATTTTGATATTGCACCGTCTAATGTTTTGTTAGGAACCCTAGAACAGGAATTGGCGGATGAGATTGGACGTGAATCGAAGTTGGTTGAAATAATTTCTGAACTCAATGATCATTATGATTATATTTTGATCGATTGCCCACCTAGTTTGGGTTTTTTAACAGTCAATTCAATCCGTGCTAGTCATGAGGTTATTATTCCTGTTGAAACCAGCCGTTTCTCGATGCAAGGAGTGGATCATATTACCGATATTATTAATTTGATTCGTGACAGGCTTAATCATCCGGTTACACAAAGAATACTTATTACTATGTTTGATTCTCGTCTGCGTCATTCATTTTCTATGTTTGCAAAAATGAAAGAGAAGTTTGGTAAACTTCTTTATGACACCATTATACATGTGAATGTGAAGCTTAAAGAATCGGCGGTGATGGGTGAAGCTGTTTTGAAATATGACAAATATTCTCGTGGTTCGAAAGATTATTTGAGTTTAGCTCGTGAAATTCTTACCTTAGATAGACCAGCTTCTGAAATTGAGCCGGTTGTAAAGATTGCTAAATCAATTGAGAAAGTTATTGAAGTGCCAGCAACTTCTTTAGTTGAAAAGTCTCTGGAGGATTATCAGCCCTCAGAGCGCATGGAAGATTTGGTTGCTCGTGAAAGTTCTGAATTTATTGGATTGACTTTATTTTCATTAAAAGCTCCGAGCGCTCAGTCTGTTTTTGTAACGGGCTCATTTAATGATTGGTCTTTAGATGAAAAATGCCGCTTGTCCAATCAAGAGGGAGTTTGGAATTTAAGATTGTCTCTTAAGCCAGGTACCTATAAATATCAATTTATTGTCGATGGTAAGTGGCAGGAAGATCCAGAGAACAGTACTATTGAACGCAATTCATTTGGGGATATCAATTCTCTTATTGAGGTTAAAGCCTAATGCCGCAGAGTTTTTCCAAAGAAGATATTTTTGATGGAAAAATATATGCGCTCCTGTCCTACCTTTCTATTCTTTGTATTATTCCATTAATTTTAAAGAAAAATAATCTGTTTGTGTTGGCGCATGGTAAACAAGGATTGGTTCTCTTTATTGGAGAGACTGCGGTGTGGATTTTAAGCATTATAATTCCTTGTCTTTTTGTTCCTTTGACCTTTATTTTCATGGCCTTATCTTTTTGGGGATTAATTGCAGTGATTAAGGGAGAATTTGTACGGCTGCCTTTAGCAGCAGGTTTGTCGGACAAAATCTCTTTGTAGGGAGCTCTTTTTATGTCTATTATTAAGAAATTATCTAATGTTTTAAAGGAAGTTTTCTGGATAAAGACGTCTTCGTTAAAAAAACCTGC
>JAYTXU010000056.1:0-28252 GCA_043742785.1 Candidatus Omnitrophota bacterium
GAAAGAGGAAAATATGTCACAAAAAAACAATTATATCGATTTAAACAAGGAGTATTCAGGTCTAAAAAGAGCTCTCAGGAGGTATGAATCACTTGTTAGGTATGCTGTTCGTTTGGACAAAAAAATGACCCAACTTGATACAGAAATTTTTGAACAGGATAAGAAAGATATGAAAGCATTGATTAAAAAGCATATGCCAAGGTATGTATAGATGTGCGGTAAATGTTAATTCGGGTAGAAATACCCCGTGCTAGAAAGCACAAAAAAAAAGGGCGTGTTATATGAGTATAGTCAAAGTTGAAGACATCCGAGGGGCAAGGATTAAAGCGGAGTGTGTTTGCTGTAATTGCCTTACAGATGAAGAATTAAGGAACATTGATTGCCAGGATGATTTATTTTTCCAAGAAGACTTAGAAGATGAAGAATATAGGTATTTTTGTGACCGTTGCACACAAGAACTGTAAGTAAGAATAAAATCGTCAGGTATGCCTTAACCAATGGGGGTTACTATGTCCAGAACAAAAAATGCAGTGGATAAACAGAAACGGAAACAGGAAACCAAAGTTCGTAACACTTTGGGTTATTTTAAAAGGCATCATCCAGAGTTAAATGACGAACAACTTGAAATTAAAGCACTTTGGAAGCAATTAGATTGTATAAGGCGAATACCTGAGAGCAAGGTTCTAGGTAAAAGATTTGTGTACCTGCCCACTCCAAGGTCAAGAGTGGTTCAAAAACGACCAATCCCAGCGGAAAAGGGTAAATTCTCCCCTCATTGGTATAGGTATAGGGTATCGCAACTAATGATTATTTTATTTAAAGAAGATATTAGTGAAGGTAAAGGCTCTGAGTACCTTCCTCTGGTTTCCTCATTTGGTGAGGCAAAATCACAAAGATTTGTTAAGAGGGTACTTAAACGAGTTGTTTGTCGAATGATGGAAAAAGAAAATGAGGAAAAAGCACAAAAACGGCCATTTAAAACAGAAAAAGAGATCAAGGAACGATTACGGCAATTGGGCTGCACTGTTTCGGACTAAACCCTTTAATTACTACACAAAAAATATAAATCATATGACCTATGGCATAGGTTACGTTAATACCTTAAACAACCTACCAAATAATATTTTATTTGGAGGCGGTATATTATTCCAAATAAGAGGGGTATTTCGGAGAGGTAGAGTGCAACCTAAATCAATGCACTCCGTTCAGCTAAGGAAAAGCGGTTAGTGGTTAGAGGATGAGGTTATGGTATACGTTCAAGGTCAGGTATTAAAGGAACGGGGGTTAAAATTATCTATATTAAGTTAATCCTCTATAAATCATATGTCCAATATTTATATTCTATTACCCGAGTTATGTTAAAGAAAAAGAATGAACAGTCTTATGTCCATTTCACCCCATTGTTCAGTGTTTTTAAGATTTTCAGTAAGTTATTGGTAGTAGCACCTCAAATGATAATCAAGATGCGTGGTGTTAAGTGCCCAATGTTCAATCAGTTGTGGGCAGACAGTACCTTAATAATGAGAAAAACAGTAAATTCCTTACATAATCATCAGCTCCCTGACCTCTGGTCACTCAGTAACTACGTTGTTTCTACGTCGCTGTATGGAGATTGTTTAGTTTTGCGGAGCTTGTATCCTTTACATTCTGAAAAAGGCATTATACAATTTCCTCGACGGATAATAACTAATTATCGAGGAGGATTTTATGAATAAAGATACTAGAGGGATTGCTGTATACAATCGTAATTCAAAGTTTTTCCAAAACTTAGAGAATTCAACTAAGGCATTAGATGAGCATATACGTAGCTTGAAGTGGCCTTTAGAAGCGATACGTGTATACGTGGATGTTGGAACTGGCCGAACAGCGTCTAAGGAAGGCATAGATAACCTGTGTCAAGATATCGAGAACAAGTTAATTAGGATTGTTTTAGTGCCCAATTTATCAAGAGTATTTCGTAACGTTGTGTTCTTTCAATCGTTCCTTCAGCTTTGTGAGAAGTATGAAGTCCAATTGATTTCGTTGAGAGAAAACGTAGACACCAGTACAGCAATGGGTCGTTGTATGCTCATGTTCTGCGGTGTCCTAGCACAGATGGAACGAGAACAGATTGCAGAAAGAACCCTAGATGGCTTGGAACGTGCTCGGAGGAATGGTAAACGTCTAGGCCGACCACCTGGGAAAAAAGATAAACGTGACAAATTTGGTAGAAGTACCAGAAGCCGAAAAGGATATTACCTCAGATTCTCCAAAGACAAAAAAAGGGGTGCTCTTGAGATTTTGAAAGATGTAGCAATGGACTCATATGCAAAGACCTAATGGCATAGTGTTGTTTGTTTCAAAGAATCGTTCAATTATTTGTAAGAGGTGTTTAAGTGCATAACCATCCAATCCTTTACGAACCATTATTGGATAAGCAACGTAAGTGGTGGGACAGTTTATCAGTCGAGGAAAAAGAAATGTTTGTGGCTCTTGTATGGGACTTGGATTTGAAATTGCTTGGGATATGTTATAGCCGTGGTAAGTATTTCAGATTATACGACAGAACCCATAAGCGTCTTAACTATGGGAAGGACAAAGAAAGTAATGCGTAACCACATAACACCACAAGCGTCCATCAATCGTTCCAGTCATAACCCAATGTCTAAGCGTATGCCTATGTTCCCCCATGCTTTAGTGATATGCCTGTCTAGTTCTGATACCTCTGACGCTAGCTCGAACGAGCAAGACTGTAAAGCCTCGACCGAACGTCGATTATTATTGTTCGTCGAACGTGTTATGGTCTGCCCCATGTCGATGTCTGATTTACCTTCGATTTATGGAGTACCAGTTTCGCTTAATAAGCACGACCCAAAAAATTTTAGGAATATTGAGGTTGGAGAGTTCCAGTTGTCCTTAGCAACTGGCGGGTTTCCTTACCTGTGGTCTTACTCTTCAGCCTCCTATTTCAGGATGGCAAGGTTTCTCTCATTTCAAAAGCAACAGGTTCCTCAGTCACCTAGGCTTGCTTCCTTGCCTCCTGTTTATTTCAGAAAGGAATACGCTTGATGAACAAAAAACAATTATTGGAAACTGGAATTGAGATTAACGAAAAAGGATATGCAATGACAAAAATCCCAAAACATTGGCTCAGATATTATAAGGATAGGGTCGAGGTAGATTTGTTGACATTCAGGGCTTGTGGCTTACCGAAATCAGTTCCAGATGATTTAATCTCGGCTGTTTGTTGGTACGCTATGAAAACTTGGATTCGTTTAGAAAACGGAACTTATAGAAAGGAAAAGAAATGAAAACATATGCAACTTTGGATAACATTGAGATTTTCCGTGCGGGTACTTGGAATAACGACACCTACAGCATCGAGGATTTAGATGGTATGGTGTCAAATTTTAATGCGTTACGTCATAAACGAGATGTTCCGTTAAAGCTCGGCCACGACGAGAATCAGAAATTGCTTCAAAAAGATGGTATGCCATCGGCGGGTTGGGTCAGTTCCATTAAACGTGTCGGGGATAAAATCGTGGCTTCTGCTATTGATGTACCTCAAAAGATTTTCGATTTGGTTGTAAGCGGAGCGTATCGAAAAGTATCTGCGGAAATTTATCCGAGTTATAAGGATGCCGAGGGTACCAAGTACAGCAAGGTGTTGAGAGCAATCGCATTGTTAGGTTCAGACATCCCAGCCGTCGAGGGACTATCTTCGATTCAAGCTATGTACGCAGCAGGACAGTTATATAAGGTCTATTCGTTAGATTACTGTCAAAGCAGTAAAGGACTAAAATTTGAGGTAAGGGCTGGTAAAGATGGTCGGTTGATTAAAGTACCAGGCAAGTATGAGATTGACCCTAAATCTTATACGCCCAGTAAACAAAGAGAATACGACGACAAACTTCACGCAACGATGAAACAATATAGCTTAACACCAGTTGAAGCAGTGGTACGCATTGCTTTAGAGGATAATTAAAAAGGAGTTACATATGGAAGAACCAAAAATGTTTTCAGATGAAATCGAGCAATTCAATTATACAGAATTAAACGTTCGAGTTAACCGTGAACGCACCAAAGAATTTGCGGAATTAGAAATTGCAAACTACGTAGAAAAAGCAAAAGAAATTGCGGACAGTATCCCCGATGAATCTTTACCGATGGATATTCGTTATCGTGGTGCGGAAGCAATCAGAGCTTATAAGGAACGCAAGGCCAGCGAAATAGTGGCTGGTCTTTAACCAAGGGGGTAAAAATGTTATTGGAAAATCTAGACGTAGAAAAGATTAAATCAAGAATTTCAGAAATTGATACCGAGTTATTAGAACTGCAAAAACTCGAGGATGAAAAGTCAGAACTTGAGGATGTTATAAAAGTCTTAGGCTGGTTTTACGTCCAAAAAACAGCTTGTGAAACGAAAACAAGATTCTTTGATAAAGGTCAGAACAAGTGGATTGAACGGACTCCCTTCGCAACAGACCAAGCACGAAAAGAATATTTTTGGCTATGTAATTTTCCAATGATTAGTCTGGTTCGAGGATGGGAACGTGCCAAGAACTTCGTCACTAAGGAACAGATTACCCTTGATGAACTGAGTCCTGCACTCTGTCTGGAATATGAAAATAATGGTGTAGGTAAGAAAACGATGGAATTCATTACTCCATATCTAAAACATAAAAAATATCTTAAACACAAAGAAACATCTGAGTTAGAGGCATTGGCTGAGACTGTACCAGTAGAGTAAGCGTTGATTAAGACAGTACCCATATCATTCATCACCGAGGAAAGGATAAAGAAATGGCAAGCGTAATTCTAAAGAGTCAAACAACTTTAGCCACGATGTTAAAGAACGATGTTCTAACTAAAAAGATAGATGCGGAACAAGCGGTTCAGATTTTGGTTGCTTATCTGGTACGTTCAGGAGCGATTACAGAATTTGCTTTACCGACAGCAACAGAATAGTTTTTATGGTAGTTAGGTGTTCCAAACTAAACCCTTTAACTACAACACAAAAAGTATGGATATTTAAATAGCCTGTATCTTATATTCCACCAGTAAGGAAATCGCTGTGAGGTCAGTAGATGAGGAAATTAACAATAACAATGAGCAAGGCAAGTGCTTTCGGCCAGGACGCATTTGCCTTTGTTCTGTAAATCAAGGAGAACAAAATGGATAAGATATACACAATAGGACGAGAAAGTGATGAAACCTTGGCAAAAGGTCAAGGCGCTGCGGTTCAGGTTGGAGATAGCAAAAAATTTGTTGAATCACAACCCAAATTTTCTGGTTATGAAATTGTGGAAAAGCAATACATTCAATCTTCCATTGAGCCAAAATTTCTTGAGGATAGACCTGACCTCTTAGATGTCCTTAGCTTTATTCAACCAAATGATATCCCCTGCTATTGGAATATGGAAAGATTAAGTCGTGATTCATTCGTTAGGTCAGAGTTTATCCAGCGATTAATTCACAAGAAAGGCGTGAAACGTATCATCATCAGTAATAAAGAATATGACCTGACCAATCAAAGCGATTTAATGGTAATGGGTATTTATTCCAACGTAACCCATAAGCAAACCCAAGAAGACCTGCGACGTAAGATTGAGGGTAAACGGTTGAATATTGAAAAGGGTTATTATCCAGGCGGTAGCGTGGCACCCGGTTGGAAATTGGTTAAGACTCAAGATGAGAGAAACAAAATATATGTAATTGATGAGGATGGCCCGAAAGGAATAAAGTTTTATCATCGAATTGTTAATATGTTTTTCGACCACTACAAAAGCGCTAACTATATTGCGATGACATTTAATAAAGAAAAGATTCCCACTTCTGGAAGATTTGACAAATGTCAATATCCTAGGTTTAAAAATAAAGGACGCTTCTGGACAGGTGCATCTATTATAAAAATCCTAAAGAACCCTTCTTATATGGGTAAGAATAAAGATGGTAAATCAGTACGTCCTGCGTTAATCAGTGAAGAAAAGTGGCATAAGATTCAAAAAGAAATAACCAAGCGTTCAAAAAATGGCGGCTCTACAAAGAAAGAGCTATTGCTTAGAAGTTTTCTTATATGTGAAAGATGTGGTCATAAATTGTCTGTGAATAGAGATAAATATATCTGTAGCTATAGGAACCTTGAGAATGTCTACAAACCTTACCTCAAGAAGTGCGACCTACCCCCTATTTCAATTAGTAAGTTAGATGAGGTAATCTGGAATAGGGTTTCGATGACCTTAATTTCCGATGAAAAACTTAAAAAGGCATTGTTGGCCAAAACAGAACAACTGGATGTTCCAGCGTTAAGAAATAAAATAAGCGAGTTACAGGCAGGGCTAAAAAGATTTGAACGGGCTAAATCTGATTTATTGAGCTTCCTTTCATCAGGTCACTGGACTAAAGATGAAGTTATGGAGAATGTTTGTAATATCAATGCAGATATGGCTCAAGCTAATAGCGAGATTGCCCTATTAAAAGATAAGCTAAATGGTGAGGCAGAATTAAGGCAATTATTGCATAACCTGCGGACAGTTACTAACCAATTAAGGGCAAACCTGCATTGGTACAAATTCAAACAAAAAAGAATGCTGCTATTAAAAGTCCTTAAAAGAGTAGTGATTGATTATTCTGGTGCGTACAAGGCAAGAGGAACAAATAGAGGAAAACTTGACCCAGATGGTTTAACTCTCAATATTGAATTAAAAATCAAAGTTACCGAACTTAGCAATTTCTTGGAAATCACTCTAAAACCAGAGGATACATCAAATCAAATGGTGGCAAATTTGTCCTACAGCCAGGCCCACCATCGTTCCTTCTATATTTCCCAGAATCGCCAACAGGAGACCTACACTAGCAAAGCCTTTTTGGTAGATCTCTGCCACCAAGGGGGCTGAGGCAACACCTCCCACATTCGCTTGAGAAGCTACTACTGCTAAAAATAACGGAGCTCTCATCAACCGTGCTCCAATCAATAAAATAAGGGCATGAATCAAAACCACCAAGAAACCAGCTCCAATCAAAATAACAGCCGTCCCTAAATGATTGACGCTAGCCTTAGCTCCAATGGAAGTTAATACAAAATATAAGATAAAATAACCAATTTTATTAGTTCCATGCACTTCCAGTTTACGCACAGGGGTCATCGATAACAAAATCCCAAAGCAAGAAACAATAATAATAGTCCAGGCATAGGTTGAAATGATTCCCTTTATCTCTGGTAGAAAATGACTCAGATAAATAGATCCTAAACCACCCATCAAAGCCATCAAACCTAAACCCAAAATAGATTGAAGATTAAGTTTATTAATTTTAATTGGTGAAACATTCTTAATTCTTTTATTTAAATCATCCAGAATTGTTGTATCAGACTTATTCCATCGATCAAAATGAGGAGTTAGCCCAACACAGGCAACCATCAAAGCCATCCACACATAAGGCACAATTGTATCAACGATTACCATCGGTAAATAAATCTCGTCAGGCACGCCAATAGCCTCTTTAACAGCAATCATATTAGCACTGCCTCCCGTCCAAGAGCCTGCTAACGCTGCAAACCCTGACCAAAACTGAGAACCAATAATATTCTTAAACAATATAAAAACAACCACCATACCTAACATAATTCCAAAGGTCCCAATAAAAAACATCCCTAAGGCTGGCGGGCCTAAACGCACAATAGCTTTAATGTCGACCGTCATTAAAAGCAAAAATAAAGCCATAGGTAACAAGTAGGTAGTTATTTTTGAATAAATAGCAGCATGGGAGTCAATCAAACCAAAACTTGAAGCCAGCATAGGCAGGAAATAAATCCAAAATACTGAGGGGAGAATGTTGAAATATTTAAAGAACTTTTTATGATTGGCTAAATAAAGAACCAAGCATTCAATTGATAATAAAACTATAATTAAGGCTATGGGATTACAGATCATAAATAATTAGTGACAGGCACTAATTTACAAACCTTCCAAATAATTAGTGCCTGTCACTAATTATTCCGATACCGCTTTTAACCTTGGATAAATCGTAAACACCGCTATTACTTAAATAAGGATTCCTTTTAGCTTCCCCCTGAATAAAAAATGGTGTATCCAGATCAATAAAATCAAACCCTCCAAAACCAGCCGCCAAATGCGCCGCCGCTGTCATAGCGATATTGCTTTCCATCATGCCGCCCATCATAATCTTTAAACCGTTCGCACGAGCCAAACGGGCAATTTCAAAAGAATGAATAAGACCTGTCTTCATTAATTTGATATTAATGGCATCCACTGCCTTATCCTTAATTAAAGTAATCACATCAGAAAGCGATGATGCGCTCTCATCCGCACAGACTGGCACCTTTGATTCTAGTGTCACCTGCTTTAACCCATCGTTATCATCCTTAGCTACAGGCTGTTCAATAAGATCTACTTTAATTTCAGCCCTCTCTAAGGACTTAAGAAATTCTAAAGCCCCCTTAGCATCATAACCCTGATTAGCATCAAGAATAATTTGAGATCCTTTGACTATCTGACTTACTGACTGCACACGTTTAAAATCCAAATCCATATCCTTACCAATTTTCACCTTAAATGATCGAAAACCTTGGGTATAAAATTCCTTGGCATTACTTACCGCTTCCTCTAAAGATCCAATAACAATGGTAATATCCGTATTTATCTGCTGAGGTTTTGCACCAAACATCTTCCATAACGGAATGTTCATGGCTTTAGTTAACGCATCCAATAAAGCCATCTCGATGGCCGCAACGACTACTTTATTTAGTGGAAAAGAATCATGCAGCCAAGAAGATATTCTCAAATAATCAGAAGCCCCAAAAGCTGTAATACACTCCCCAACAGTTAAAAGATTTTCTCTCGTCTGACTAATAGTTTCACCGGTTATATGCGAAGCAATCGCAGCTTCACCAAAACCTACACTGCCGTCAGATAGATACAAAGTAACTAAAAGATTATCCAAATTATTGTGCTGGCCAATAGCAATACGAAAAGGTTGTATTAAAGGAGCCTGTAACGGAGAAATCTCTATTTTCTTAATTTGCATTATTGTATCCCTACCACCTTTGATAAACGTTTAAGCAAGGAGCCTTTTAAAGAAGATTCTCCCAGAAATAAATCCGAAACAACAATCCTATTTAAAACATGCTTGATCTCCCTCTCACCCTTAGTTTCAGAATATCCAGAACTAGCATGCATGGAAAAAGGAGCATTATTAACCATCCCCAGATACAACATAATATGCCCTTTCATTGGCAAAATAGTTACGCCCCCTAAAGCTTTTTGCAAAGCATCTGATTTATCTTTATTACCCGTCTTTTCATCAAAAGAAGCCAACAACTCTCCCACTTGTGCTTGATTAGAAGAATCACGAGGCAATTTTAAACCAACAGTAGCAAAAACCATTTGTAAAAACCGTGAACAATCCTGATTCCCATTGGCATCTCCCCACCCGTATGGTTTATCAAGCATAAGAAATGCCTGATTATAAATTGTTCTTGCAGTGTATGGCAAATACCCCTGATATGCCTGAGACTTAAGAATATATCCATTCGCTAATTGCAATTGACCATCTTTATCTTTAAGAGGAATTTGAACAATCCATTGAGTGTCATTCTCCTGTAATAAAGGAAACTTATTACCCATCCTAACAAAACCATCCCATTGAATCATTGTAGAATCTATAAAAATATCTGCCTTAGGACTAGTAATAAGGGCAACACTAGTAGCATCCACATAATTCTTGATCTGTTGCCTATCTCCAAAAGCAATTTTATCAGCTTCCACCCAACCATCGCTTAAAGAAGAAAGCACATAATACCATTTCTTATCAAGGCTTTGATGAACAATGGCCACCGCAGTACCAACATCTAAAGCACTGTTTTGAAGTTCATCAAAATCAAGATCACCCTTTTTAGCATAAAGCCCTTCATTCGTTGGAAGGAATCTTTGATTAGCAAAATTTGTAATCAAACCATAACGCGGTTCAAGACCCAAAACAATCGCACTCAAATGCATGTTTTTTTTGAATCGATCTACAAAATTATTATCTTCCTCGGAACCATCTGCTAAATAAAAGCCCTTATTAGAATACTCCTCAATATTTCTTTTAAAGTTTTCCAACAATGACTCAGTTTGAAAGTTCTTCACTAATGAAAAAATATCTTTAGTTAGTTTTAAATTATCTTGAACGTTACCATTAAAATTCTTAATTTCCTTCGAAGAAAGAACTGTTTTATCTGGAGAAGGATGCTGTGCTATCCAAAAACCCGCACTTAACATTTGTGATTTAACTTGAGGCAAAATACTAAGAGCAGGAAAAGAATCTTGATTGGCCGCTAAACCATAAGAAAAACAAAAAGACAAGATCAATGGGGATAAGAAAAAGATTCTTTTCACAAATTTTTTATTAATATTCCTGCCAGCTGCTAATAATTGCATTTTCAAATGGATTAGACATGCTTGCTAAAGCCTCATCAAAATGAATTTTATCATTATTACTTAACGTAACAGTTTTACCTACCACTGACCCAAAGAAACCAGAAGTACAATTAACAGAATTACAACTATTACCTACATTGATATCTGTTGTTGGCGCATAAATACCTGCATAAATAGTATTGTTATTATTAAGTATAACTCCGTCAGAACCTGTATAAGTACTATAAATTAGAAAATCGGCTGGCTTAGGTATTCCCGCAACATAAGTAACAGCAGTTTTATTACCAAAATTAACTACGCCATCAGAATAAACAGTTAATGAAGCCCCGCTATTAATTTGAATATTGACACTATTTTGCCCCGTATCTAAAGCACTGCTTGTAGAAGTTAAATATAGCCGCACATTTCCACTAATGACAAGCGTACTGCCGTTACTTAAACTAGCACTTGTATATTTATAATCTCCAGCAGCAATAGTCTGCGATGAATTCTTGGCTACGCTTAATGCTGTGTTACCAGAAAGTGACGTTAAACTTGAAGGAACAATGACCGCTGGCAATGCCACGCTATTAGTATTGGTAATGGATCCATTAATTGTACCATTATTAAGGACTGTGCCTCCAGGACCAGTTGAAACATTCCCCTTAACAACAGCCCCATTATCAACAGTGATAATATTTGCCGTTCCCCCATTGGTCCCAACATTACCATTGCTAAGAATATTGCTGCCACCATAACCAGCTGTATTAGAATTGTATGAATCTACCAAAGAATTATTTACTAATGTTACTTGTCCTTGGGCAAATACTCCGTAAGCAAAAATAGACGGTTTACCTAAGGCCGTCTGTACATGTCGCTGGACCATTTTAGCATCGCTTCGGCTGGGAACAGAACCAACGGATTGAATTTGTGTATTAGCGTTATTTAAAGTGACATCGTAATCCCCATACCCACTTAAAGTTGCAGCCAGAGTTTTATTGCCACCACCACAACTTGTACAAGAACTGCAAGCTGTATTTGTTCCCGACTGAAACATTCCCTGACAATTATTATAACTATATTCCCAAGACACTTTTTGTACCCCCGCTTCAGCTGACCATAAAGCTGCAGAAGACTTAGCTACACGCTGAGCCACCCGATTTTCATTCACACTTCTTAAAAGAATAGCCGCACTTAATCCACTCAAGATTAATATCAGAAATAATGCATAAGCTATCGATCCTCTGTTATTCATTTCTCAGCCTCACTTTTTCTGTTAAAGGAAAAGAAGTGGTTGTTGAATAAATCGTCTTATCCGCCCTAACTTGAATTTGTAAAAGTGAACCTGTTAATGTAAACTTTAAGAGACTAATGTTGCTAGCCACATTCACTGTTGTTCCTGAAGGATATTCTCTGACTAAATTTGTTCCACTTAAATAATATTTAATGCCTATTGCTGTAGGGATAGTAAACATAATCTTATCATTGGTCGTACTATTATAATTCGTTGTAATTGTTTGAGAAGAAGCTTGACGAACCTCTCTAACAATACGATCAGTGGCATTTCTCGTCTGTTGCTGCATATCTAACAAGGTCATATCTTTAATAAAGATAGTATTGCCCGTTGTAAAAACACCATACACCCCCAACAGTACAACGGAAAGTAGGGCCACACTTACGATCGCTTCAACAAAAGTATACCCTTTTATATTTTTATTCCCTTTTGTTATCATCCTGAGATCAAGGTCCTTAAAGACTTTGATCGGCTCCTTCCTCCTAGATCATTCCAATTTACAGTAACGGTAATGTCTACCGGATTAGATCCTGTTGAAGTGGTCGCAATACTTTCACTGTTTAATGCTGGTAGACCATTGCTAGTTACTGTCGCTGTATTCCATGTCCATGTGCCATTACCAATATTAGTTGTAAGGCTAGAAAAAGCATTGTTCTTAATACTTTCTAAAACAAATTCTGCATGAGCAGTGCTCGTGATCAAATTTCGACTGGCTTCATTAAGCGCTGTGCAATTTATAAAGGTCAACAAAACCACTGATAGTGCATACCCCAAAATAGCAGCTACAAGCAATAACTCAGGTAAGGAGAACCCTTGGGAAGATAATTTCTTAGACATAAGCTTTATTGTACAGAGTTTTTCCATAGTCTTAAACCAAATTCATAAGAAAATGGTTACAAACATTTTGGACGATTTTTTTAGGTAGGTTTGATTCTATTTGAGGGGTGTTTAAATATGATAATGACAGTTAAATTGTATATCCCCTTACAGCTTCACCAATCCTACCCTAAGATGACCATTTCCAAACTAGAGGCTATCTTGCCCCCTAATTAAAGAATAGCACATATTCATACTTGTGCCAGTCAGAGAGGGCTAAAACCAAAGTAAGTTAATCGAAGACAATCAGACCAGGTCAGCAGTTCGTCTGAGCTCTTATCAGGAATTCCCTGTTGGTCTCCCCATAGAGGTTGACAACCAAGTAAAATAATTGAAAGAATAAGAAGCTTATTTAGATGCTTCATTCTTAGAAGACCTTTCCCCATTAGTAAAAATAACTGTTATTTTAGACATTTTATTTTAGCTAAAGAATCTATTCATTTTAAAATCTTTTGAGAATATCCTTTCATATGTTAACAATAAATATAAAATTCTTGTAAGGAATAATTAAGAACATTACTATGTCTAACCAAAACAACTTCTCAGCTTTAGAAATCAAAGACATTCAACTCTTTATCGGTTCAACCGCCTTTTTTACCCTAGGCAGTAGAGCCCTGGCTGTTGTCATCGGTTTTCAGATTTATAAAATTACCCACAGCGCTCTATCCCTTGGATGGCTTGGTTTAATCGAAGCCATCCCTGCTCTTTCCCTGGTTCTTTTTGGAGGATGGGTGGCTGACCATTTCAACCGACGCCGTATCCTTCTTTTAACCCGTATGGCTTCTCTTATATGTGCCATCATCCTTACCTTGCTTTCTTTAGGACAAGAAGCTAATCTTTTAGGCCTTTACAGTGTTATTTTCTTAGCTGGTATTGCTAGGGGGTTTTCTGATCCAGCCAATACAGCCTTTGAAGCTCAAGTGGTTCCTAAGAACCTAACAGTCAACGCCGCTTCCTGGATTTCCAGCTTTTGGATTTCTTGTTCAGTGATTGGACCTGCTCTTATTGGTTTCATTTTCGAAGCTAAAGGTGCTGCAGGTTGCTACAGTTTAATTGCCGCATGGTTTCTACTATCTTGGGTTTGCATGTTTTTCATTGCTCCTAAATCTCAACCCATCTTGAATCGTAAGGAGCCTATTATTAAAAGCATTGCCTTGGGATGGAGATTTGTTTTCAGCAATCAAGCCCTGGTCACTGCGATGGCTCTTGACTTATTTGCCGTTCTTTTCGGTGGAATGATGGCCCTATTACCCATCTTTGCACAAGATGTTTTACACGTAGGCGCCAGGGGACTTGGATTCTTGAATGCAGCCCCATCTTTGGGAGCTCTCCTCATAATGCTTTATGCCACTCGCTATCCTCCCATCTCCCATGCGGGACGTAATCTGCTCTTATCCGTCGCTGGATTCGGTATCAGCATCCTGTTTTTTGCCTTCTCTACTAACTTCTTATTGTCCTTATTAGCTCTCTTTTTAAGCGGTATCTTTGATGGAATCAGCATGGTTATCCGCCGTTCCATGGTCCGCCTCTTATCCCCTGATGAAATGCGGGGAAGGATATCATCAGTTTCCTGGGTTTTTATCTGCGCTTCTAATGAATTAGGCGCTTTTGAAAGCGGAATGGTCGCAGGTTTAATTGGTGCAGTCCCTTGTGTATGGGTGGGTGGAATTATTACTCTTGGCGTAGTTGCAACAGTTGCCGTATTTGCTCCAAAATTGAGAGAATTAAAATTCGATAAAAACCTCACTCCTCTCAAAACGAACCTTCTTTAAAGAGGAATACCTGTCATCTTGGGAACGATAACCAATCGGACAAAGAACAACCGACTCTAATCCCTTTGCATCAAGCCCTAAAATCTCATCCACCTTCTTTGGATCAAATCCTTCCATAGGGCAAGCATCGATCCCTCTTTGTGCACAAGCACTTAAAAACATTCCTAAAGCCAAATACACTTGTTTTTTCATCCACTGAGAACTTTCATAAATAGTCTTACTTAAAACGCTCCCTCTTATTAATTGTTCATAATTTTCTAACGATTGATGAGGAACTCCTTTTGACTTGGCTATTTGAACAACAACGTTCTTAATATACTCTTCATCTATCTTCTTTAACGAACACAGAATTATTAAATGAGAAGCATCCGTCACCTGTTCTTGATTCCAGGCATTTTTTCTAATCTCCCGACGTAAATTCTCATCTTTAACCACAAGAAATTTCCAGGGCTGAAGACCAAAAGAACTAGGAGACAAACGAAGAGCTTCTAAAACAATCAACAACTCATCCTTTGGAATTTTTTTCGTTAAATCAAACTTCTTGGTGGTATAGCGCCAATTTAAATAATCATTCATTTTAAGTTATTCTTTAAGAAGTTCTTGTTATTTAGAAGCCTGCATAGTCTCAATAACACGCTGACTAACTCCTTGTTTCTGAAGATAAGAAATATCCTCTGCCGTTAACGAATATGTCGACTTAGAATTCTTAATTCGACTAATCACTTCATCGCTAGTTAATCCCTGCTTGGTTAAATCAATCACCTGCTGCATGGTCACCTGGCTATAACTTGGCTGAGTGTACGCTTGCGGATGCTCTTTTGGAATTTGAGCTCCAACAGCTGCACCTCCTGCTGCCCCCAATGCCCCACCAACTAAAACACCTGTTGCCGTATCATGCGTCTGATAACCAATAATACCTCCAGCCAAAGCGCCTAAGCCTGCACCAATGCCTGCCCCTTCACCAATTCTAGTTTGATTGTTTGCACAACTAGAAGCTAAACCCATACAACCAATTAAAACTAATCCATATAACATTTTTTTCATTTTTTCCCCTTTATTTATGAACACCTTAACTGATTTCTAAAATTTTACTTCTCAAATAGTTGGATTATAGCTATAGTTGGTTATTAGCATAACATTCAATAAATCATATGAAGAATAAAAAATATAAAAAAATATTTTCTCTTTCCTCTTTTGAAGAAACTTCAATTCTAAGAAAATTTACCATACTTTTTCTTATTGCCTCAATTGTACCCCTGGGGCTTCTTTATTATATTTATGCTCAATACAGAACTTCAGGCCATATTGACCTCTCTCCTACAGGTTTTACCATAGCCATGTTTCTTATGGCCCTTGGAGTATTTTTTGGATTTTTCTCTATCCGTTCCTTATTATCTAATTTTATTAATGTTACAAAAAGAAATCAAGAATCATTAGTAAACCTCCTTAGCCCTGAAACCATTAAAGAGCTAAACCAAGGAGAAAATGAAATTGATCTTCTTAGTCGCTCTTTCTCTGCTGTGACCAAACAATTAGAAGCCAATATACAAAATTTAGAAATCGCCAAAAAAACATTGCAATCGGTCATGATAAAAGTAGGACACGGCATTTCAAACATGGGAAAGATTGACACCTTCTTGGAATTAATTATTGAAACAATTAATAATGCTCTAAACGGAAAAGTATCAACGCTGATGGTTCTAAATAACAACAAAACAGAATTAATTGTTACTACCGTCTACGGTGCACCCTTCGATTCTTCTAAGAACCCCATTAGTATCAAACTTGATCAAAACTCTCCATTTTCCAAGATCATTGAAGAAAAACGTCCAAAAACAATTTCGGGGATTTTCTTGAAGAATATCAAGACCCCCCAACTCAATGAATTCTTTGGTGAACGACTGCTGTGTGTCCCCTTACTTTTCAAAGATAAAGTCAATGGAATAATTACGTTAAACAAAACCAACAATGAAGATTTCTCAGAAGATGACATTCATCTAACCTTTAATCTAGCCTGTCAAACAGCGGTTGCTCTTGAAAATTCTAAATTAAATAATGACATTGATAAAACATATTATGAAACCATTTCAGCTCTTGCTTTAGCTGTAGATGCCAAAGACAAATATTCCAGAGGACATTTAGACCGCGTTACTGATTACTGCATGATAATAGGCAACCGTCTGGGACTTGATGAAGGAGATCTTAAAACCCTAAAGGATGGAGCTAGACTACATGATTTAGGCAAATTAGGCATTCCTGATGAAGTTCTTAAGAAAGAAGGTCCTCTCACAGATGACGAATGGATCATCATGCGAAGGCATTGTGAGATTGGGGAAAGTATTATAAAACCCGTCCAATCCCTTTCTCATATCTGTGATCTTATCCGTCATCACCATGAGAAGATTGATGGAACAGGTTATCCTGATAAGCTTAAAGGTGAAGAAATTACCCCCTTGGTCCGTATTTTATCCGTATCTGATGTATTTGATGCCCTCACTTCTGAACGCTCCTACCGGCCTAAGAATTCTAGGAATGAAGCTTTCGATATTATGAGATCTATGAAAAATCACCTAGACCAAGATATCGTAGAAATGCTTATAGAATGCCTAGAAACATCCCAAAAATAAAAACAACTATTCTATAATTATATTTATTTAGTTAAAAGTTTACGCATCTTTTGTAATTCTTCTTTGCGCTTACGACTAACCTTAGGGTAGGATATTTTCAAACTAGAAAGAGTATCTAGAATCACTTGTGAAATAATTAACTGTGCATTGTGTTTATCATCAGCAGGAATGATATGCCAAGGGGCTATGGATGTACTGGTTGCTGTTAAACAATCCTCATAAGCTTTCATATAATTCTTCCATAATTTTCGTTCTTCAATATCGATAGAACTAAACTTCCAATTCTTCTCTGGCTTATCAATACGCTCTAAAAATCGCTTACGCTGCTCCTCCTTAGAAATATGTAAGAAAAATTTAATAATGCGAGTGCCGTTGGAATAAAGATGTTTCTCAAAATTAACAATAGATTGATAGCGCCCCTGCCAAACACTCTTTTGATTACATAATTCCTGCGGGAGATACTCCCCTTTGAGAATCTCAGGACGAACGCGAACAATAAGCACTTCTTCATAATAAGAACGGTTAAATATTCCAATACGCCCTCTCTCGGGAAGATCTCGTGTCGTACGCCAAAGAAAATCATGCTCCAATTCTTCTGGACTTGGATGTTTAAAACTAAAAACCTGACAGCCTTGAGGATTAATACCACTCATCACATGCTTAATCGCACTGTCTTTACCAGCCGCATCCATCGCTTGAAAAATTAATAATAATGAATACCGATTATCCGCATAGAAAATATCCTGCAAAGCGCTTAAAGAGACGATATAGCTCTCTAGGAACTTCTTCCCCTGTTCTTTGGATTTATAAAAAGATTCAACAAAAGTAGGATAACTATTAAGAGAAACTTTCTGATCTTGCTTGACACAAAATTCTTTTCTATTCATATGATTATTATTCAATAGACGCATGAAACCCCACTTGAGTATAAATATTAACGGGTAAATACTCTTTAAGCTTGCTACGAATCAATTTATTTAAATTCTTAGATCCCGAAGCAGAATCCTTATCGCCTCCAAATTGAAAATAAGCCATATTCAAGGCAATCATACTATAAAGCCACTCCTTCTTAGGCCTTCCACTAACCTTTTCCTCTCGAATAATATCCACATAAGTTTTTGCCATTGCTTCTTTTATTTCTAAATTCAATAAAGGATGAGAAGTTTTCTCTAGATCAGCTATCATTTGATCTAAAGATTTCTTATCCACCTCATCAATCATTGCTTTAAAAACCTTAACCCGCTCAATCTCTACCTGATTTAAATGATTCTTATAAGATTTTGCTTCTGCATGAAAAGGAAAGAAAAATAAAACAAGAATGATAACTATAAAGATTTTGTTCATAAGTGAATAATAGAAATCCATTAATTCTTCTCTAATCTTAACAACAATACTTCATGCTTACCCTCACTATCGGTGAGAATAACCGTATTATCTTTTATTTCTTGAATAATCATTCCATTCAATTTGTCTCCTACCCCCCAAACAGCCCCATTAATAATAGCGCTGGGCTTACTACTGCCTAAGAAAACCCCTTCTAATAAAAGTTTTGGTTTGACTACGACTTGCTCCTTAGGTGGTAATTCCTTCTTGACTACAGGGACAGGAACATCAAAAGGATCCCTTGAGTTCCAATCTTCACGAATAGAAACCTGTTTTTTATTATTATCAATAATTAATTGCATCAGTTCGGCCTTATTAAAAAGCTTATTCGATTCTCCTTTTAACGGCACCGATTCTTTCGCATGAGAATAAAAAGCTCCTAATGGAATCATTAAGAAGACGAATAATATGATTTTATTTTTTCTACTCATCATTTTTTTATTGCGTATAACGCAAAGGATATCTGTGCTTTAACACTGGATAAATCTTGCTTATTTGACAAAATCCCAATTGCAGCAACATCTAAGATCACATCTGGCATCTCTTTCAAAGCTGCTATAAAATTACCTAAGTTCTTCAATGAAGCCTCAGCATCTAAATTAAAGTTGAGCTTTGAATAAGATTCTTCTTCTTTTTCAATAGATAAATCATTTTTCATATTCAACTTAACGTTATTCTTCAACGCTACATCATAAATAGCATCCATCAATTCATCTGTCTTCTCTTGTGAAATCAATTTTGAATTCCCCAACTTACCATGTTTGGTTAATATGCTGTTAGCAAACACCACTTCCTGAGCGTCAATCTTCTGTTTAACCTTAGCTTGATTGATATTATTTAATAGCGGTAAAAACAAGAACAAATTAATAATGGAAATAACCAATAAAAAAGCACCTGCCGCTATTTGAATTATTTTTGTACTGCTAATATCAACCTTCGAAGTATCAACTTTCGAAATATCAAATTTCAAAATATCCAGATTCATGAGCCACTCCGTGATTTTATTAAATCAGCTGTAATCTTAAATTGTGATGTTGGATTCTCCGATGAGACTTCTTTGACCTCCAGAATTTTAACATTCTGCAAGGAGGATTTCTTAAGCTGCCCAATTAAAGCGAGCACTTTCTTCCTACTTTCTCTAGCATCTGCTGAAATAAATCCTGTTAAAACAAACTCTCCATTTCTCAATCTCAATTCAGTAAAAAAAACCTTGTCTGAGGTATAAGATAATTCTTTTAATAAACCAACAATATCAAAACGGTTATAAGCAAGACTCTCAATTAAAAATTTATCTTTAATAGTCTTCAACTGAGGAATAAGCTTCAAATAGACATCTCTTGTTTTTTCTGAATCCTGTTTGATATGATGCAATTCCAATCCCAACGATAAATAACAAATAAGAGAAATTAATACAAGTCCAGTTCCAACTGCGCCTATGATCAGCTTTTGAATTAAATTCTTTCTTGAATCTCTAAACTTCACAGGCAGGAGATTAATCCCTCTTGTATCAGCCAAAGCTGCCCCTATACTTAGAGTTATTCTTTGAATATCCTGCGTTTGATCAACCAATTCAGGATAAAGAAGATTAACATCGGCTATAGGATTACCAATAACAACTGGTAATTCCAGCTCAGCATTCAAAAATTCAGGCAACCTTCTAAGTAAAGCTCCTCCACCAAAAAGAACCAATTGATCAATCTTACCCGCCCGTTTCCTATCATAATAAAAATCAAATGATCGAGTAATTTCTCTAATTAACTGCTCCAATTTAGGACGAAGCAAAGAAATAACTTGATTAGCGGTAATCTTATCTTTTATTAAAAATTCTTCTCCAGCCTTAGGAATCCCAAATTCTTTTTTAACCCATTCAGCTTCTTCCAAAGTAAGTTCTGTTTTACCAGAACTAGTCGACAAAGCGCTCGTTAATGATCGAGTCAAATCTAAACCCGTCACATTAATCTTACGAGAAAGCTCCAAATGACCATTGCAATAGATGTTGAGCTCCCCAAACATCGTTCCTATTTCTATAATAGCAATAGTCTCTTGTATCTTGGATTGACCAATAACATTCTCTAAGGCAATGGAAACAGGAGTAATCTTCATCAAATTTAAACCCATAAAATCATCAACCAATAACATCTTCTTTAAAGCAACCAAGAAATCATTAGCTTTTGGTTTGAAATACGATAAAAGACTATCTACTGAACTTTGCGCAACCGCTGCCACCATTACATTAACTCTTTGAACATCTTTATCCAAGGTAGGGCCAACAACCTTGAAATCTATGATAGGATTTTCAACAGGAAAATGCTCAGAACCACTAACCTCCAACCTTACAGCCTCAGAAATCTCTGAATCCGGCATCAAAGGCATTATAACGTAATCCACAATGGTCTTATGATTAGCCATCGTACAAACAACATCCGCTCGATCTACGTTAAAGTCTGCCAATGCACGTTTAAGAGCTTCAACCGTTGCTTGTTCCCTCTCTTCATCACTGACGTTGCCGATATTCTCAACAACTACTTTAATAATGGTTACTTTTCCCTTATAAATAACACTCTGAGCCACGTTGATCGAACTGATGCCGATATCAATTCCAAGCACAGATTTACCGCGAGCTAGTAACTTCGCTAGAAGTTGCATTTGAATGTTAATTGTAAGTTTTTCTTTAGGAAAATCTTGGTTCATAAATTTATTTTACCAGTTCAAAATTCAAATATTCTTACTTCTAGTTATAATTCGCTCCAGGGATCATAAATAAGCGACACTTGAACAGCTGCCCCTTGATTCAAATATGAATCACTCGCAGGCCCGCTTCCCGAATTGTAAAGCGCTGTAACCTCCGTAGAAGTTAACGCTCGATTATAAAAACGAACATCATCAAGGTTACCTGTAAAATATGTATGCGCGGCTCCTTTTGGTGCATCTCCAATATAAAATGGTTTGCTATTTGTTGCTATAACCCCAGAATTACTTACAGCTGTCGCATCAGAAGAACCATTTACATAAAGGTTTAGATTTGTACCATCGAAAGTCCCTGTCACAAAATACCAAGTACTAGCAGTAATAGCTGTGCTCCCTGTAATTGTAATTGTCGCTCCAGCATTAGTATGAGCAATAGAAAATGCAAAATGTGTGGCACTTTGCCATAACAGATATGTCTTAAAATTTCCACTGTTGTCATTCCATGTTCCTGCTATTGAGTGAGTACCTGCTGTAGTTGTTGGGTAAACCCATGCTGAAACAGTAATTACTGTTGCTGGACTTACTGGTGTTATTCCAGCATGACCCTCTTGACTAGTCCCGTTAAAGCTCAACGCATAGCTACCCATCTGATGGGTAGCACTCCACATTGCATTACTAGTAATCGTACCATAATAATTGTTCCCACTTGAATCACTAGCATTCGTTAGCGTGTTCTCCTCAAATTTCCACCAACCAAGTAAATTCCCTGCCCGGGTTGCATAAGCCTGAACCGTTCGTGTTAGGCCGTTGCAAGTACCTGCCGATGTGATTTTAATTTGGTAATTTCCTGAATCCTCAGCCCATACTGTATAGCTTCCATCGCCTAACGTTTCCTGGCATGGATTTGTGGGAGATGTCCAACCCGTACATGGGGTAGAAGGAGTTCCTCCAGAATAGCCTACTGTTCGCCAGGTGCCGTTTGTTGAACCATCCGGCGCTGTATTTCTCAAATAATAAACAGCTTCCTGCACCCCTGCCTCCGCAAGATATAAAGCTCGATCAGAACTATATTGACTGCCACTGCTCTTAACATTGACAACAACCATATTCAAAAAAGTAGTTGCCAAAACAACCAAGACAACCATGGTCATTAGGGTCAATAACAAAATACTTCCTTTTAATCTGCCGCAATTCATCCGATCAACTATCCCCTCTATAAATATGCCAAATTTCTGTTGGAGATAAAACTCGATTATAAACACGCAGCTCATCCATACTTCCATTAAAAAACTGCGTATACCCATTGATTATCGTTCCAATGGAATATGTCACCGAAGAAGAATTAAAGGTATCTGCATAGGTCGAAGTTGAGTCGAGAAGCCCATCAATATAAAAATAAATAGTTGTCCCGTTATACGTTACCGCTATATGATGCCAAGCGGTATCTGTAATAGTGGCTGTAGAACCCCTTTCCCAAACACCAACCTTTCCAAACTCTATCTTATCACTAGTGTTACCCTGAAAGTATACCGCCCATCCGTTAGAACCATTACAACCTATAAGACGATCACAAGTAGCGATACCACATGTAGCTGCCTTATCCCCCCGTTTAATCCAGCCTGCAAAAGTTAATATATTCAAATCCAAATTAGTTGTCGTCACGTATTGGGTTGTCCCATTAAAACTTAATGCCTTATTAGCAACGCTTAAATGATCTGTCGTCCATGTCGGACTTGCAATAAGGGTCCCACCATAACCATTACCGCTTGAATCTGCAGTCGTTGAAGTGCCAGAACCTTCATTCATGCTCCACCAGCCAACCAATCCCACCGGCATATTTCTTGGCCTCACCTGAGTTTTCATATGAACAGTTTCACTATTTTTAGTTCCTGAATTATTAACCGCAGTCATATCAATGGTCACTTCTCCATTGCTGCAGACGAATAAGGCTGGAGTCGTTCCCCAAGAGACAACGGTACTCTGCGGCTGTATACCAGTTGCCTTAATAGCACCCGTTGGACCGATTAAATTATTGTTGGATAAAGAATAGCTACCTGCCGTAATGGTCAAAGTAGTTGCATTGCAGACAGTAATACTTTTAGTCTTATAAACATCTCTACTTATTTTCTCCATAGCTTGTGAAAGCTGGGTTCTAATCTTAGAACGATCATTTCCTGCATTAAAGGCGCGAAAACACGATAAATAAACCATTACTATCGAAATAGTGAGAAAGGCAACCATTCCAATAGTAATTATTAATTCGATCAGCGTAAAACCGCATCTTTTTATCATTTCCTATTAACCACTATAAAAGAAAGAATTTCCATTCTCGGTAGTATCCGATATGAGAGTAACCAACGTAACTGTCCTTGTATTCGATTTGTAAGTCCAAGTAACATTGACCGTAACTGTAATTTTTTTATCACTAGCAGGATTCCCTGTAACAACAACTGCCCTGGTATAAGCAGCAAAAGGTGCCGCTAAAGTACTGCTTGAAGCAGCTACACTAGCATAGGGGGTATTTTTAATAATCTCCATTCCCTCCTGCGCTAGTCTTAAGGCAATCACATGTCCATCAACAGAATTATCCGCAACTAATCCAGATGACATAACCTTCACTACACTTACGACTCCAAAAACCAATAAAATCGAAGCCAATAGCACTTCCATCAATGTAAAAGAACTTTGAGAAAAAATTATTTTCTTTTTCATTAAAAGAAGCCGCATAATTCCTAACAATTGCTACCATTGGTCACACAAAGATTACCAGCCGCCTTTGTAACCGTTCCTAAAGACGTAATCGCTAGTGTTGACAAATTCGTCCCCGTACCAACAGAACCAATTACATAATAATAACCATTAAGTACATATTTATACTCAATTGCTGTTGCTGAACCGAATGGATCATACGGAGGAGTTGTTGTAATAATTTGAGGTGTTGCTCCAACTAAATAAGTAACCCCTACAGTGGTCGTCGTTGGAGGATATGTATTAGGACTGATATTCATATAATACGACTCAATAGCCGTTTGCATTGTCTGTAATTCCCCTTTAGCTTGAACAATCCTACCTGCATCCTGCATACCTTTAAAACGCGGAATGGCAATCCCAATAAGAATAACCAACACCGAAATAACAATCAATAATTCTAAAATCGTGAACCCTTTTTTCATTTTATCTCCTTTTTTAATAAAACAATTAACACCCAGATCCATTAGTGGCACAATAATTACCAGCCGCCTTAGTAACCGTTCCTAAAGACGTAATCGCTAATGTTGACAAATTCGTCCCCGTACCAACAGAACCAATTACATAATAATAACCATTAACTACATATTTATACTCAATTGATGTTGCTGAGCCGAATGGATCATATGGAGGAGTTGTTGTAAGAATTTGAGGCGTTGCTCCAACTAAAAAAGTAGCCCCTACAGTGGTAGACGTTGTAGGATACGTATTGGGACTTTGATTAGAATAATAAGACTCAATAGCAGTCTGCATTGTCTGTAATTCCCCTTTAACTTGAGTGATTCTACCTGCATCCTGCATACCTTTAAAGCGTGGAATAGCAATACCAATAAGAATAACTAATACCGAAATTACAATCAATAATTCTAGAATCGTAAACCCTTTCTTCATGTGTCTCTCCTTTTGTTTTGTTTTTTTAATAACTTAAAAAGACTAGTGTTGAATTGTTTTAATCATGTCAAACATTGGCAGAATGATGGATGCCAAAATCCCTCCTACACAAACCCCCATAACAGCAACAAAACTTGGCTCAATAAGAACCATTAAATCCTTAACTTCAAATTGAACCTTGCTTTCATAAAAATCAGCCACCTTATTAAGCATCATTCCTGTATTTCCAGATGTTTCTCCAACTGAAATCATATAGGTAACATCCTTAGGAAATTGAGGATGAGACATTAAGGTTTTATGAATAGTTTCCCCCCTCTCTACAGAATCATGAACATCTTTGACAATATCTCCAAAAACCTTATTACCTAAAACCTGACGAACAATATCCAAACTTTGTAACATAGGGACACCAGTAGTAAGCATCGTTGCTAATGTTCTACAAAACCGAGCCACCATGGTTTTGTTCAACACGGAACCAATCAAAGGTATTTTAAGTAAAATCTGATCCAATAAATCCTTACCCTTATTTGTTTTTATATAGGACTTAACACCAAAGACGATAGCTATCAATACAGGAATATAAAAAAGAGGATATTTCTTTATCCAAAGACCTGCTTCATACAACAATCGAGTGGGAGCAGGTAATGGAACATTCGCTTTAGTAAAGATTTCCACAAATTGAGGCATAACAAAGGTTATGATCAATATAATAACCCCAACACAAGCCGTTAACAAAACAATGGGATAAATAAACATTCCACGAATGGTTTGTCTTAAATTATCTTGTTTTTCTAAATAAACAGCCATGTCCGCTAATACTTTTTCCATGGTTCCAGAAATCTCCGCCGCACGTATCATGTTGACAAAAAAATGATTAAAAATATTAGGAAAAACCGCCAAAGCATCAGAAAACGAAGACCCATCCGAGACCATCTGAGAAACCTTACGCAAAGTAGAAGATAATACAGGATTAACTGTTTGATCGCTGGCCATATTCAAAGAACTTAATATAGGAACCCCCGCACCACTCATGCTGGAGAAATTAGTACAAAAAAGCATGATATCCCTTAGCTTGACTTTATTGGCTGTTAAAAAAGGCAGTTTAAATGAAAAGAAACCAGAAGCAGATCCTTGTACTTTAACAGCTATCCCTTGACTAATTTTAACAGGAGTATATTCCAATCGACGCAATTGAACAATAGCTTCTAACTCAGAAACTGCTGTCAAATTTCCAGTCACTAGTTGACCTGTCTTATTTCTAGCTTTATAAGAATATTGTGCCATTTATATCTTTTTATTCCTCTTGAGTGACTCGATAAACCTCTTCTTGAGTCGTCAATCCAGAAGCCACTTTATCCATCCCATTATCACGTAAACTCTGCATGCCAGCCGCCAATGAAGCACGATGAATTTCATCTGCAGAAGCTTTCTTTAAAACCAAGGAGCTAATCTTTTCATCAAATGCCATTAATTCATAGATACTAGTGCGTCCTTTATAACCAGTCATCGAACAAACGTTGCATCCTTTTCCTAAACATTCCTTACATTTTAAACGAACCAAACGTTGAGCTAAAACACCTATAATCGAAGAAGCTAACAAAAAAGGTTCAACACCAATATCCAATAGACGCGTCACAGCCCCAGCCGCATTATTCGTGTGAAGAGTTGCTAAAACAAGATGCCCTGTTAACGCGGCTTGAATAGCAATCTTGGCAGTTTCCACATCACGAATTTCACCAATCATAATAACATCAGGATCTTGTCTAAGAATAGCCCGAAGTCCATTGGCAAATGTTAAATCTACCTTAATATTCACCTGAGTTTGACGAATACCAGGCAAACGATACTCGACGGGATCTTCAATTGTTACAATCGAAAGCTGCGGATCATTAATTGTACTTACTGATGAATATAAAGTTGTTGTTTTTCCACTTCCTGTAGGCCCAGTCACTAGAATGACTCCATTTGGTCTTTCTAAGAGTTTTCGAAATTGAGATAACATCGGTTCCATAAATCCAATTTGCTCTAGACCAAGACGGATATTGCTTGTATCTAAAAGCCTCATCACAATATTCTCCCCATAAACAGTAGGCAGAGAAGAGACACGAATATCAATACGCTTATTGGATATTTTTGTTTGAATACGTCCATCTTGCGGTTTTCTAGATTCTGAAATATCTAGTTTAGACAAAATCTTAATACGAGAAAGAATAGCTGCTTGAAATTGTTTCGGAGGAGACTCTTGTACATGAAGAATACCATCCACTCTAAAACGAATCGCTAAAGAGTTTTCTTCTGGCTCAATATGAATATCCGAAGCCTCCTCACCAACAGCCTTAGCAATCATCGAATTAACAAAAGTAACAACCGGAGCCGCTTCTTCACCAATATCTTGAGAACTAAAAATATCAACCTCTTGACTTTCTTTAGCCTTCTCCGTGCTCTCATTAAGAGTTTTTAGAATACCCTGCAAATCTCCACCCTTAATCTTATACATCTGATCAATAGCTTTCTTAATCTCATTCTCAGTCGCAATAGCAGGTTCAATAGTTAGTCCCGTCTTTGACGCTAATTCATCCTGTACATAGATATTAAATACATCCACCATAGCACAGGTTAAATTATTACCTATTTTAAGCACAGGAATAACCAAATGTTTACGCGCAAGCTCTTCAGAAACTAATTGAACCACCGCAGGATCAAGAATTAAATTCTCTAATTCAATACGTGAGATATCTGTATTGTCCGCAATAAATTCAACCATTGGCTCTTGCATGATAAACCCAAGCCTAGGTAGAATTCTAAAAAGAGAATCACCCGTCTTTTGTTTCTCAATTTTAGCTTGATCCCACTGAGCTTGAGAAATAATATTTTTCTCTAACAAAAGCTCACCAATAGATTTTTTACCTTGTGTACTCATATACCTTTCAACATTCTCTTAACACCCTGATTAAATTTTAAGAAGTTCTTTAATTTTCTGCGTCAAAATAAGAAGATCTAATGGTTTATTACAATAGGCATTAGCTCCTACTTGCTCACTTAACTTCTTATCTTTCTCATCGGCAGAAGCTGTAAACATAATGACTGGAATATGACGAAAACGTTTGTCTGCCTTAATCAAAGCGCATGCTTTAATACCATCCATTTTCGGCATCATCTGATCTAAAATAATTAAATCCATAGGAGTCTTTTTAACAACAACCAATGCTTCCTGACCATTGAAGCCTTGGAATACTTCAAAACCCATATTCTCAAGAGTCTTAGACATCAAGGTGATAACCATTAAATCATCGTCGACAATCAAAACTCTTTTTTTGACTACTTCATCCGCTATCATCTTTTCTTCTTTCTAATTTTAATCTTTTTTAGAAGCACTTACTACTTCACACGCATTAACCAAAGCCTCCGTCACATTAAGATAAGGACTCTCCGTATTAGTACTCTTCAATTCCATAAAAGCTTCTTTGGCCGCATCACATTTTCCAAATTCTTTAGCATATAGAAAAGCTATTTTATATAAACAATAGTCACTTTTTCCTGATTGAGGAAATTGCTGTAGAACCATTCGATAAGCTT
>JAYTXU010000057.1:0-22940 GCA_043742785.1 Candidatus Omnitrophota bacterium
TGGATGTAAAGACATCTGCGTTAAAGCAATCTTAGCTGCCTCAATCGGTTCTTCAGCTTTTTCTCCCCCTGGTCCTAAAGAAGTGATGACAATCTTATCAGTCGAGGTCTTTAAGGCTGTTATAAATGAGCTCTTTAAAAACTCTACTTCATTAATCTTTTCTTGAGTTTCAAAAGTGAAACTATCTGAACGGGAATATGGTTTACTAGTAGCGGCAGCTACCTGTAATTCTTCAATTTGTTCATCCGAGTACCCATTGATACGATAGGGTTCAAACCAATCGTTTCTTATGGCAGAAGCCTGCATAGCCTCATCGTCTGTCAGATCAACAACCTGAACATTACCTTCGCGTTTATTTTGATCGTCAACAATCTCATAAGAAGCGCGCGATGATAAACGATAAAAAGGATATAAAAGATCTTTGTTCTCAAGCTTCAACGATTCCGATTTCGCTCCCATCCCTTCAAACAAACGTCTTGCTTCATCAGAAGCTGTGTGTAAAAAACATCGACCAGAGAAATTATTTTTAAAGGACCCACTGATTCTTTTAGCCACCAGCAAAGAACCAACACCTTTTAAACGTCGATGGGCATAATCTTCCCGATTCCAAGGAGCCACCTCTAAATTTGACAAAAAATAACCAAATATTGGAAACACTTCATATGTTGCCCAACCTTCAAGATGCTTAACCCCCTGATCATCTACACTAATGAGCGCCATTCCCTTCTTCTTGCCAGCTATCAATGATTTCCATTCCGATGAAAATTTAGTAACCTCAACTCCTAATTTCTCTGCGTAAGGAAGCCACTCCTTCATTAGGACCTCTATTGATTCGCTCGGATTAACCAGCATAACTTTCTCAATTTTACGATCTGCTTGATCAGGATTGTCTAATGTCATTTTATTCAATGTAATCAAAGGCATACTTTCTTCACCTGCAGATAAGGCCTTAGCGTACCAAGCTGTTAAATTTCCTATCAAATTCCACGAGGGGCTTTCTGTTTTCTTCGCCAACTCCTGTTGAAAGAGTTTCAAATCCTCCTCAAATAAATCAACATTTTTATAAAGCCCTCTGATAGCGCTGATAACTCTTTCCTGATCCAACGCTATCATGGCGGTATCATCCTGCATGGCTGGATTGCCCGAAACTTGTGTGGCGGGATCAAAGATTAGGGCAACGTAATCAGGTGAAATTTCGCGGTGCTTAAACCCCAACCGTTTATAATAACTTCCATTACCGTTTATTTCACCAAAAGAGTCCCTCATAGCATTAAGATAATGATTATAATAATATTGATTACTAGGCTGTTTAGGTAAATGCGTCAACCAATATTGAAGCATATGCTCGGGCAACTCTCGGCTATAACGCGGTGAAACCATTTCTATCGGTAATAATTCCCCTTTGTATTTTTTAAAAACTATAAATTCTAATGTTTGATACTCACTCTCCCCTTGTCCAACCAACATTAGCCCTCCTTCTTCTAATTTCTGACTCGCTTCTTTTATTAATACATCCTGTTTCCCAGGAAAATAATAAGCTAAATTAAACATCGTAATCACTTTTATTGGATGTGCTGTTTTTGTTTTTAGCAATCTGTGATCATCCTCAACAAATTTAATCGAACGTGGCAAATCTTTAGCATTAGTCGCAATAGCCAATCCTGGTCTTGGCTCAACTGCAATAACCTCAACACTAGAATTAACACCTTGCAACTTCTTAGCTAAATCCAATGAAGTCCAACCCTCACTCGATCCAATATCGACGATGCTGGCATCAGTTAATTTAATGTATGGATTATTAATTAACCAATCCCACGCCACATCCAAACGTCCAGGATCAGTTAAAGTAGCTGTGGGACTATTAGATGTCTGTGTACCCAGAAGGTTATCGGCTAAGAGCGTGTCAGGCTGAGGAACAGAAGCCTGCATCGCCGCATCGCCTTCAGGGGAATTAGCAAGATGATGGTCAAACTTTAGTTCTTTTTCTCCCCATCCACTACGACCAAGAATAGTTACCAAATAAGCATTCTTTCGCAAATATTTCTTGATACCTAGAACCGCATCTTGTGATAATGAATAAAAATACGCAGCATCCAAGCTCTCTATAATCTCAGGAGTTTCTTGCCATTTAGCTGATATCCACCTAATACGATTCTTATCGAGCACACCCAGATTATGTAATTCTTCAATTATTCTTTTTCCGAACATCATTAAAACAGGATCAGGCTCAATACCAATAACTTCCTCAACATCCGTCAAAGCCGCCGCTAATACCAACATAATCCCCGTCCCCGCGCCAATGTCACCGAACTTCTTTCCAGACATCATAAATCTTCCTTGCACAAGGTTAGTGATAACTTTATGACCATACTCAATGTTTGTTGACGCATAACGGTAATCTAAATCAACCCTAGCTGGAAAATCTTTCGATTGATCCTTCATTTCCTTATAATTCCGCTCTAGAACTTGAGCAATGATATCTAACTTTTCCTTGATGGTATACGACTTAATAACTCGACTAGCTAATTTTCCAGTTACATCGTTGGATGGGTTGGTGGCAACAGCATTAAAAGTGATTTTCAGGGCTTTATTCGTTGGTAGCGCTGCTTGAGCGTTATCGGGTAAACGAGACAAAGGAGCACTGATCATAGCTAAGTTTGATTCTTGTAATCCCACCACACCACCGGAGAAATATTTACGAGGAATCATTTCGTGGGTAACAGGGTCTGGTTCTTCCTTGATGAAATTAAAAACACCCTTTTTGAAAGTTTGAATGTATTGTTGATAGATATCGTTTGGCGTTAAGGGGTTTACCTGGGGTACTTTCAGTTTCAACGGTAGTTCGCTTGGCAACCTGCGTGGGGACACGTCCCTGGGAAACAGGACATGTCCCCTGGTCGGCGTATAGTTTATTCCATTTATTTTATTCTTATTCATATAAATTTGCCCCAGCAGGGAATCCTTCAGGCGCTTCTTATACCAAGTAGCGAGGATCATGGCGTTATAGATTTGGCGGAGTTGAGCGAAACTTTGGCCTTCGTTGACCTCATGTTCGAGGGCGGGAATGACGATGTCGCGGACGATCTGATTACCTAAGGTGCTTATCTCAGCAGGCTTGCTCGGGTCTGTCTTCACCGCCTGCTGCACATTTTCATGTTTCGACATCGACACATAATCTTCCTCCAACATCACCTTCAAATGCCGCTCAATCACAAACACACTATTCCCATGTTCCCACACCGTTGCTTTATCCGGCATGATCCAAACCTTGTTAAATGTATTGATAGGGATCTGGGTTGTCCCATACTTGGCCTGCGCCTGGGCGTAAACCTTGGACCAAAATTCTTTTCCTAATTGCGTGTCAGGATGAATTAATGAAGCAGTCATTTGTTTAAGAATATAGTCATCTGCCAAAAGGTCACGCCCCATTAGGGTTTGACCAAAAATATCTGGAATAATACGGTTCTTCTCGTATGGAGAAAGATTCACCCACATTTCTTCCTGCGGAGTTGTTAAGGAGGCTAAAAAATATTTAATCATCTTCATCGACTCCTCTTTCAACTGCACCTGACTAACATTGCTACCATTAGGCTCTACGATGAAGTCGAATTGCAAAGGGTTTTCAGGATGGATAGTGAGACCCTTAACGATGGAACTAGCTTTTGGAAATTTAATAACCACTTGTGGCAAAGAAAGAGACTGCGCCTCTGCATGCGGCAGCGGACCAATGGAAAAGACTACGAAGATAGCTATAAAAAGGGTTAAAAACGACTTTTTCATATACAGAGAGTATAAACTATCTATATACGAAAAACCAATCAAGAGAATCAGGTTTTTCTGCTAACCATTCCTTTGGGCCTAGGAGGTTGAAAACCAAAAGGTTCTTTTATCTTTGGCAGATCTTCCTTTTCTTTCAATAAGCGTTTAATAGCCTCAAAAACTAAAACAAACTTCTTATCATGCTCTGTATATTTCCTTTCAAGACCTTCAATCTTATGAGCCAAATCCTTATGAGAAATCATCAATTCCCTTAATTTAGTAAAAACCCTCATAATTTGAATATTAACCTGAATGGCTCTTTTAGATTTAAGTACGCTTGAAAGCATGGCTACGCCCTGCTCTGTAAAAACATACGGTAAATATTTCAGATGTTGGCCTCTTTTTAAGCTTCCAAAATGGAAGCTTAAAGAATCGATCTCATGTTTCGTTAGCTGAAACGCAAAATCATCTTCCGGAAAACGATCAGGATTACGCTTGACCGCTTTATTTAGATTGCCTGTCGTAACACCATACAAATCTGATAAATCCCTATCAAGCATCACCTTTAGTCCTCGTATTAAGTAAATCTTGTTTTGAATAATCTCAACTGGTACTGAAATTTCTGATTTCTTAACAACTTGTTTTTTCATGGAGCCCCCTATTGATAAAAATGGATTATGCTTTATCTAGCTACGGGGAAATTTATGTTAACCGCATGGGGAATGCAGATTGCACTTAGAATTGATTATAAATCTTACTAATCGTATGTCAACCTGAACGACAAATAGCCCCTACCTTAAGCATTCTAAATCAGCTGATAGTTATTCGGACGGGTCAAAACCATCTGAACAGCGGCGATGTTACGCATGGCAAAAGCGGCCTCGCAATAGGACAGATAATAATTCCACTTGCGGATAAAAGGATCATCAAAACCTTGAGATTCTACTTGAGCGCGATTACGGTTAAACTCTTCACGCCAAAGTTTAAGCGTACGCACATAGCTAAGAGTAATGTCTTCATAATCAAAAACACATAAAATCCCACTTTTGTGAATACTTTGCTGAATAGCTCTTAGCGATGGCAGAAGACTTCCAGGAAAAATATGCTTTTGGATGAAATCCACATTTTTTCTAAAACTATCATAACGATGATCAGGTGACAAAATCATCTGTAAACCTACCACCCCGTCAGCTTTAAGAAGATGATGAAGCTGTTTAAAATAAACAGGTAAAAACTTATGCCCTACCGCTTCGATCATCTCAATCGATATGATTTTATCGTAAAGACCCGTCACATGACGGTAATCAACAAATTGCAAGTCAATCCTATCCAAAACCCCTTCTTTGGTGAACAGCTCCTTGCAATGATTAAACTGCTCTTGAGAAATAGTAATCGCAGTTAACTTACAGCCATAGTTCTTAACCGCATGCATAGAAAAACCTCCCCAACCGCAACCGATTTCCAACACATGATCGGTGGGTTTAAGTCGCAATTTTCTACACCAAACATCAAATTTAGCTACCTGCGCTTCATGCATCGACTGTTTTTGATGAGTAAAATACGCCGATGAATACGCCATCGATGAATCCAAAAAAGTCTTAAAGAAATTATTCCCCAAATCATAATGAGCAGAAATATTTTTACGACTACCTATTAAGCTATTGTCCCGCAAATAATGCGCTAAGGTATTAAAATGCCTAAACCAATTGACGGGAGCATTCTTAGTCTCATCCGCCATAAGAGTTGGATGATGCTCCACATTTAAAATCATCCATTCAATGACCTTTGTTATATCCGAAGTATCCCAATCCCCATCCACATAGGACTCACCAAACCCCACATCTCCATACAATAAACATTTTGTAAAATAATCTTTACGACGTCTAATATGGATTTCTGCTGTAATGGAGTTCGGCTCTTGACCATAAACCCTCCTAGAGCCATCAGGAAAAATATAGGTTAATTGCCCTAAGCGTAAAGGTGTAAAAACTTTATGGATAATACTTTCACACAAAGACATCATTTTTTCTTCCACGGCCTATATACCTCTTTTTGATTATGCGGATTTTCTTCCTTAGCATAATGCGGAATCCTTTTAATAAAATGTAAAATAGCCGCATGCCAATGAATATAAAAAATAACTTTAAAGGTAATCAAAGGATATTTAATTGTTGCTTTCAATAAATTCCATGTCGAAAGAGAAAATTTCTCCCCCAACATAGACGAATTAAAGAATCTTTCCTTATTCTTAACAACATCAATCTTAATATTTAACCGCTCATCAGGCACTTGAATCTTAAAATCCAAACTACTATCTAAATCTGTAAATGGTGAAATATAATAATACTTCGTTTGTTTATCCCTAAAGGTCTCTTCAGAGCGCTTATCACCGCCTAAATAAAAATCTTTTAACTCGCCAAAAGTGTTACCTATTTGAACGACCACACATAAAGGATTATTACTCTTATCAAAACAAAAATAGAATGAAACAGGATTAAAAATATAACCAAAAGTTCTTAAATTCGTCAGTAATTTGACTTTTGAAACCTCCTGCAACAAACCTTTTTCTTTCACATAAGCTAAGATACTGGCCTTTGCTGTGTCGCCATAGGAGAGAATATGATCCTCATCCTTAAAATTATAAACACGCCATTGATTACACCCCATAAGCCAGTTAATTTTTGAGAACTGAGACGCTTCATCTAAATCTAAATAAAACATAAAGATCTTATGCTCAAAGGTGTATCGCTTTGGGCTGTGACGGTCATGCCAAATATTCACTTCATAAAGACAAGAATTTATGGCCATAAATTTTTTCCTGACAATGCCCTTGCCGCCTGCAACCCTGACCAAAGACCATCTTCGTGAAATCCATAACGGAAATAAGCTCCAGCAAAAAATACACGACTTGCTCCATTTAATTCTGCCAACCTCTCCTGCGCTTTTTGAGAACCTATACTATAAAGAGGATGAGCATATGTTGTCTGCCATAAAATCTTCTTAGGATCTATAGGGCCTGAATCATTAATTGAAATAAAATAGTCTTGGTGTTTAGAAACTCCCTGTAATTTATTCATCCAATAAATCGTTGATGTTTTTCCATTCTTTTCCACTCGATAATTCCAGGAAGACCAAGTGCTTTTTAATCTTGGCATAACATTCTGATCTGTATGCAAAATCCCCCTATTGGCATAGTAAGGAATTTTTGAAAGCAATTCTTTCTCTAAAACGCTTGCATCGCTCAGCATTTTAAGAGTTTCATCCGCATGAGAAGCTAGTAATACATAATCATACGACCTAAGCTCTCCTTGAGCGGTACGGACCTGAACATGATGATCCATACGAAAGACTTTTGTTACAGGACTATTCGTAAAAACCTTAGCATTGATCAATTTCATAATTTTATCTCGATAGCTGCTGCTTCCACCCACACAAATGCGCCAAGATAATTGTCCTTTTAAATCCAAGAAACAATGATTCTTAAAAAATCGAATAAGCGTTGCTGCAGGAAATTCCAACATTTGATCAAAAGGCATCGACCAAACGGCTGAACCCATTGGGATAAGAAATTTATATAGAAAATCTTCAGAAAATTTCTTCTCTTGAATATAACGCACTAAAGAATAATTTTGGTAATCTGGATTAGTCAAAACCTCTCCTGCTTCCTTCCTAAAACGACTAATATCTAAAAGCATACGAATATGTTTAAAATTAAAAATATTTTTACGCTGGGCAAATAGACCGCTCAATCCCGTCCCACAATATTCAAGAGAACTAGGCAGATGATTGACGCTAAAAGACATGTCCGTAGCCTTAGTCTTAACATCTAATTCTTTAAAAAGACGAGTCAATAGAGGATAGGTCGTTTCGTTATAGACCATAAAGGCAGAATCGATGTAAACCGTCTTTCCTAATTCATCGATCGTTAAAGTATTGGTATGTCCACCGACATAACCATTCTTTTCATAAAAGGTAATGTCATAAAGATCCCGCAGAAAATATCCTGCTCCCATGCCTGAAATACCCGTTCCTATAATTGCCAACGTCGGTTTACTCATCGTTTAGAAAATCGATAATGACTAACAATCCACTCTCTTCCCTTCTTATAATTCCACAACTCAGCACAAGCCATATAAAAAATTCGCCAATAATTCCACCACTTGACAGCTTCTTGTTCTCCATAGGTCGCTTTAAGAATAGGCATAATATTATCTTTATTAGAATCCATATTCTTCAGCCAATCCTCTGAGGTTTTACCATAATGCGTCCCCTCAACCTGCCAGTGATCTTCAATCTTCAGATGCTTTTGGAAATATAAGAGCAAGTCATCGGAAGGCATGATACCACCAGTAAAGAAATATCTCCCAATAAAGTCTCCTTCATCTTTTTCATCATAAAAATAGGCATATCGACGATGAGTAAAAATATGAATAAAAAGCTTTCCTTCCGGATTGAAGAATCCCGACACCTTTTGGAGTAAAACCTCCCAATTGCGCATATGCTCAAACATCTCAACAGAAACAACTCGATCAAATTTTTCTGTGCTATCAAAAGTGTTCATATCACAAGTAATAATACGTAAATTCTTGATACCTCGCTCTTTAGCCTTAGAATCAATATGAAACTTCTGAGTCTTTGAATTGGATACCCCTGTCACTTGAGCATTGGGATAACGCGCTGCCATAAATAAAGACAAACTTCCCCAACCACAACCAAGTTCTAGAATATGCTGACCATCGGAGAGTTCTGCCCTCTTGCAGGTCATGTCTAGCATAATATCTTCGGCTTCATCTAAACTTTCAGAACCCCTTTGATAATAACAAGAGCTGTATTTGAGATTCTTCCCTAAACAAAGATTAAAGAATTGGGTAGGCAATTCATAGTGCTGTTCATTCGCATCCTTGGTATTAACAGCGATCGGAGCATTCTTCATCTCTTCAACAAGTTTCATTAAGCGCTCTTGTGAAAGCTCCAATCCATCCCTAGCCTCATCCCTTAATTTTTGAGCCAAAAGCTGTCTCATTCCCCAACGAATAAGCCCGTCAGGCAATAAACCTTTTTCAACCAATCCTTTAGTTAATGGAACTAAGAATCTCATTCGAAAGATTCTTTCTTTTTAGGCAAAGGAATAAACATACTTGTCGTCTGTTGATAACGACGATATTCTTCGCCCTTTGTTTTTAAAGACTGAGCTTCTGCCAACGGCACACCGCTGACATGCATGAGAAAATAATACATTAAAATAGGTAAAATGATCGTTGTCCATCCTAAAGGAGCTGAAAGTGCCATTAAAAAATACGCCAGCCACATTAACCATTCAAAAAAATAATTAGGATGTCTTGAAAATTGCCAAAAACCCTTCTGACAAACCTTTCCCTTATTAAGAGGATCCGCCTTAAATTTCCTAAGCTGACTATCCGCCATAGATTCACCTATATAACCAATCAACCAGACGCAAACAGCCATTACTTCTAATTGAGAAAAAACCTTAGAAGGGTTTAAACAAATGACTAAGAACCCCCATGACAAGACCACATCTAATAAACCCTGAAACTGAAACATAAAGAAAAATTTGAAATTTTGATTCACCTTCCAATCTGCTCGAATCTTTGCATAGCGACTATCTTCTCTAGGATCTTTAAACAATCGGCCAATCAAAAGGCTAACCAAACGTATCGTCCAAAAAGAAACCAAAATAAAGATCAATAATTTCCTCGAGGTTAAGACTCCTGTTTGATAGGCATACACAAAAGAGCAGATTAACAATCCTAAAGTCCAACCAATATCCACATACGAAGCATTTTTGAATCTAGCCTGAATGAGCCACAAAATCAACATCAAAAGAACAACCCATCCCCAGGCTGTTAATAAAACATGAACAATCACCTTAAACGTCCTTTCTTAATAAAATTTCCCTAAACCCATCACCCTCTTTAAGAGTTAGAAACTGAAGAAAAACATAAAAAGCCGTCCCAATACTGCCTAAACAAATAAAAACAATAACCCACAAAATACTCTTTAATAAATGAGCTTCCTTGTAAATCATCCAAGCAGAAATAATAGCAATGTTAAAATAGAAATCAATCAATGTTGTTCTAAACCACGGTTCATTGAGAACAATGGGAGATAAATTAAACATATCGCTAGCCATTGAAGTTACCGCCACTATGTAGACCATTGACAAAGACATTCCTAAAAAAAATACTCTTAATATTTTATTGTTCATTTACTACCCCCCTTATCTGCTTATTAGGCAGGTTTTTATTAGATAACCCAAGAACCTGATTCTTGATGTTATGATCAATAGGTTTATCGCCAATCCAAGTGGAATAAATAGCCTTCGAAAAGAGCTCCCCTTGAATCGTTCCCCTTGTTTGACCATTATGAATAAAACTTGTTCCTTCCCCTGGTTGATAAAATAAAGAAAGAGTGTCTCCAGGAAGAATATTTGGAAAAAGCTCTCTCATGAGCTTTAACTGATTCTCTAGCGATTGAAATTCTAACTTTGTTAAATTAGGTTTCATATGATCAATAATATAATTTGTAAAATCATTTGAAGAAATTCTTAAAAAGAACAGAACCAATAAATTCTTTGGCACATTAAGATCTAACGCATTTTTTGAATCAATAGATACCGGCAAATAAAGCCCTGCTCTAAAAATCCTCATTAAAAGAACATTCTTAACAGCAACTCCCCGTAACACCAAAGGCTCCTTCTCTGAAATTTGAGAAATTTCAGAAGTCTTAGAAAACTCTTTGATGGTTGTACACCCTCCCCAAAAAACAACTAACAAAATAATAATCAAATTTCTTTGCATCGTTTACGAAATCCTTTTCCCAAAACGTTTAATACTAAAAATAATGACAACAACTGCCATCAAAAGCAGCGGCCAAACCTGATCCATTAAATCCAATACACCCATTCCTTTTAATATAATCCCTCGTACAATTTTCAAGAAATAAGTCATGGGAATAAAATAACCGACATGATGCACCCATAACGGCATCGTTTCACGAGGAAAAATAAACCCAGAAAGCAAAATCGAAGGCATAGCAAAAAACATGACAATTTGAGAAGCCTGCTGCTGATTATCAGCAATCGTGGATGCCCATAAACCAATCCCTAAACAAACGACAATGTAAACAAGAGTCAGAAAAAATAAGGTAAGAATATTTCCACGAATAGGTACTTGAAAAATAAAATGCATAGCCAAGACAATACTAGAAGCAATAATCACCCCCAGAGCAATATAAGGAATGATTTTGCCTAAAATCAATTCAAAAGGTTTGATAGGAGTCACCAATAGCTGTTCAATATTCCCACGCTCTTTCTCCCTCACAATAGCGGCCGCTGTAATCATAGGAACAATCAACTGCAAGACAAGACCTATAAGTCCAGGGAGCATGAAAAAAGTACTTTTTAAATCCGGGTTATACCAAAGACGAGGACGAAAATCAATGGGGAGCACCGCCACCTTAACTAATCCTTGAGATTGCATAAAAGCAGTGACAATAGCCTGGGATGAATTTAAAGCCACATTAGCTGGCGTTGAATCTGTTCCATCGATAAGCATCTGTAATTGAGTTCCCTTTTTCTTTAATAAATCAGCGCTAAACTCTGCAGGAATAATCAAAGCTGCCGAAGACTTTCCTTTATCTAAACCCATTCGTACCTCAGCCAAAGAATTAACCTTTTTCTTTACAGAAAAATAATCGGAACGCACAAAAGCATCCACCAAGCGACGGCTCAAATACGTTTGATCTTGATCATAAATATAGGTAGGCAGATGCCGCACATCCGTGTTAACCCCAAATCCATAAATCAATACCTGCAAAACTGGCATAAAAATCACCAGAAATAATGTTTTTCGGTCCCTCAGAATATGAATAATTTCTTTAAAGATAACCGCTTTAATATTACGCATGAGCTGCTCCTGAATCTAAAACCACAAAAGCTTCTTCTAACGAAGGAGCTATCTTTTTAAAATCATCAGGACTTCCTATTTTTAAAAGATGTCCCTGACTAATAAAAGCAATCGTATGGCAACGTTCTGCTTCTTCCATATAATGTGTTGTTAAAAACAAAGCTGTACCCTCTTTTGCCAATTGTAATAATAAAGCCCATATGGCTCTACGAGAAAGGGGATCAATACCTGCAGTTGGTTCATCTAAAAATAAAATCTTTGGTTTATGCAGAATACCGTTAGCTATAGCCAGCTTCTGTTTCCATCCGCCTGATAATTGATCAGACAATCGATTGCGATATTGATCTAAGCCGGTTAACAAAAGAACTTCTTCAATACGTTTTATTAATAAGGCCTGATCCAATCCATAGATCTGTCCATAAAATGTTAAATTCTCAATAACGGTTAAATCAGAATAGAGACTAAAGCGTTGAGACACATACCCGATGGCTGTTTTAATCTGTTCCGGCTGTGTGGCTACATCGTACCCCGCCACCTTCCCGCTTCCGCTACTAGGGGCTAAGATACCGCAAAGCATACGGATCGTTGTGGTTTTACCGGATCCATTAGCTCCTAAGAAACCAAAGATAGAGCCATAGGGCAAAGAAAATGAAATTTCATCAACAGCGGTAAATGTACCAAACCGTCTTGTTAATCGATCCGCTTGGATGGCAATCCCATTCATTTTTTAAACTCCACGTCAGCTGCAACTCCAGGATGAATATGATTATCTGGATGGTCTAAAGATACCTTAACTGCGAATACCTGAATGATGCGTTCTTCCGGAGTTTGAACATTACGAGGAGTAAATTCCGACTTAGTTGCGATAAAACTAACATACCCTTCATAAGCCTGTTTTAAACCATCAAATGTTATTGACGCTTTTTGACCTAAGACAACTTGTCCAATTAATCCTTCAGGTAAAAACACCTTGACCCATTGATCTTTAAGATCTCCGACAACAATAACTCCAGCACCTGCAGGCAATGTTTCTCCAACCTCTGCTGATTTCACTAGAACGATACCATCGATAGGAGAAGTTATCTGCTGATCTTCCATAACCAACTTTGCGTATTCCAAAGCTTGCTCACCCACTCCACCTAATTTAAAAAGTTCTTCTGTGCGTTCATAATCTTTCTTAGCTTGGGCGTAGCGATCCAAGGTAGCAATCATTTGGGAGGGTTTAACTAAATCACCCTCTTTAACAGTTTGTGTTGCTAAACGACCCACCACCTTTGTTCCTAAAACATGTTCAGTAAGCTCGAGCGTTCCTGAATATTTAGAATGAAACACATCTGTTTTCCCTGAGCAGCCGCAGATGAGGATAAAACTACATATCAAAAATAAATTCTTCATTAATAATCCTTTCAATATACGGGCAGACCTCCCTGCCTCGCCGGCAGGCGGGTGTGCCTGCCCTCATTGGGCGGCCGCAGGGGGAGGCCTCCCCTACTTTATCTCGAAAAGCTGATCGATACTCCCCATCGCATGGGCTAAATTAATCTTAGCTGTCCAGAAAAGAGCCTGAGCCTCATTCTTTTCATCAACAGCCATAGCTTGAATAGTATTAGCCTCATCCGCTTCTATCTGAGATCCTAAGCCTGATTTAAAACGATGATCCGCCAATAAAGCTTGGTGCATGACATAATTAAGCTGTTCTTGTTTGGAGATCAAAAGAATTTTTGCTTGATCTATATTATTCTTAGCTTCTTTAATCTTCACCTGATTTTGACTCAAAGCTTCCTCTAACAAAATCTCATTTTCTTTTAACTTGGATTTAGCAATCTTAAGCTGAGATTGTTTTGATCCACCTTCCCAGAAAGGAACGCTGACTAAGGCCCCAAGACTATACGTATTACTTGAAGAGCTAGGCGATTGGCCTGAACGTCCATAATCTCCAAAAGCAGTTAGCTTAGGAAAGAATCCCGCCTTAGATTCATTAAGAGCAGCCTTGCTTTGAGTCAATTGAGCTTGTGCCACAGCTAAATCTTGGCCTATTGCTCCTTGTAATTCTTTTACTTCCCACCCTTCATCAGCGTCGAAGAGGATCGGTAAATCCAAAGGAATTCGCAAGGAAGAAGCCAAATCAAGACGTGTTTGTTCGGCACGAACTTTTGAAGCCTTTAATAAATAATCCACAGAAGCTAAAGTCATTCTTGCTTGTTCCAAATCAGAAACAGATCCAACACCTTGCTTTAGGCGCAATTGAGAAATTTCATACCTACGCATTGATTGTTTTAAACTAACTTCATTAAGTGAAATAGACTGGCTTGCCCTCTGAGCTTCTAAAAACAGAGCTCCTACCAATGCCAAGATATCTCCTCGAACCTTCTGAAACTCTGCTTGAGATAATTTCTCCCCTGCTTTAGCCTTTTGCAATCGTTCAATTGCTTGTGGATCAAAAATCTCTAAAGTCAACCGGCCTCTGGTATCAAAACTATTAAAAGGTCCGATATGTGGATCTCCGGAGAGTTTAATACCAGAAGAGCGAAGATCAGTTGTTTGCCGTTTTCCCCCAAAGGTACCCGTTAATTGCGGCAGAAGAGCTGATCGATTAACTGAAATATTAGCAATGGCCTGGCGCACCCTTTCATTAGCTGCAAAAACTTGGGCATTTTCTTGAGAGGCTAATCCCATCGCCTTAGAAAGATTTAAATGCAGAGGTTCTTGAACCCCTTCTCCAGCGTAAGAAACCGTAGAAAATGCTACTACTAAAATAAAAAAAATCTTAATCATTGTCATAGTCTTTGATTACCCAAAGCAATATTGAGTTTATTCGTAATTCCCAGCATCTGATCCAATTCCTTACTATCAAGAATAAGTAGAATTTCTTCCCATCGCTTCGCATATGTTTGTCCAAACACTTTCAAGAATATATACGCTTTAGGTGTTAATTCAATCATGATATGCCGACGATCCTTAGGATAGGATTTTCGTTTAATGTGTTTAGCCTTAACCAAGCGATCAATCAATCCTGTCATTGTCGGCATAGAAACCTTCATATGGGTAGCCAATGAGCTCATCGTGCATGGCCCCTTGAGAGACAGAAAAACCACAAGCCTGAATTGTGTTTGAGTTAAAGAGCCCTTGGCTAAAGCTCCCAAATGCACCCCTTGAACAATATAGGGAAGTAAGGAAGCAATCGATTGGGCAGTTTGTTGAAGTTTAATTTTATTCATTATTATTTATCCTAAGCTAAATGTTAGCATAAGCTAAACAATATGTCAAGAATGACAAATAGATACTTTCCTTCAATTGACTTAATCTATCGATTCTATTAAGATTGAACCACTTATTAATTATTCGAATTTACCCTATCATGCCTTATTTGCGAAAAATATTCTTCTATATCTTTGTCCTTATTTATCTCGTTGTCTGCCCCCTACTCATCTTGCGCATGAAAGGCTTTGTTTTTAATCCTCAAACTTATCAATTAGTTAAGACTGGAATTATTTATGTTTCTACAAACCCCCCTGGAGCCCAAGTTACCATTAATGATATTAAAGCCCATGAAACAACTCCAACAGTTATCCGTGACCTGCTGCCTAATAATTACACTATTCGATTAGAATTAAAAGATTATCAATTATGGCAAAACACCATCCCTGTGGTTGAACGCAAAGCCACTGTTCTAGAGAATGTTCTTTTAATTCCTAAACAATGGATGGTGAAACCTTTAAGCAGCATCCCCTTTGACAATATTCTTTCCTTAGGAGACGGCAACACCCTTTTATTATGGAAAGAACAAACCATTAAAGAGCTTTATTTATTAAAACTTAATAAATCTTCTTCTGATGACAATAGTGCACAAGCAGATATCTCTCAAGTCCTCTCTGTTTTTCCACCAGAATCCATTTACAATGCCGCTAAAATCCTGCGGTTCTTCATTATGGATAAGAGTCCCTTTTTTGTTCTCCATATTATTGCCGATGAAAAACATAAGTATCTGTGGGTTGACGTCCGCGAGAAACAAATCCACATTGAAGACATTAGTGATCTTCTTCCCCAAGACCCTATCAAACTGTGGTGGGAAGCAGGTGATGAGAAAAATATTTATGCTTATCTCAATGACCGCGTTAACCGTATTGACATAAAAGCCAAAGCTATGTATCCAGATATTTCTTTAAAAGATATCCCCAAGAATAATAAAGATAATCCAACATTTAACGCCGATATCAAAGACAAAGATTTTGATGAAAACAATAATCTTTGGCTTGGATTTAATAATAATAAAATCGGTCTATGGGACATCGATAAAAAAACAATGCAATGGATTTATGAAGACGGTACGGATATCAAACAGGCCTTCTGGGCTAATAATGGCAACACCATTCTTTTTCGCGACGGTAGTCAAGCGTTTCTCATCGATAAGAGATCTTTAGGACAAACCAAGGTGCAGAAAATTACTAATATCCGCCCTGACAGCTCCATCTTTTATTCTGAAAGAACAGGACGGCTTTATTATATTGAACCTTTTAACCATCTCTTATCCAGCATCGTTATCTTGCGACATAAGCCCATGTTACCTAAAAACATCGCTGACACCTTACGATTAAAGGAATTCGAGCCCTAATATGCAATTTAATTATTCTAAAGAAAACCTAAATCCAACAGAAGCCAGGTGGCAGAGACGCTTGGAAATTCTTCCAGGAATCTTAAGCTGGACAACCCTGATTGGGATGTTCTTACTATCTATTTTCTCCCCTTTTACTGCTGCCATTATCACTATTTCTTTTTATCTTTGCTGGCTCATGCGCATTTTATATATGACGCTTTTCTTAGTTCTTTCCTACATACGCCTTAATATTGAAAGCAAAACTAACTGGGAAAAAAGAATCCAAGGCATTGATCATTTAATCTCTTATTTTAAAAAACTCTCCCCTAGCTCCCCCTTACAATCTTTCTCCGCCTGGGCTCATGAAAGAGAATTAAGAAAACTTCTAGACAGCAAGGATCCTCCTGCTCAATCCAAAGATATTTACCACCTGGTTATTTTTCCTATCATTAAAGAAGATCAAGCGGTTATTGAACCCACGATTAGAGCTATAAGTCTTCAGCAATTCTCTCCTAAAAAGATCATTGTTGTTTTTGCCTTAGAAGAACGAGCCAAAGATAATATTAAAGAAGGAGTATTTGCTGTTGAAAAGAAATACAAAGACTCTCTTCTGGACTGTTTTACCGTGCAGCACCCTTCTGACATCCCAGGGGAAGCCCGTGTGAAAGGAGCCAACGTTACCTATGCGGCAAAATATGCCACTGAATATCTAAAGAATAAACAAATCCCATTTGAAAATGTCATTGTCTCCTGTTTTGATGCCGATACGGTTGTCAGTGAGAATTATTTTGCCTGCCTAACCTATCATTTTATGATTACACCTAACCGTCAACGCTGCAGCTTTCAACCTATTCCGGTGTATCATAATAATATTTGGCATGTACCTGGATTTGCCCGAGTCATTGAAACGGGGTCCTCCTTCTTTCAATTGGTTGAAGCCACTAATCCAGAAAAATTAGTTACTTTTTCCTCACATAGCATGAGTTTCAAAGCCTTGGTTGAAGCGGATTATTGGCCAGTGGATATGATTTCGGATGACTCTGCTATTTTTTGGAAGTGCTACATTCACTACGATGGCAATTACCAGGTGATCCCCATGTATGTCACCCTTTCCATGGATATGGTAAGCGCAAAGAATTGGATAAGTACCATTAAAAGTATTTATAAACAAAAACGTCGCTGGGCATGGGGTGTTGAGAATATCCCTATTGTCATGCGTGCCTTCTGGCAGGATAAGAAAATTCCCTTGTGGGATAAATTCCGTCATGGATTTAAATTATTTGAAGGTCATTGGTCTTGGGCTACCTGGGGATTTATGCTTTCCCTTTTGGGCTGGCTTCCTGTTCTCTTTGCCCGCCAGGAATTTGCTTCTTCCGTTGTCTATTATAATGTCCCTCAAATCGCCAGCACCATCTTTAACCTAGCTTCTCTATGTTTTATAACATCCATTATTCTAAGCATTTCTCTTCTTCCTAAAGCTGATGTACGCTATCCCTTTTTGGTTAAGATCGGGCATGCCTTGGAATGGTTAACCCTTCCTTTTATCTTGGTTTTCTTAGGGACCTTGCCAGCCTTGGATGCTCAAACGCGTTTAATGTTTGGAAAATATCTAGAATTCTTTGTTACGGGAAAAGGGCAGAGAGCCCCTAAACAAAAGAAAATGAAAAAACCTCAATCAGCAAAAGCTAAATGAGGCAATTCACGACTTACGGTTCCTAGGCCATAGTCACAGATGTGCTGGGAACTGAAATAGCAGTTTTCCAATGCAATAGAATTCTCAACGTATGGTAATAAGCAATCTTTACCAAACGACGGTTACGATTAACATAAAAAGTCCCCTTAACCTGCATAATAAATTTTTCCGTACGATTTAAACTATCAAAAGACTTTCTCACATGAACCTCGGGCTTATGGAGCTCTTCTTCATGATCAACTTCTTTAGCCAAATAAAGGAAGTTTTTACGCACATCAGAGATACATTGCTTATCTTGTGATTGTTCCTGAATCACAATCCTTTTTCCGCGTCCTTTGAAGATTTCCTTAGTTTTATGGAGTACGTTTCTCATGGGGATGTCCTATCTATATGGTACTACTATTGTTATAATAATATTGTTGACTACTTATTTTAACCTCTTAATGGAAGTATAGCATCTGTCAAGTGAAAAACAAGGTCATTTGGGGTGTTTTGAGAAAGCGGTTTCTTAATGCTATTTGATGGGGTTATTAATGATATATTGACAAGTGCGGTTTAAATCGGCGTTGTTACGAATGATATGTTCATAAAATGATCGATGCCATAATTTTCCATTAAAATGGATGATTCCATCCGCAAATTCTTTACGATACGATGCGGTCGTTAACGATTTAAATCGATGCACAATATTCGATAATGACAATTGATCCGCATCCGTATGGGCCGGCTCCTGCGCCGGCCCTATTTTATCCAAATTCGGGCGGGCACGGGGCCCCGCCCCTACATTATCAATAATAATTATGCCATGGACATGATTTGGCATAATAATGAACACATCCAAATTAATACCCGAATAATTCACGGAAATTTCATTCCAAATTCTTTCAATCATTTGACCGGCATTATTTAAGATCACACGCCCTTCCTTAATTCGACCAAAATAATCACATGCATTCTTCGTACACACCGTCACAAAATACGCACCCTCTTTGGAATAATCATAATTCTTTAACCTTAATGGTTTTCGTTTCATGATGAGATAAGATTATCTTTTGGAGAATTTCTATTCAAACAATCCGATAGGGGATACCGGAACGAAATACGGGTTTAATATACCTTCAAGGACTAAATCTGTCAAACATTGGCGATCTGAGTCGTCGTAGCATCTTTATTAATACCCAAGAATCCTTTTAAATAAATCAGTGGTTCAATGCTGATAATGACAGGTGTAAATCCAGGCGCGTTTCGTAATTGCTCTAATTGTACATGATCAATACTAAATTTAATCCCTTCGCCTTGATTTTGAATCTGTAAATTCATTTGATCCGTATTAAAATCAATACCCCCTTTGTTTTTTCTTTGCATACGTATTTCAACCAAACCAGGCTCTCTTTCAATTTCCTTTAAATCCAATCCAGCAGCTTTTAAAGCTTCAGGATACCCGCCTTTATCTTTAAAAACCTTCAGAGCCATATTATAAACAGAAGAAGGAGTGCGCGGTAGACCTAGAACAGACTCTACAACGGCTGCACCCTCTGGACTCGTATCCATCTGAATGGTTCCACCCCGTAAATAAAAACCTTTATCTTTAAGTTTTCGAAGAACCTGCGGAATAAGCTTTTTCTCACGCTCAGAAAAAGATGGATATCTGGGATGATCGATCGGCCTAGTCGTCCAAGCCTCCCATTGATTCTTCTGAATCTTCAATTCTATTTCTTCATCTGAAGTTAAAGCTTTCTCCTCAAAGACTTCTTCTACCTTCATCGCTGAATTTGAAAAATCTTGCTTAAGATATTCTTCCTCAACCTTATCTTCATATTTTCTAATAAGATCTCCAAGATGATCGATCAATACTAATCTAGTATAATCTGACCATTTCTTTTGAGATGACCAACGAACAGAATCCTTAACCTGACGTTGGAGATTAATAGCTGTTTTTAATCGATCCTTATCCATAGGATTCTTAACACGTATTGCTTCAGAAACATCAACAAAATATACCTTATTCTCGCTAGAGCTTGGATCAACATTCCCAATCATAAAATTAGCTGGCTTAAAATCATTAATAATATCAATAGCATTTTCAACAAGATAGGTTACAAAGTTCAAGAAAAGAGCTAATTCCTCATCATTAAGTTCTCCTCCTGGCGCATTATGTTCCAAATAATCTAAAGACTCTCCTATAACCTTCTCAACTTCAATAATATAATTTGTTCTAGAATTCTCATCCACAAAACCATGGCTTTTTATTCTTGGACTTATGCCTAAATTCGAAAAATCTTCAAAATTCTCTAAATCCGTCTCTGGAATCACTCCTAAAGTTTTAAGCACGCGATAGGCGGAGGATCCATTAATGTAAACAAAATTATTAAATCCCCATCGTTTTCTTACACTTCCTAACATTTGAGCTGCTATGGGCTGCCCTCTCATGGTTAGATAAAGATAAATCAACTTCTTTTCCTGATCACTAGCCAAAGCATTCCCATCACTAATTTGATCTTTAACTCCTTGAATAATCATTGCTTCATTGGCCCCTGCTTGTGCATCTGCAATAATGCTTTTCAATTTATGTGCTAATTGTGCTTCTCCACTATCAGCTTTCTTCAAAGAACTGACAGCAACAAAGGTAGAAGGTGAAAGCGCATTCATAATATCAAAGTTATTTCTATGTAATGCAACCATGAAACGCTTATTAACGTTATAAAGCGTATCTATATATAAACGCCCTCCAGGAACTAAAACTCTTTTTATTTCCTTCACAATATCATCATAATCTTTATCTGTAATTTCTCGTTTGTTACTTTCTAAGAACATTGTTTCAAAATAATCCGGATCTAATAAACTAACTATTACCATGTCATCAAAACTATGATCCTGCTTCCAAGGAATACTTTGAAGAAGGCCTTCACGAAATACCTCCTTACTCCAACTTGAATGCAATTTAGGACCAACTCCAAAAGCTTCAATGTCTCTTTTTCTTAACTCTGTCACAATATTATTCTTCTGTATGCGATCCGTTATGGTGTTTTCTTCAAGCCCGACATTTAATACCTTCCTACCTTTAAAAAATTTTTGAACTAAGTCTTCTTGGGTAGAGTTAACGATAAAATCTGGAAATTCCTCAACTAACATATTAAGCATCTTAAATAATTCTTTAAAATGGACTGAACTATTCATCGCCTCATTGGGTCTAGCCTGCTCATTTACAAGCCCTTCCTTCAAAAGCTTTGTCCATCGCTCTAATGATTTAAAAGGTACAGCTTCTTGTAAAAGTTTAAATCCAAATGCTTTAAGACTTTCAGAAGGAATACCTGTAACATTATTAATGTCTATATTCTCAAACCCCAATCTTTGGGCAAAAGGCTTTAAACGCTTCTCAATCCACCAAAACAATTTCTTCTTATTAGTAGATAAATTCTTAAATCTATCTTCATCCATACCCGGCTCTATAAACGCATCAAAACTTCCCACCCCTATATCTAATGTCCTACCTTTGTTAAAAATACTAAAAGTAAACATTGACGACCCATTATTAATGGTCGCAACAAACATCGTCTTTTCTCTCCCAATTTCAATAAACGGATGATTATCAGGACTTTTTGTATTCTTTATACCTACATCGATATCATCAATATTTTTGTATTTCCACCCCATTGCTCTATACATAGATTCTGAAAAAAGCAGACGAATTTGGTGTTTGCTTTCATCGCCAAGAGGATCATTTAAACCATCTTCTGTAAAAATTTCAGTACGAACCTTTTCTTTTAATTCAAGACCTAAATCTTGATGATCCCCTACCTGCCCTTGCGTTGTATCAGATAATTGGGTGGTCATAGCTAAATCAAGATAAAGTTCTTCAACGGTGTTCCACCCTATAGTCCTTTCTTGAAACGCCTGCATCGCTGACCTTAACGAATCTTTAGTAATTCCAAATCCAGCAAAATCTGCTATAAAGTTATCCAGTCTATATGGTTCAGGAAATAATTCTGAAAGTAATAATGGAAAACCAACCATTTCTTTCTTTTGAATATACTCACGTACAGCATCAGAAGGAAATCCGAAAAATAAGCCCATCAAATGATTATAACGAAATTCCCCTTTATCATTTATTGTAATGTTAATTAATAAACGGTTAATTTCATTACGGCTTAAATGCTCATCGATACTATTAAAACCCATATCTCTTAGAAAAACCTTGTTCTTTTGAACTACCAAATTTACCGCTTGTACATCATAGATATACAGCGCACTGTGCGCCTTGGGAATTCTTCTTTTTGCCACATATTCATCGGTGACATTGTAATATTCACCCCAAACGATCCCCATGCCTAATTCTTCTAATAGTCCTATGTATTCCGGCGAACGAAACAAATCACTCCCCTTGGAAGTAAGTAAAACATCTGTCATTGGCTTGCCTCCGCCAATAACTAAAAATAAATCAACCCACTCTCGATCGACATAATTAGAATGATCCATTAACTTCTTAAGCATATTTCTCTTAGATTCACTAGAGATTACCTTCCTAATCTCCAACAATCTTTTGTCATTGACTCGATCTTCTGACAGTAGTTTTCTATATTCATGCTTCTCTTCTGCACTAATACCCGCAATTATTTGACGAATTTCTTCTTGTTTTTGGTCTTGAGTTCGCATTGTTGAAGCCGTTGGTAACACCGTTAGATTAACCTTAACATTCATCGCCCTATCGGGGGCAAGCATGGCCAAAGATGGAATATCCCTAACAAAACTTGTTACCCCACTCACTGCTAAGGCAAAACCACCTGAAAAATATTTCCTAGGGATAGGTTGTTGAGTTATTGGATCAGGTTCTTCTTTGATGTAGTTATAAACACCCTTCTTGAATGCTTGGAGATACTGCTGATAGATTTGTTCAACATCGTTGGGGTTTGTTCCCAGGGGTGCTTTCGAATTCAATGCTTCATTGCTTGGCAACGTGCTTGGGGACACG
>JAYTXU010000058.1:0-31582 GCA_043742785.1 Candidatus Omnitrophota bacterium
TAATGGCAAGCTCTGCAAATGTCGTTGATTCAATATCAAGAGCATCTCTGCGAGATAATGATAACGTTCTTCTAATAACTTCTAAGGCTCGAAGAGGCGCTGGATAGAAACCTTTAGTCGCTTTAAGCACACCGGTCTTAGATTGATTAAAAATAATCATCCGGCCAATCGTTGAATGATCTAAAAATGCACTAAAACCCTTCGATCTAACAACAGGATATTTACGTCTACGAGGTGATTGACTTACTTCTTCAACAAATTCACTTACACGATTAGCTAATCCCGCTTGAGGATAAAGCCGGTCCACCAAACCTATTCTTAAAGCAAATTTGGCATCTGCCGGAGTCCCAGTCAGAATTAATTTTAATGCAGCCTGAAGACCAAGAAGCCTTGGCAATCGATAGGTTCCCCCAAAACCAGGAACAAATCCTAAATTAACCTCAGGAACGCCAATACGTACTTTATCACTGAAAGTAGCGATACGGTATCGACAAGCAATCGCTAATTCACACCCGCCCCCTAAAGCAACTCCATCGATAACAGCGACGGAAGGAATCGGTAAATCCTCTATTTTATTAAAGATACGCTGACCAGATTGAGACTTAATCTTACCATCAGCCACTTCCACAATATTCTCAATTTCTTTAATATCAGCCCCTGCAATAAAGATGTCCCTCTTGGCGCTTTGAAAAATAACCGCTTTCAGAGAACTTTTATTCTTAAGCTGATCTAGAATTCCTTCCAACTCAACCAAAACAGCTGCACTTAAGACATTAACCTTAGAATCGGGCTGGTCAAAGGTAATGATGGCAACATTATTTTCTTCTTTATAAACAATACTCATACCTCTCTCCTTTTATAGAATCATTATCAACCGTGCTTCCTCTCAACGCAACAGCAATTTGATTTTCCTAAACTCAAACAATGCCCTGTACTTGCATGCGAAGCAACATTTGATGAGTAATTTCTACCGCATTAGCAGAAGACCCGCCATTTTCTAGAAAAACACAAAAAGCTAAATTATTCTTCTGCGAACGCACATACCCTACAAACCAAGCATGATTAGCTTTATTAACACCTGCCTGCGCTGTTCCTGTTTTGCCATATATAGTCAAGCCTGCTAGATCATTAAGAGCATGCCCCGTTCCTTCAGGATCAGTTATAGCCGAACGTAAACCATGTTGAATACTGCGCCAAGTAGTATCATGTAGTCGTACAATAGGCAATTTACTAATATCAATATCAGGTAAATCTTTAGAATCTACCGATTTTACAATACGCGGACGAAGAATAATCCCATCATTAGCTACAGCGGCCACCAACACAGTCAATTGCATAGGTGTAGATAAAGCATCTCCTTGACCTATAGATAGGTTTAAGGTGTTTCCTGTGTACCACGGGTGCCCCGCTCTAGAATGTCCAATCACCTGACCTGTCGCTTCAGAAGGTAAATCTACCCCTGTAACCCGTCCAAGACCAAAGGCCTTAGCATATTGTTCTATAACGCGCGCACTAACCATTTGTCCAATATGAAAAAAATATACGTTACAAGAGTGGGCAATCGCTTGATTAAGATCCTCTCTACCATGCACATGTGCACAACCAAACTTTGCCTTGCCAAGCATATAATAACCTGGACAATCAAAAGCTATTTCTTGCGTAATCTTTTTTAATTCAACAGCTGCCAAAGCCACTGGAATTTTAAAGACTGATCCTGGCGGATATTGCCCCGCTACCGCGCGATTTAATAAATGAGCTTTAGAGTCCCTAATATAATAAAGAATTTCAGTCTGTCGACCTCTATCTATAAAAGCATTCGGATCAAAAGATGGCGAACTTACTGAACTTATCAAATCACCATTGTTTAAATCCATAACAACCACAGCACCAGGTCGTGCATCTAACAACTCATTCGCCATACCCTGTACACGTTCATCAATAGTCAGCCTAATATCCTTGCCCTTAATGGGTTCTTTAAAACCTAACAATCTAACCTCTTGTCCACGATTATTAATTTCAATTTGACGACCACCAGACTCTCCACGTAAAAGCATATCGTAAGTTTTTTCAACTCCCGTTTTACCAACGATACTTAACGAAGAATACCCATACTCCCCTAGCATCTGCGCTTCATTAGGATCAATCTTCCCAACATAACCAATCGCATGCGCACCACTTTTACCAAAAGGATAATAACGTTCATAAGATTTTTCCACCACAAGACCAGGATATTGAAAACGATTCTCTTCAATAGTTAGAATCTTCTTCTGATCGATATCTTCTTCTAAGACAACAGACGCAAAAGGAGTTCTCTTTTTACGCAGAAATTGCCTTTTCAGATATCCAGAATCTTTCTTAAGAACGGTCCCTAGAAAATAAAATAAATGATCTGAGTCATCGATATCTTGAGCAATAACACCCACATGATACGCAACACGATTATCTGCAAGAATAAGTCCATTACGATCGATAATTTTACCTCGAGGTCCTTCGATCGGAATAACACGAATACGGTTATTAACGCTTTGATTATAATAATACCCCCCCTTAATCGTTTGCATATATATCAAAGCAAACGTAATTAAGGCTACAGAGAATAAAACTATATTTTCAATGATTTTAATACGCATCAATCAAACCTTAGACCAAATCGCTATGTCACGAAGCCAATGGAACACAAAGGTTACAACCACCATGGTGGTTACTACCTGCGGTAAAAAAATATTCAAGAATAAATCTGAAAGATGCACATTATGATGCATTAAATACAAGATCGCCTCGATAATAAAACACGCTATTAATACAAAAAAAGCAACCACTGCTCTAGAGAATCTGGAGCCTGGCTGATAAAGAGTTTGCCTGACAATTGTTGTTAAATAAGCAGCTGTAACAAAAACAAATAAATAGGTACCAAAAGGCAAAATACTAAAAGAATCCTTAAGAGCCCCCCCAATGACGGCGGCTACAATACTGTACCGAACTCCTGAATAAAGCCCCCAAAAAACAACTAATAATAAAAGAAGTTCTGGTTTAGCCCAACCCCCTAAAGCGCCATTAAGCATAAACTCTAAAACAAAAAAAAAGTATGCCAACGCAATAATAAGGACTAATCGTTTAATCATTTAATTTCTTCCAAGAATTCTTTTTCTTTTAAACGCATTTGTATTATATCTTTATAATTATGATCATCATAACCAGCTAAATGCAAAAAACCATGAATCACATACAAGAGAATTTCTCTTTCAACAGATGATCCATAAGTCTTGGCATTTCTTTTGGCTTCTTGAGGACAAATAATAATCTCGCCACTCCCACCTAAATCAAACGTAATCACATCCGTCACATAATCATGACCTAAATATTTCTTATTAATGCTCTGCATGCGTTGAAGTCCAACAAAAATAATAGAAATATTTGGAAAAGATTTAGAAATCTTGAGAGACCTTCCTACTTGGTGGGCCATTATTTTTATTTTAGAAAACGAAAGCGGAATACTACTTTGAAGGTTTTTGACCGTGATGTCCATTTGTTCTTTCTGGATACTTTACACGGCCATGATACATAGCGCTAAGAACTCGTACAAAGGTCGAAGCAATCGTATCTATTTCTCTTAAAGTTAAATTACATTCATCTAATTGACCGTCAATAAATTTATTATTAATCACTTTTCGCACCAAATCTTCAATTTTCTGAGGAGTATGCTCATCCATCGCACGAGTGGCTCCCTCAACAGAATCAGCCAACATAACAATAGCTGTTTCTTTTGATCTAGGTTTTGGTCCTGGATAACGATAATTCTCTTCTCCCACCTCTTCAGACTCACCTTCCGTTAAAGCTTTTTGATAAAAATAATGAATCAAGCTTGTTCCATGGTGTTGAGGAATAAAATCAATAATCCGCTGATTTAATTTATATTGCTTAGCTAATTCAACCCCTTCTTTAATATGATTAAGAATCACTAAACGGCTCATCGAAGGTTCTAAATCGTCATGTTTATTAACCTTGATCAATTGATTCTCAGTAAAATATTCTGGCTTTTCCATTTTACCAATATCATGATAATAAGCTCCTACCCGAGTTAGAAGCGAGTTAGCTCCAATAGCATCAGCTGCAGTCTCCGATAAATTACTAACAATAATACTATGGTGATATGTTCCAGGAGCTTCCAATACTAAACGTTTAAGCAAAGGTTGAGAGAAATCAGACAATTCTAAAAGCGTAAAATTCGAGATCTCTCCAAAAACAGTTTCAAAAATCCTAAGAGTTGCCATAGCAATCATGGCACAAATTGTTCCGTTAAGAAATAAGGGAACAAGCGTGCTTTTAATATGCGTCACACTTAAATCCATATTCATCAAAAGAGAACAAATGAGCTGAACAAGACCAATTAAGACTCCAGCTCTAATAAAAACTTCTCTTGTGCGAGCATTCTGTACCGCATAAGAACCACAAAGACTTCCTAAAAAGAAAATAACTGTATCTGGCAAACTCAAATTAAGCATCAAACCTATTAAACCGCTAGCCATAAATGACAACGCCCAAGAAAGCTGAACATCATTATAAAGAAGCGTTGTAATAATGGCTACACAAGCCACAGGAGTCCAATACAAAGAAAATACAGCATAAATTCTTAAAAAATGTGCTGCTCCCATGACAAGCACTAAAAGCAAAGTTAAATGTAGGAAGGTTCTCCAGCTAGCTTTACGAACATAGAATAACTGCAGACCAAAAAAAAGAAATAAAAAAGGAATTAATAGAGAAATTTGAGCAAAATAACAAAAAATCACACTAGCCAAAAGAGTAACCGTCAGCATGACCTTTTGATCGACTGTAATTTTTTGAGAATTAACGGGAATGACCATTGGTAGATTTACCATACGCCTCAATAATTTTCTGGACGAGCTCGTGACGAACCGTATCTTCGCTGGTCAAATGGATAAATTTAATTTCCGGAACTTGACCTAAAACTTTATGCGCTTCTGCAAGACCGTTAATATCTGCACTCGGCAAATCACTTTGGGTAACGTCACCGATCACAACAACCTTAGAATCAAATCCCATACGGGTTAAAAACATTTTCATTTGATCCGGTTTAGAATTTTGCGCTTCATCAAGAATAACAAATGCTTCATTAAGTGTACGTCCACGCATGAAAGCCAAAGGAGCTACTTCAATAATTCCCTGCTCGGTGTATTGCTCCACTGTATCTGCTTCCATCATGTCATAAAGAGCGTCATATAAAGGCCTTAAATAAGGAAGAACTTTTTCCACCATATCTCCAGGCAAAAACCCAAGATTTTCACCTGCCTCCACGGCTGGACGAGTTAAAATAATACGTCGTACTAAGCCTTTCTTAAGAGCATTAACAGCCATAGCAATAGCTAAATACGTCTTACCTGTTCCAGCCGGACCAATACAAAAAACTAAATCATGGTTTTTGATAGCTTCAATATATTCGATTTGACCTTTTGTTTTAGGTGTAACCAACCCACCCTTAACAGAAACTTCAATTCTCTCCTTGGCTAACCGTTTAAAATCAATACTTTCTTCTTTATCCACAAGTCTTAGCGCATAAACGATATCTGCCTTCTTAACATCCTTTCCCTTCTCAACCATCGTTATCAAATAATGAAAGAGCTCGTTAGTCTTATTAACCTGAGCTTCAGGACCAATAACCTTAATCCCCTCCGAAGCACGGATAATTCTAATGCCAAGTTCCTTTTCAATAATTTTTAGATTCTGATCATAACGCCCAAACAACAGTTGAAGGTCACGATTATTATCAAACTGCAATTGAAATTCCATAAGTTATTTCACCGCCGGAAGAGTCAGAACAATGCCCGGTCTTACAACATTAGGATTCTTAATTTTCTCTTTATTAGCATTGTAAATTTTTAACCAAGCACTATAAGTACCATAATATTTCTTAGCAATCTTTTGTAACGTATCATCTTTTTGAACGGTATAACTTGTAGCTTCCGTTGGCCCTACAGAATTCTTGCCAACAGTAATTTCTTTTGCAGCAGACTTTTCATCATCTATCGGCGGAATAACAATTTTATTAGAACCATGCTTAACAGAAGTCTCTTCTCGAAAAGCTGGTACAGAAGTTTCTACATTAGTTTGCGTTGTTGTCCTTACTTCTTGTTCAATTTTCTTAACTTCTTTCTCAGGAATAGCCTTAGTTAATTCAAGAACGTAAATCTTACGAGTTTTCTTTACAGGTTCAATATACTGAGGAGTTCCCGTTAAATAACCTGCATTACCATTTCCTTTTTCAATCCCCACCCGATCCTTAGTCATAACATACGTTTGAGCTTTAATACCACAACCAGCTGCAAAAACCAACACCATCATTAAACATAAAAATCTTGATAACATAACTTTCTCCTTATTTTTTAATCGTAACGATTCCTAATTCTTTTAATTGTTTTTCATCTACATCTGAAGGAGCCTCTGTCATTAGACATGATCCCTTTTGAGTCTTAGGAAACGCAATACAATCACGAATAGATTCATTGCCTGTGATAATTGTCACAATACGGTCAATCCCATAAGCCACTCCCGCATGTGGAGGGGCTCCATATTCAAAAGCCCGTAATAAGAACCCAAAACGTTTTAAAGTCTCCTCTGGAGCAAGCCCAAGAATATCGAAAATCTTTTGCTGTAACTCTCGTTGGTGAATTCGAACAGATCCACTACCAATTTCATTGCCATTTAAAACAAGATCATAACAGCGTCCGCGAACTTTATCATATTGTCCTAACTCTAACATAGACAAATCATCAGGATTAATTCCGGTAAAAGGGTGATGCTCACTATCCCATCGCTTTTCTTCTGAATTATACTTCAATAAGGGAAAATCTACAACCCACAAAAATGCAAACTCTTTTGAATTGTTTTTATCTTGGCGGATATCAGGTTTGTCACTGTTATATTTGGTTATAGCCTCGGCATGAGTCATGCGGGGAAACGGAATCAGCAAATCGACATTAAGAAGTTCTTTAAATATTTGTTTATACATACGCTCGGTAATATCAAAAATAAATTCCTGATCCACAAAAGACATTTCCATATCTAACTGCGTAAATTCCGGCTGACGATCTGAGCGTAAATCTTCATCACGAAAACATTTAACAACTTGATAATAACGATCCATCCCTGAAACCATCAAAATTTGCTTGAACAATTGTGGAGACTGAGGAAGAGCATAAAAAGCCCCTGGGGTTAAACGAGATGGAACTAAAAAATCTCTCGCCCCTTCAGGAGTAGATTTAGTCAAAATAGGTGTTTCTACTTCGACAAAACTCTGTGTATTTAAAAATGACCGGATACCGGCAATAAGCCTATGGCGCAACAATAATGATTCACGCACCTTAGTGCGACGAATATCCAAATAACGATAAGTTAAACGAATATCTTCAGACGCTTCCACTCTATCTTCAATCTCAAACACTGGCACCTTAGCCACGTTTAAAATCTCCAATTCCTTTGCTAAAAGCTCAACACCTCCGGTAGCCATATCTTTATTGACATTCTTTTCAGGGCGTACGGTCACAGTTCCTTTAATTTTAACAACAAACTCTGGCCCTAATTTAGAAGCTTCCGTATGAGCAACCAGACTAACGGAAGGAACAAAAACCACCTGAGTCAAACCATAACGATCACGAATATCAATAAAAATTAATTTCCCCATATCACGACGACGATGAACCCAGCCGCAAAGGATGACTTCCTGATCTTTATGAGATGGATTTAACTCTCCACATGTATGCGTACGCATTACTTAAGCCTTTCTACAATTTTCTCCCAAGACACCTGTTCTTGAGCGCTTGTTTGCATATTTTTAACAGCTACTGTTTTATTCTTCATTTCTTCTTCACCTAAAATCAAAGCAAAACGGCTATTAGCCTTATTAGCCTTGCCCATCTGAGATTTAACAGAACCAGCAGCATAACTCATATCTGCAGATATTCCAGCATTTCTCAATTGTGAAACAATAGCAAACGCTTGGGAGCAATAAGAGCTATCCATCGCAATCACATAGGCATCAATAGAAGGAGCTTGGGCCACGGTTTGACCAGAAGCCAGCAGAATTCTTTCAATTCCTAAAGCAAAACCAATTGCTCCATACTCAATCTTTTCATTGCCACCTAACTCATGAATCAAACTATTGTAACGACCACCGGCACCAACAGCATCCTGAGAACCTAAACCTTCAGCAGTAATTTCAAAAACTGTATGGGTATAATAATCTAAACCTCGAACTAAATGAGGAGCTATTTCAAATTTGATATCAATATTTCTTAAAGTCTCTTGTACAGATTGAAAATACTTCTGACTTTCATTGGATAAAGGCAAATCTTTAACTAACAAACTTGCCACCTTACGGCAGGATTCTTTTTTACAATCAAGTACACGAAAAACATTGCGCTCATAACGACCTTGACAATCTTCACATAAATCACCTTTGTGTTTAGAAAGCTCCTCACGCAACCAATTTGAGATATTTGCCTTATCTTCTTTAGAACCTAAACTATTAATTTTTAATCGCAGGCCTTTAACACCAAATTCACTTAATAAACGCATAGACAAAGTAATCATTTCTGCGTCGAGGTAAGGCGAAGTCGAATTAGGCCCTATCGCCTCTGCTCCAATTTGATGAAACTGACGCAGTCTTCCTTTTTGCGGACGCTCTCCACGAAACATGGGTCCCAAATAAAAAAGTTTGGATAAATTTTCCTTAACATCAAAACTATTTTCAAGATAAGAACGAACAACCGCAGCCGTACCTTCTGGACGCAAAGCATTTCCCTCATCTTCTCTCTCTTTATTGGAAGATAACTCTAAAAGCTGTTTATTAACAACATCGCTAGTAGACCCAAGCGAGCGTTTAAACAATGCTGTTTCTTCGTAAATAGGAGTACGTATTTCATGGTAGCCGTAGGACTTACAGATCTTGCGGGCTTTGAATTCTAGGTCTTCCCAAAGGGGAACTGCATCAGGAAGGATATCGTAAGTCCCACGAGGGACAGAAAATTTCTTATTCACTTAAACCCGATCCTATTTAACCTTTTGTTTCATTTCTAAACCGGATTTGAAAACGACCACCTTACGAGGAGGAACAGGAACGCTCTCTCCTGTACGAGGATTACGTCCAAAACGAGCACGACGTTCTTTAATCTTAAAAACACCGAAATTACGAAGCTCCACTTTCTCACCTCTCATCAAGGCATCGACAATTACATCAAAAGTCTTTTGAACAATCTTCTTAACGTCGACCTGTTTAATCCCTGTAGCATCAGTAATGCGAAGTACAATATCTTTTTTAGTCATAAATCTTATCTCCTAAAAGTCAATCTAAGTTTCGTAACTATAGTATCAACAAGGATTTAGGGTGTCAAATGAAAAATCTAAGAAGCGCTTGAAAACTGAGTTTCATAAAGGCGGCGATACAAAGGACAAATAAAGAGAAGCTCATCATGCTTACCTAATCCTACAATACGCCCCGCTTCTAAAACAACGATTTTATCAGCGCGCATAATAGTAGAAAGCCTGTGAGCAATGGCAATAACCGTACGATTTTTCATCAAGGAATCCAAAGCGTCTTGAACAAATTTTTCTGATTCAGAATCTAATTGAGAGGTTGCTTCATCTAAAATCAAAATAGGCGGGTTTTTTAATATAGCACGAGCGATAGTCAAACGCTGCTTCTCTCCACCAGAAAGCCTAAAACCTCGATCCCCCACCATGGTTTCATAACCATTAGGCATTTTCTCCACAAAATGATCAGCAAAAGCCATGCGTGCCGCCTCTTGAACCTGTTCTCTGGTCACTTCAAAAGTTCCATAGGCAATGTTATTTCGCACACTATCATTAAAAAGAATAGCTTCTTGAGTAACAATCCCCACCTGTCCTCTTAATGATTTAAACGAAGCTTCTTTAACATCCATTCCATCAAAAATCACCTGACCGCTCGTTGCATCGTAAAACCTTGGAATTAAATTAACCAAGGTTGACTTACCACTACCAGTCGGCCCTACAATAGCTACCAACTCACCTTTTTTAATAGTCAAATTAATATCATGCAAAACCGGGCCGGACACTTGGTCATAACTGAAGTTGACATTCTCTAATTGTATTTTCTGCTGCAGTAAACCAAACTCTTTGGCTGCAGGCTTCTCTACAACAGAGGGCTTAGTATCGAGCACTTCATAAATACGTTCATTGGCCGCCAAGGCCTGCTGAATAATGGCCTGTACATTAGCCATTCTCTTGATAGGACGAATCACCTGGAGAATAGACGCAATGGAAAGAGAAAAAACACCGAATGATAGCTGTCCATCAAGTACATCTTTGCCCAAAATCAAAACAGCTGCAATCCCGCAAACAGCCCCTACCATTTCAGTAATAGGACCCATGAGCATCAATCTCTTCAAACCCTTCATACGCAATTTGTAATAATCCTGATTCTGCTGATTAAAGCGTCTGATTTCATAACGCTCTGTGCCAAAAGCTTTTAAAATGCGCACCCCTGAGATGGTCTCTAAAAGATGGGAATTAATATCCGCCATTTTTTCCTGCTGCCCTCTGGAGACTTTACGAAGTTGTTTACCAATAATAGCCATTGGAAATGCAATAAAAGGAACCATCACAAAAATCAATAATGTTCCATGAACATTAAAGGTAAGTGCCAGCGACAAGAAAATAATTACCAAAACGGGTTGTCTGACTAAGTCTGTCACTGCATAAGAGACTGCGTTCTCAATAACACCTACATCATTGGTAATACGCGCCACCAGCTCCCCTGTTCTTCTTTTACTAAAATAATCCAAAGATAGTGTTTGAATTCGCTCAAAGAGTTTAGAGCGTACATCCCGCATGACACGCTGAGCCACATCATTCATATAATAATCAGCAAAGAAAGATACCACTTGCTTAATCGCAAAAAGCATTAAAAAAGACAAAGGTACTGCAATAAACAAGGTATGAACATCAACAGAGTTTAAATAATCAACTAAACGAGTAATAAAATGAGGAACTTTGTTGGGGACAACTATCTTCTTATTTGTAAAAATTCGATCAATCACTGGTAACATGAGGGTTAGCTGCACACCCTCAAACAGCGAAGACAGAAGAATAAAACTAATAGCCGTAAAAAAACGTTTTAAATGGCCTTTAAGAAATTGGAGAAGTTTTAAATAATTTCTTATCATGAATGGTCAAATTTACCACGGTGTTTGACTTTTGTACAGGCCTTTGTTACTATCCTTTCTATGAAAAAAATTAATCTCGCTCTGATCGGTTGCGGCTTCTTAGGAACTCGTCATTTAAAAACATTCCACTCTCTTAAATCTAAAGTTAATCTAGTGGCTATCTGCGATCATCACATTACCCACGCAAAGCCTTTAGCTAAACAGTACCATGTAGACCATATCAGCGATTATAAAGATCTCTTAGGCAAAGTCGAAGCGGTCAGCATCTGCACCCCTACCATTACTCATTTTGAAATTGCTAAATTCTTCCTTGAAAACAAGATTCATACCTTTGTTGAAAAACCTATTACCTACACAATCGAAGAAGCTGAAATTCTAATCGATATTGCCCAAAGAAATAATGTCAAACTACAGGTCGGGCATGTAGAACGATTCAACAGCGCTTTTAGCGCCATTGCTCCTTTAGCAGCCAACCCCCTATTTATCGAATGCCATCGTCTCAATCTGTTTCCAAACCGATCTCTGGACATTGGAGTTGTAATGGATTTAATGATTCATGATATAGATATCATCTTGGGGCTAGTCCAATCTTCGATTAAAGATATTCAAGCGGTTGGAATTAATGTTTTAACCGAGAAAGAGGATATTGCAAACGCACGCATCACCTTCCATAACGGATGTGTGTGTAATATTACAGCCAGCCGTATTTCTCCGGAAGTGACTCGCAAAATTCGTATGTTTATTCCTAATGCCTATATATCCTTAGATTATGCCAAACAAGAAGCTTTTCTCTACACCAAGGATGGTAAAGGCATCCACCGCAAATCTTTACCGATCGAAGAAGAAGAACCTCTTAAAAAAGAACTTGATCATTTTCTTAACTGTATCCTAGAAGATACAAAACCTCTAGTTTCAGGAGTCGAAGCCAAGGAAGCCCTCAAGGTAGCCTTAGAAATCACACATAAGATATGGGAACACAAAAAAAGTATCTTATAATTAATATTCCCTATTACTTCGAATGCGTGGACTTAATCTATCTATGAATAAAAACCCCCACATTATGGTCATTGCCGGCGAGGCATCCGGCGATATACGTGCGGCAGAACTTGTTTCTGCTATCAAATTCCTTTCACCAAACATTGAATTCTCTGGCGTTGGCGGGGAATGTATGCAAAAAAGCGGGGTCGAACTTTTTGAGAATATCACATCTCTAGCTGTGATTGGCATCGTTGAAGTACTCAAAAATCTAGGAACCATCAAAAAAGTTTTTGAACGTGTTATTTTTGAAGTCGAAGCACAAATGCCTGATGCTGTCATCTTAGTGGACTACCCTGGTTTTAATTTACGCTTGGCTGCCGAACTTAAAAAACGTTCGATTAAGGTAATCTATTACATTAGCCCTCAGGTCTGGGCTTGGAGAGAGAAACGCATCGAGAAAATAAAAAAGCTGGTTGATCGAATGATTGTACTCTTTCCTTTTGAAAAAGATCTCTACGCGCGTTATGGAATGGATGTGGATTACGTTGGCCATCCCCTAGTGGATGAAATCAAAATCCAGAAATCTCCTACCGAAGTTCTTAAATCCATCGGCCTTAAAATTCAAGGAGCAACAACAATTGGCCTTATGCCCGGCTCTCGTCAAAAGGAAGTCGAACGACATCTACCCGTAATGATTGAAGCAGCGCAAGAACTTTTCAAAAAGGATGAACGCCGGCAATTTCTCTTACTAAAAGCTTCAACCATTAAAATGGATTTCTTAAAAAAGCATCTACCTATTAATTTACCTATAAAAATCTTTGAAGGAAGTTCTTATGATGGAATCAATGCTATGAATGCAGCCATTGTAGCATCTGGTACAGCAACTTTAGAAACAGCTCTTTTAGAGAAACCCATGGTCATTATTTATAAAACCTCCTGGCCAACCTACGTCATCGCTAAATCTGTCATCAAAATCCCCTATATCGGTTTAGTCAATGTAGTGGCAGGTAAAAAAAAATTGTCCCTGAATTAATTCAAAACGACTGCAACAGTGACCTTATTACAAAAACTATCGAATCTATCCTACACGATCAAACCATGATTGAAAATTTAAAGAAGGTTAAATCCGCCTTAGGCTCTTCTGGCGCAAGCCGCAGGGCAGCAGAAATTACATTAGGAGTACTTAAATAGTGCTATCTACTAAATTTATTTCAAAATCTTAGGCAAGTAAGCAATCAAATCCTGCAATTGTAGAAAGTCTTTGACCATTTGTTCCTGAGGTACAATTGCTGAAGCAAATCGGACCAAATCGCAACGTTCGAAAAGGTCCTTAGTAGCCTGCAGTTGAGAAGCATCTACGGATCGTTCTTTAAGGTGAGTCTCTATCATGGGCCAATTTAATCCTGCCAGCGGAACATGCATCTTATCCGCTAAATAACCATTCAACGTTTTATAAAGACTACTGTAAAATTCTTTAACCCTATTCTGATCTAAATAAACCTTAGTATTCTTAAGAAGCTCTTTAGCCTTAGAATCAGCCTTCCACTCTCTGGCAAAAATCTCATCCTTACTTAATCGATTTTGAAACTCTCTCCAAATCTTATAACCAATCCATAAAGCTGCTGCCATTAAAACAAAGAACCAAAACCATAAATATTTAAAGATAGAAATAAATTTATTTAAGACATTCTTTATCAAACCTTTAGCTCCATCAAACTTAACGATAAAAGACTTCTCAGGAGCTACTTTAGTTTTATCAATAAAACCAAAAGCCTTAAACTCTTGCTCTTTAGCCTCTGCTAGAACCTTAACAGGAAATGGTCCTTGAGAAATAGTCTTATACCTTTTTTCCTTCGGATCAAAATAACTAAAGGATAGTTCCGGCACTTCTGTAATGTCTTTGACTGTTGGAATAATCACTTGTTCAATAGTTCTAGAATTCTCATCATCTTTAACTTGAGGATCATAAATCTTAAAACGGCTGTCATTCAAAACAGGAAACACTAAATTCTTTAATCGCCCATCTCCTGTAATGGTCATACGCAAGGTCAATGGATCCCCCACTTTAACCGAAGAAGGACCAACACTAGCCTTAAAATCATATTGTCCAACAGCTCCAGAAAAATCTTGAGGTTTTCCCTCTAAAGGCAGCGGCAAGACATTAAGAAAAACTTCTGGTGCATTTAAAGTAATCGGCCTTGTTTGTGTATTAGAAAATAAGTCTCCAAAAATATCATTGCTGCGTCTGGAATGATAAACCAATTCTCCCTGAGCAAAAAAAGGTCCAATCGTTATACGTCCCGTTTGCGTTGGATAAATATTGGTTTCAAATCTTAAAGAATCAAAATTAACTCCATTAACAATTTCTTTCATCTTTTGCATATTAGTTGTTTGATCTGCCACAAAACCATTAGGTGTCAAATAAGGAGCTGAAGCCAGCTGCAGCGATAATCCATTAACAAAAACCTTCATCACAAGGGGAGTCTTTTCTCCTAGATAAACTTCTTTAGATCCAACAAAAGACTTCATAAATACTTTATCAGTAATGCTTAGCTGATCCCCCACCTCTCCATCATCAACCAAATTTGCAGCTTGAGTCGTTTTCTCACCCACATCAATATCAATAGGAAGAGTTTGATACGTCACTCCTTCTAAAACCAATGGAATAGAAGGAATTTTATAATGCCCGACCTTAGAAGGGAAAAGATTGTAAATAAAAGAATGCTCACTGGAAGAAACTCCATTAACAATGGTAAATCTCGTTGCCGGTCCTACATAGCGATAATCAAACCCATCAATTGCAGGTAAGACCATGACTGGAAAATCCCCTTTGGCTCCATGTACTGTTAGGGTCAACTCCAACATGTCCTGTAGAGATATCTTGTTAGCATTCACCGTTGCTTCGAAAGTAATATCTTCAGCTAAGGCATTGATAGGAAAGACAACTGCAACTAAACATAAAATTAAATTTAGAAAACTACCAATCACGATCCACATGAGATTCTCCTTTGTGACGATCCACAAAATTCAAAAGACCTTTAGTAGCATCCTGGCGCTCATAATCCTCCAAAAGCTCCTTGGCTTGTTTTTGTTCTAAAGTTTGCTCTTTTCCTTCTTGAGGCTGAGCCTGCTGCTCTTCTTTATTCTCAGATTTTTGTTCTTCTGAATTTTCTAACCGCTGTCCCTTATCCTGCTTATTTTCTTCAGATTTCTTATTATCTTCCTTCTTGTTCTCCTCATTTGAGGAATTTTGTGATTGATTCTGGTCTTTATTTTGACCATTCTGCCCTTTATTTTTATCTTGTTTGGACTGATCATTCTTAGAGGACTGATTTTGTTGCTGCTGTTCTTTAGACTGCTCTTCTTTTTTCTTCTTTAGACGTTCTAATTCTTTCTGAACATATTCATGATTATATTGAGCATCCTTATCTTTCGGATTTAATTTTAATGTTTTATCGTAACTCTCAATAGATTTCTGTAAGAAATTAATCGCTTCCTCAATCTTTTCATTCTCTAAAGAACTTCCCTTTTTATAAAGGGCATTACCTAAATTATAATAAGAACGTACAGACGTTTCTTTATTCTTATCAGAGAAGGATTTTTGTAAATGTTCAATAGATTGATCATAATTACCTTTCTTATAAAAAGTTGTCCCCAAATCATATTGAACAATATCCGCATTTTTATTTTGTTCTAAAGCACTTATATACTGATCAATAGCTCCATCCCATTGTTGCTTCTTAAATAATTCATTAGCTTTCTTTACCATATTCTCCTGCGATTCTCCCCAAGCAGAAGATGACAATAACAACAAGATCACTAAAAATTTAGAAACTCTCATAAACTAAACCCCAGAAATATCAATCCCAAGAAAACAGGCCATTGAAACTGTTCATAATATTTCTTTTGTGTTTTTTCTTCAAAATCACGTTTAGCCCATTTAGATAACTCATGAGTATACAAATAATCTAACCCAAATTCAGCGCCACTTGAACGCACATAAGCTCCTGAAGTTTCATAGGCAATTCTTTGTAGAACATCTTCATTCAAATGTGATTTAACAAAGTTCCCCTGAGCATCTTTTACAAGTCCCATACTGCCGTCTTCCCCAGGTACTTGGATCAAATCCCCTTCCTTTGTTCCAATACCTATGGTAAAAATTTTCACTCCTTTTTCTTTAGCTTGACGAGCAGCTTTTAAAGCATCCCCTTGCTCTTCTTCTCCATCAGTTAAAATAACTAAAGCCTTATATTTTAATTGTTCCCCACCAAAAATTTTTAATGCTTCCCCGATAACCTTAGCAATATTTGTGCCTCCCATAGGAATGCTATTCATACTTAAATCATCTAAGCTCATACTAAAACCACTGTAATCTACAGTTAATGGACAAGTCATAAAAGCTTCCCCAGCAAAAGCCATAAGACCCAGCCTGTCTCCTTGAGTTTTCTTTAATAAATCTTTAATGGCCAACTTTGTACGCTCCAGACGATTAGGCTTAACATCACTCGTTAGCATACTTCTGGAAACATCCACCGCTAAAATAATATCTAACCCCTGCTGTTTAACTTTTTCTATTGTGTATCCCCATTGCGGACGAGCTAACGCAAAAACTAAACAACAGATACAAGCTAATATCGCATAATTCTTCTTTTTTAAATGATTAATAGAGAATCTATCAAATACTTGAGTTAGAAGACCCTGCTCAACAAATTGCTCCATCTTCTTCTGACGATTAGACAAAAAAGAATTAAGCAGTAACCAAAACAATGGCAAAAGCCACAGCCAATTTAAAATATAAGGATTCTGAAATCTCATGGAATTTTAAACAGTACCGTATTGGCTAAAATAATATCAATCGCAATTAAACCGATAGCTCCTATCACAAAAATCCAAAATAATTCCTGATACTGACGATATCCCCTCGTTTCAATCTTTGTCTTTTCTAAAACATCGATATTTTTATAAATCTGACGTAATGCCTCAGTGTCGATTGCTCTAAAATATCGCCCCCCTGTCATACTCGCCATCTTCTTAAGAGGCTCTTCTTCGATATTAACAGGAATATTTTGATAAACCATTCGACCAAACATATTAACAGGCACCGGTGCAACTCCATTAGTCCCCGCTCCGATCGTATAAATCTTAACACCCATAGTCTGGGCTATCCCAGCGGCTGTTAGTGGATCGATACGTCCGGCATTGTTGGCACCATCCGTTAGAAGAATAATAACTTTTGATTTAGCATGACTACTCTTAAGGCGTAAGAGACTTGTAGAAATTCCTGAACCAATCGCTGTCCCATCTTCAACAACGCCAAGGTGAACACGGCTTAAGTTTTCTTTAAGCCAATTATAATCAGTCGTCAAAGGACAAACACTATAAGCTCTTGTACCAAAAACAACTAACCCTATACGATCACTAACTCGTTTATCAATAAATTCTTTAACAACGGTCTTAATAATATCCAAGCGATTCTGCCTATGCCCGTTAATAACAAAATCTTCCGCTGCCATACTACCGGAAATATCTACAGCCAAAACTATATCGACCCCTTCACTCATTACAATTGTCTGATCCAAGATCTTACGCGGACCGCAAAGAGCTACAATCAGCAACACCAACGCCATCCATCTTAAATATGCAGGTAATTTATAGAACCTAACCTTCCATCTTGTTGGTACTCCCTCAACAATACTATTGGAAGAAAATTGAAACGAAGCCTCTTGAAGACGATAACGCCACCAATAAAAAGCAAATACCACCAAAGGAATTAATAATAGAAAATAAGGGCTTTTAAGTTCCATGGGTCTGGTCGATTAATGATTTAACTAAATTAAAACTTTCTTCTGCTTCTGCTGTGCTCGATGAATGCTGAGCAAATTTAACCATATCGCATATTGATAAGAAATTTCTCAATATCTGCTGTTGTGTATCACTTAAAGCAGGCGAATTTTTTAACGAATCCAAAAACTCTTCCGTTGTCATTTCTGGAGCTTTAATTAAAAATCTTTCCTCTAGATAATGACGAATGATGTCTGAGAGTTCTATATAAAATGGTTTTAAGAAATGACGATCCATAATTTTCTTTAATCGAAGATTCTCCAAACGAGCATAAGCCTTCTCCCAAGCAGACAAAGGAGTTCGTTGCAAGGTTCCTTGCACTCGAGATCTTCTAAAATATAATACAATCAGACAAATAATGACCGCCACAACAGCAATGACCCCTAAAACAATCCAAAGCCACATCCATTGCATTGGAATATCTAGAGGAGATTTTATGTCTTTAATATCCATGTTCATCATCAAGTTCTTCTTCGACGACCAGCAAAAAATGAAACTAACGCTGAAATATAGGGTTCATTCGTTGATAAATCAATATGATCAATACCAACGCTTCCAAAAAGACGATTACGTCCCTCCAATCGCTCTTTAGCTTTATTTTGATACCAATCTCTAACAGCCGCATCAGAGGTATCTATTAATTTCATTGCTCCTGTTTCCGCATCTTTAATTTGGATTAATCCACACTTCGGCAAAATACTTTCTCTAGGATCATTAAGAGTAATAGCTATTAAATCATGATAATTGTTAGCTAAATTCAAAGACTTCTGAAGATTTGTTTGAAAGAAATCAGAGATAAGAAAACCAACACATCGACGCTTAGCAACATGAATAAAATATTCCAAAGCCCCAGGAATATTAGTTCCTTTTCCACGAGGCTTAAAATACAGAACCTCTCGAATGACTCTTAAAACATGACTCTTGCCCTTACGGGGAGCAATAAAAAGTTCTACCTCATCTGTAAAAATAACTAAACCAACTTTATCATTATTACGAATGGCAGCAAAAGCTAAGACTGCAGCTAATTCCGCAGCTAATTGATTTTTAAAAACTCCAGAAGAAGCAAAATGATTGGATGCGGAAGCATCCACTAAAATCATAACGCTAAGTTCTCTCTCTTCTACATATTGCTTAACATGAGCCTTACCTGTACGGGCAGTGACGTTCCAATCAATGGTTCGAATATCGTCACCTATCTGATATTCACGCACTTGATCAAATTCCATTCCTCGGCCTTTAAAGGCACTATGATAGGCCCCAGCAAAGAAATCATTAACGAGACGGGAGGTGGTAATCTCAATACGATGAACCTTATCGAGGATATCTTTAGGAATCATGGAACTTCCACTTCCTCAAATATTCGTTTAATAAGATCCTCAGAAGTTTTTCCTTCAGCTTCTGCTTCATAACTAATAATTAATCGATGACGCAAGACATCCACCCCAATTGTCTTAACATCTTGCGGGCTAACAAACCCCCGGCCTTGTATAAAAGCATAAGCCTTGCTAGCCATCGCTAAGAAAATAGTAGCGCGCGGACTAGCTGGATATTGAATCAAGCTTTCCAATTCTTTTAATTTATACGCTTGAGGTTTACGTGTAGCCTCAATAATATCAACAATATACTGCTCAATCTTCTCATCCATATACACTTCATCCACAACAGAGCGTAAACGAATAATATCCTGAGGTGTTAAAACTGCTTGAATATCTACACTTTTTTGAGTGGTTGCCATTCGACGTAGAATCTTCAATTCCTCCTCTTTAGAAGGATAGGTTACATTCACCTTAAGCATAAAACGATCCACCTGGGCTTCAGGCAAAGCATAGGTCCCCTCCTGTTCAATAGGATTCTGAGTAGCCAACACCAAGAAAGGGTCATCAAGTTTCATCGTTTCTTCGCCAATAGTCACCTGTCGCTCCTGCATCGCTTCTAGAAGCGCACTTTGTACTTTTGCCGGAGCACGGTTGATTTCATCCGCTAAAATAATGTTGGCAAAAATAGGACCCTTCTTAATATTGAAATTATTTGTACGCTGATCATAAATAAGAGTCCCAATCAAATCCGCTGGCAACATATCAGGAGTAAACTGAATACGTTGAAACTTAGCATCAATGGTCTGGGCAAGAGTTCTCACAGCTGTTGTTTTTGCTAAACCTGGAACCCCCTCAAGAAGAATATGCCCATTACCTAGAATCCCAATTAAAAGTCTATCGATCATTGAACTTTGACCAATCAAAACCTTACTTATCTGTAGACGAACAGCCTCAAGAATAGCAGATTCTCTTTTAACTTTCTCGTTAATAAGACTCACACCTTGACTTGTCATATCTTCTCCTAATGTTTATTTGTAACCGTATTCTAGAATAAATGAAACTTGGACTTATACTGCAGAATAATCTAAGAGCCCTCGAATAAATTATCCGAAGGCTCAAAATATAATCATATTTTAATCATGCGTGCCATTAATCTGAACTGAAGTATCCATATTTTTCATACTTTCTTGAGCTTCAGCCTTTTTATGAATCTTCTTTCCCATTCCTCTTTTAGAACTCTTCATCATACTTTTTCTATGATGTCTATGCTTCTTTACAGGCTTTACTGCATCTTCTCTTGGTTTAGCATCCATTACTTTCTTTGTATTAGTAACAACAGGTGCCGTTGGAATCACTGTGTTTTGAGCAAAACTTAAATTAATAAGACCTACACTTACTAAACCGACAACTAAGAAACTAAGAATAACTTTTCTCTTCATATCTCTCCCCTTTTTATTATCCTTTTAATTTTTGTTATTTTAATATTAACCTTCAGTTATTGCAAATAGTTAAGCAACTATCCAGTGCTTTTCATGCCAGAAGCGATTCCATTCACCGTTAGCAATAAAATTTCATCGATAGCTGTCCGTTTAGTATCTGAAGAATCCAAAGACAGACTTTTCTTTTCCTTTAAAAAACGTACTTGCAAATAGTTTAATGGATCCACGTAAGGATTACGCAAACGTATCGATTCTTTAAGAATCTTATGATAATCCAACAATTCTTTTTGTTCGCTAATTAAAAGGACTGTTTGGGTCGCTCGTTCGTGCTCATCAACCATTGCACGATGAATAGTTTGGCGTAACTCTTCATCTTCTACAATGCCACAATAAAGCTCTGCAATATACAAGTCCGTCTTTGCTAAAGAAACCTGTACATTATGAATAAGTGAATTAAAAAATGGCCACTGACGATACATCTCTCTTAAGTTCTCCAACCCAGAAGGGTTTTCCAATACATATTTATCTAAAGCATAACCTATTCCATACCAAGCTGAAATAATATAGCGCGATTGTAACCAGCTGAAAACCCAAGGAATAGCACGCAATTGATCAAACGACTGTTTATCACTTCTCGCTGATGGCCGTGAACCAATTTTAGAAATCTTTAAAACATCAATAGGGGTAGCCTGATGATAAAATTCTAAGAAACCAGGCGTTTGAAAAACTAACTGACGATAAAACTCAAATGAGAATTCAGAAATCTCTTTAAGGCGATCTTCCCATCCTTTAATCTTTGAATTCTTTTTAACCTGCCGATCCGTTACTAAATTAGACCAAACAACTGCAGATATCATCTGCTCTATGTTTCTCTTAGCCACCACAGGATTAGCATATTTCTGAGAAACAACTTCCCCTTGCTCTGTAATCTTAATGCGTCCACCAGCTGCTGAAAAAGGCTGCCCTAATATAGCCCTATGAGATTCACCACCTCCGCGATCAACTGTTCCTCCCTTACCATGAAAGAACTTAATCTGAATACCGTGCTTTTCTGCTATTTTAAATAAATTCTTCTGTGCCTGATAAAGATTCCAATTGGCTGCTAGGTAACCACCATCTTTACTACTATCAGAATAACCCAACATGATTTCTTGAACATCCCCATGAGCTTTAAGATAAGAACGATAAATGGGAATAGACAAAAGCTCTTCTAAAATATCATGAGATCTTTGCAAAGCATCAATAGTTTCAAACAAAGGAACAAAACTAATATACGCTGATTTGACTCTTTTATGAGCTATCCGAATAAGTCCTTGCTGAACGCTCAAATAGAATAAAGCCAATATATCAACAGCTGAATTTGTCATACTTAAAATATAATTCTCTAAGATATTGGAATCAAACTTTTCCTTTAACTGACTAAAAACCTTAAATTGCGCCAACACATCCCTACTCTCCGGACTGTGAGAAACAAGCGAACGACGTTTAGTTTTTAAAATTTCAGCTAATAAAATCTCTTTCTGACAATTTCCTTCACCTAAAAAATCTTCAACTGTTTTCCGAATCTTTGTACTATGATCTCTGAAATCTAATTTAGCTAAATGAAACCCAAATACTTTAGCTTGAGTGATAAGGCGATCTAGGCCTCCGTGAGCAGCAAGATACCCCTTGTTTTTCTGTAAGCTTTCTTGAATCAGGCGAAGATCATCAATAAAACTTAAAGGATTTTCATATCGTCCACGCTTGCCTGTTAAAATTAACTCTAATTTACGGTGAATAAACGAAAATTTCTTTCGGTAGGCCTCTTGAGTTTCATACCGCTCTAATTCTTTAGCCAAATCAGGCAGGATTACTCTATCCTTTTCTAGGGAATCCAAAACCTTCTTTGAAACATTCACGTATTGGTCCGACTGACTAAAACGTCTAATAAAACTTTCGATCGCTTCTAAATAAAATCTGACAATCAACTTCCGCTGCTTAACGGCTGTTGCCTGAGTAATCACTGGGGTCACGTTAGGATTCCCATCTCGATCCGCACCCACCCATGAACCAAAATGAATAAAAGGCTCTGTTCCCTCAATCGATAATTCTCTTTCAATCTTTTGCTGAATGTTAGCGACCAAAGCAATAATAGTACGGTCAAAATAAAAAAGTGTGTGATCAACCTCATCTAGAACCTCTACCTTGCGGTTACGGATTTCAGCAGTCTGCCAAAGAATCTCTAATGATTCTTTGATTTCTGCAGTCACTCTTTCTTCTTCTGGAATTGTCAAATTAACTCGATCCAATTGAATAAGTTGATTGCTGATAGAAAACAAATGATCAAGCACGGTACGACGCTTAACTTCCGTCGGATGAGCCGTCAAAACAGGCTCAATGGAACATTGGGATAGAAAATCCGCAATTTCTTGCTTACTAAAACCTTCATCTTGTAAATCTCTAAAAAGTTTTCGCAACGACATATCCTGCAAAACATCCAGATTCTGGTCATAATAACGGATTCGACGAATACGCTGAACCTCTTCAGCAATATTAAGCAGCTGAAAATAAATAGTGAACGCCCTCGTTACATAGTGAGCCTGTTCATAAGTTAAAGAATCTATTAATTTCTTTTGCGAATCAACTAGAAAGGGATTTTGATATTGACGAATTTCTTTAGCAAGTGTTCGTATTTCTTCAATCTTAAGAAGAAGCTCCTCTCCATGCTGCTGACGAATAACATCCGCCAACAGAGTAGTTAGAAACTTAATATCCCCACGGAGTTTATCCGAAGATGAGCCTTCTAAAGAAGAATAATCAGAAAACATATTATTATGACATTAAAGCTTTGTAGCCTTTTTCCTTAACAATCTTGGCGGAATCTAAAACTTTCTTTTCTAAGATTTTCTTATAATCAACTAACTTGGCTGCTACCGTCTTATCATAGGTACCAATGATTTGGGCTGCTAAAATACCTGCATTTTTAGCACCATTAACACCCACAGTTGCCACCGGCACTCCTTCAGGCATTTGTACAATAGATAATAAAGAATCCAGCCCCTCTATCGATATGGATGATTTAATAGGAACACCGATAACAGGCAATGTTGTTAAAGCGGCTGTAACTCCCCCCAAATGAGCAGCTCCTCCAGCTCCTGCAATAATCACCTTTAATCCACGATTGATAGCAGTTTTAGCATATTCAGCCGTAGCGTCAGGGGCACGATGGGCGGAAAGAACAGTAACTTCACAAGCCACTCCTAACTCTCCTAAGAAATCTGCTGCCGCACCCATGATCTTCAAATCTGACTGACTTCCCATAATAATACCTACTAAAGGTTTCTTCATTGTTTAATCCTTTCTTTAAAAATTTAATTAACTCATTATTCAAGAATAATATCAATCTGCTTCAAATGTCCCTGACGAATTTCTTGAGCTATACTTCCCACTATCATAGAACCTGTTAATTCTATCTTACGGCGATTATCAGGATAAGTTAAAATGATTTTTATGGCTGTAGCTGCCTTAGCCCCAAAGGTATCTTTTCGCATAGGATTATGATATACAACCAAGGTCTTAGCTAAAAACTTAAAAGCATACGTATTAGCTGGCAACTCCCCCTTTTCTTTATCAGTAAACAACCAACTAGGCAAGAGTGGTGCAAAGGTCAAGGTCAATTCACCACCTTTCATAGCAAAAGGCTTAAGACCAATATTCATCAATAACCACATATGTAGAAACTCTGCCGTACTTCCTGATAACCGGGCAACAAATCCTTGTCCATGTAGATTTTTATCTTCATGGGCAGAACTGACAATAAACGAAGAATTCTCTAAAATGCTACGACCATATCGATCTGGTTCTAAGAACGGAATAAAGGATGTTTTGATTTCTTCATAAAATTCTCGTGTCAATCCTCGACGAAGAAGCTCTAATAAATATTTATATTCCATATGAAGCCATACCGATTCATTCTCTAACCACCCTGCAGGAAAAACTCTTGTGCGTCCGATTTCTTCCGTTTCCTTAGAAAGATCAGAATTAACTTTATACATGCCCAACTTTTTATCATACAAAGGACTCTTTTTAACGGCACGAAATAGTTCAAGAGCTTGACGATTATCAAACACACGTAAAGCATGCACAAAACCTTCCAGGAATATAGGTAAATCATGCCTTTGAAACTTTAAAGCCTTTACATGATGATCCCCTTGATGAGATTTATCCAATACTTCATGTTGAATGACCTCATGATAAAAATAGGAAGCGAAAAGTCCGTTTTCATAACGAGCTTGAGCCACACCCGCATCCACTTTAGCGATCACCAATTCTAAGAATTTCTTGATCCCTCCAATGCTTACAACTTTCCCACTTCCTACAATTCCATAACGGACACTTTGGCGATAAAGCTCTTTTAAATCATTAGACTTTTGCCAATATTTCAGATTATCTTTCTCTGTCGACAATAAATGTGTCAACCCGCTTAAAAAATCAGCCAATTCATCAAACATCTCAACCTTATCACTATCAGAACAATGCAGGAGCTCAACGTTTTTCTTTACAAAAAAAGCCCATCGTTTAAGCTCAAAAGCCTCACAGATAGAAGATCCTAAAAGTCCTGGCAAACCATTAAGAGCATCATACCAATTGGGTTTATTAGCCTCCATTTCAATACCGATACCTGAAGGATCTAAAGTTGCCGTTTTATTAGCCAAAATACAAATGATCTTAACCAATAAATTGGTCTGATAAACATCTCCCACCCCTGCCTTAACACGCAGTTGGTATCCTTTTTCTTTAGCCTTAACATCCTTGTCATGTTCAGCTATAGAGTGATATTGTCTAACTCCACGATCAGTTAATAAATATCTCTTAGAACGAGGCAATACGTAAGAATCGCTTAAATGAAATGTAAAATTATTCTTCTCCAATAAAATTTCTTTAAGCTTCTCAGGATAAACTCCCAAATAACTTTCCATTAAATCTAAATTATACGTCCAATGATCACTCCAGAAACCTTCACCAAATTCTGACTGCTCATTCTTTTGACTTACAGAGAGAGCTCTTGCTAGAAAATCCTTAGGCTGCCCCTTAATCAAACCTTTACGAATAACCAATTTTAATAAATCACCCGGCATAAAGCCTTTTAACAATAAATTTCTAACCTTTTGAACCTCATCAACAATATGAAATTCTTTAATAATTTCATCAACCACGCGAAGATCTTTAATAAAAAAAGTTAAACCTTTAACAATCAAAGGATTATATCCATCTGCCTGTGACAAATTCATAAAACTAACAATAGAACTATCCGCCACATCTGTATTAAACCAAATGTCATTACGACGATTTTGATTAACATCACGATAATTTCCATTCCCTTGTGAAAAGAATGTTGGAGCTAAAGTAAAGAAATTGTAATCACGTTCTAAATCCCCATGCTTACGACTATACACATTAAAAGGAACCACTCCTTTAGCTGTTTCCAAAGAAACTGGAAGACCTCCCCGTAGAACATTATCTAAGAAAGTTTGTCCGCAATATTCATTAAAACTGTCAATCGCCCCTTGTGTTAAGCAATAGCCCTTTATCCCATCAATAGTTGCTCGATTTTGAAGAGCTTTTTCTTCAATATATCCTTTACGCAGGGTCTTCTTAACAACACTATTAAGCTCTACAAGATCATGAGCAAAACCTGCTGCCGCCGTCCACCCTTCCTTCATTTTTGGCTTTATTTTCATTCGTGTAAAACTAAATGCGCAAGGAGTGCGATTAGATGTTTGTTGAGGACTGTTGATTTCAAAGATCTTAGCTTCTAGAAACTTTTCAGGAACTAAAAAATCGCTCGATTGTCCAAATATACAAGCAGCATCAACAATCACATCTAACAATTCACTTGTAGAATTATTAAAAGTGAAATAAAAATTACCCTCAGCAATAGGCGTTACTTGAGGAGTGTCCGCAACTTCTACTTTAAATTGATAAAAAGGAGCCTTTTTGGAAACATTACGAACGGCTGTCCAAGCTTCCACTGTCCGAGAAATATGTTTACCTAACCAATCCTTAAGTCCATAAGGATTAATTGCAGGCAAACCATCAATACATTCTAAATGAATATCTTTATTAGAAATATTCTCAAGAGTCACACGACGAATCAATGCCGCATACGGTTCTTGAGAAAGGGTAAAATAATTAACAGATATCTTTATTCCTAAGCTTGTATTTATCTCTTCAATAGTCAAATCATGACTAGTAATGATCATCCTCTGCTTTAACTTATAAGGACTAACAAGACTGTTAGCAAATGGCTCATAAAATCTCTGCTTCTTACCATCAATAATCTTTATAAAGGTGCGAAACCCTTGAATAGAAGTTAATCGGTAGGCACGGTTAGCCGGTTGAAATTCTAGAATAGCTTTGTCTTTCGATTCAATACCAAACGAACTAATCGCCTGCCCTCTATTAACATAAAAGGCCCACATAGGAACGCCCCAAAGACCAGCAACGCCAGGAAAGAAATTAGAAAAGATCTTAGCATGCTGATAATCTTCAATAATAAATTCTCCACGTTCATTCAAATGATATTGCTTTCCCATACAAACCCTCTCTCCAATTAGTAACCGCTTTTATCTTTGCAACCTTCTTGAGTCTTACAATCCCCTGATTTAGAAACACGAAACAAGTTATAATAACCAGATAATTTAGCCCACAAGATAAAATTATTATCAGAATCTTTTACACGAATACGCTTTAACTCAAATAAATCATTATTAAAACGATCTATTCCTCTATTTGTGGTTGCTGCTGCTTTAAAACCGGCTTCTTTTGCAATTTGTTTATCTTTTTCATTAAAACCTCCACTAGGATAAACAAGATAATCAATTGCGTGCCCCAGATGCTCTTCAATCACCTTCTTGCTGCCAGCAATTTCATCCTTTGCTTTATCATATGTTAAGCTTGGCAAATATTGATGATGTCGTGTATGAGCCCCTGCTAGAAAATTATACCGCTCCATTTCTTTGACTTGTCCCCATGTTAAGAATCCCTGACTATCAATCATGTCAGAAACCAAAAAAACCATAGCTGGAATTTCATATTTCTTTAAGATAGGAAATGCATTTAAATAATTATCTTCATAGCCGTCATCAAACTGAATAACCACTGTATTGCGAGAAAATAAATACCCCTTCTTAATCCCTTCAACCAAATCTTCAAAAGAAATAACCTCATAACCCCATTTCTTTAAGAACTTCATTTGGCGTTCAAAAGATTTTGTACTGACTGTATTTAAAATGAATTTTGTATCAGATGGAATTCCTACATGATGATATGTCAAAATAGGCACAACATAACGATCCCTAAGCCAAAATGTAAAGCCTAGAGAAAAAGTAATAATTAAGATAATTGAAACAATGAAAAAGTTTTTAAAAAGACGCATCTTAGAATCACATTTTAGATAAACGTTCTTTAACCAAGGCGCTCACCTGTTGGTTGTCAGCTACTCCTGCCAACTTAACTAAAGCTTCCTTCATAACCTTGCCTATATCTTTAATTGAAGTGGCAGATGTTGCTTTGATAGCCTCTTCAATAGCTGCTACAATCACTTCAGGAGACGCTTGTGCCGGCAGATAACTTACCAGAAGAACCATTTCTTTTTCTTCTTTTTCTGCTAAATCTAAACGTGCACCAGCAGTAAACTGTGTAATTGAATCTTGTCGCTGTTTCACCTGCTTCTTAATAATAGAAACAACATCTTCCTCAGAAACCTTATCTATACGTTTATCAATCTTAACATTTTTAATCTGAGCCCTTAAAAAACTCAGGACCGAGGTTCGAAACGAATCCCGCGCTTTCATTGCAGTTATGTAATCTTGTGAAATTGTATCTTCTAATGACATATACATCCCCTTCTTTTAATTTGTTATTTCTTTACACCTACTAGATACTTATCGAGCAACAATAAGTTAAACCATTAAATGCCCTCTATACTAACGATTTTATGACGAGATTTCAATCCTTTTAGAATTTCTATAGATGAAGACCTTACTTCAAAATAATCAGCTAAAAATTTTATTAAAGCAACATTTGCTTTGCCTTCTAGCGCTGGAGCTTTTAAATATATTTTTACTAAATCTTCTTCCTGTTTAAACTCATTTTTCTTAGCTCCTGGAATTACCTTAACTATTATTTTCATATAAACAACCCATTACCTACCAAACAATAAAAAAGCGCATAATCTACTTATGCGCTTCTTTATAAAAATCACACAACAACTAATTACCTCATTGAGCCATTTTTACATCAATTAAATACTTTTTATTTCCAGGTTTTGGAAACTCTCCATTATGTAAAACAAAACCATTATTACCATTTAGAACAGCTACTCTGTCACGTTCTTTTTGAGCAGCAATTTTAGCAAAATACGCCTCTTGTTCCAAATAATGCATACGGCTTTTAACTAATTTAATTTTATTCTGAAAAAGAGAAATCAATGAGCGCCCCTCTTCCATACTTGAAAAATCAGCTTGAAAAGCACGTAGCTGAGTTTTTAAATCACCCAACTCCTTGCTTGTTTCAACATTCTTGACTTTTAAAGCAGAAATTCTAACTTCTAAATCAGAAATATTTTGAACATTCTCACCTATCTTGGTGCTATCTAGACCTTGTATATCTTCTTTTAATTTATTATTCTCGGCTGTAGCTTGAGCCAACATTGTTTGTGTCTGAATCAACAAACTCTTAGTCGTATTAAGTTCTGCCGTTACAGCATTTAATTGTTGAGTTACCGCTTCCAGTTTACGAGTCGTTTCTTCTAATTGAATCTTCGTATCTTTATACTGCTTAACATACGAGCGATAATTAGAAGCCTGAGAAACCCCTGCCGTAAGAGCTAATTCGTTAGATTGATCTAAAAGCTGAGCTCTTTCATTCTGTAATTTAAGCACATAAATCGTTAGTCCAATCATCACTAACGATAAAAGAATACCTGCAATGCGCTTAATCTTATAAGAACGATCGTTACTATTCTTACTACTTTTTTTAATATCTGTTCTTTTTTCTTCTTGGTTTAAAACTGACTCTGCCACGTTAAACTCCTTTTTTAAATCCCATAATTATTAAGAATACTAACATTAACCGTTTGTGCTAATTGAGTGGTTTTATTATCAATCCAATCCATCAAAGCACTATCAGGATTTTGTTCCCGTAAAAACTCTAAACCACACTGATAGGTATATTTAAAAGTTTTAATCCTTCGAAACCAAACTACCTTACCTTTCTTACTTAAAAAAGGCGGCCTGCTTTCATCAAACTCAGGATCGACACACAAAACACTATGATCTAAAGGTATAAAACTATTATCAATCTGTAAAAGAATCCCCGAAGAACTAACGTTAAGGATTTGACCAAGACCTGTAATATCTTCCCCTGGCATACTCCAAGTGACGCCCATTAAATGCCTAATACGCAAATGCCGTCGGTCTTCCAAAGGGTGGTCTCCTTTTTAAATTGCGGCTTAGTATATCCTTTGGCCTAAAAAATGACAAGAAAAATTATTGAGTGGCCGATCCATAGCGCCTCTGCCAATAAATAATCCCCAAACAAATCCCATAAGCCACCAAACTTACCAAAAAGCTAACTATAATATACCCTAAAACTACTGTAGCAATAATTTGCACAACAGAAACATCAAATAAATTAGAGAAATGAAAATTTTTAATTAAATTCTGAAATCTTAATTGAATATCATGACCACTAAGCCCCAAAACTATACAACTAAGATTAATAGCAACTCCCAAAATAACAAAACTAGCCCAAGTATTTGTTAAGATACTCCCTAAAAGTGCTGCTGTTTTATTCAAATGAAAAAAGTGAGCTAGGGCTACTGCTGCTATGAAACCGGTGAAAGGTAAAATGCCAAGAAAAACCCCCAAACCAAAACCTATGGATATCGATTGGGGAGAATCTTTCAATAAGTAAAAAGATCTGAGTTCTTTCTTTAACGCATCAAACATGAAAAAACCATCGCTTACTATTAAAACTTAAAATGAACAAATATTCGTCCAAAATTCTTATCATCCTTCTCAATGCGGTGATATAAGGACTTAATATGCTTCTGCTCTAGGAATCTAATAACACTTTTCTTAAGCTGACCACTTCCCTTCCCAGGAATGATTTCCACTAATGAAATTCTTTTGGTCACAGCCTGGTCAATAATTCGAGTTAATTCAGAATCGATAGACCTCCCATCGCTGAAGATATTATGTAAATCTAATTTTAATTTAGCCACTTTTAAACCCTTATCGGCATAACCATAAATGGAATGCCATAATTATATAAACGTCTCTGAAGTGAAAAAACAGTATAGTTATGTAGCCATCTAGTTAAAAACGTTTCTTTTTCAAAAACAATTTGCCCACCAAAAAACACAACTCCAGGAAAACGCTGTAATAAACTAGAACTAATTTTCTCAATCTCATCAATAACATCTGTACCTGTCAAAGTTAAACTTTCTGCAAAACAACCTTGCGCATTCATGAAACGCACATAACGTTCAATATCATGATTAACTTTTTGTTGGAGATTTCTGATATCCTCTCCTCCCTTATAATTACCTGCATCAATAACCCCTACCTGAATAAAAACAAAGTTCTTAAATTCTTTACCAAAAAGACGAACAACGTTAAACAAGGTATGAAGCCCAAGCCCATTAAAACCATTAACTACTAAAACAGCTGTTTTTGAATTTTGATCTAATGGAGGGTTTTCGACTTGTACTTCGCCATCTTGGGTAGAAACATAGGCCGCTTGTACT
>JAYTXU010000059.1:0-7600 GCA_043742785.1 Candidatus Omnitrophota bacterium
CTCAAATTTATTTAAACACGATTGTTCTTGATGAAAATGGTACTTTGACAATAAGTGGCATTTCGGATTCAATGTCGAGGGTATTTTCTTATGTAAAAATTCTATCGGATTCATCAATGTTTAAGAACGTCAAAACAAAGTCAACAGCAACTAAAAAAGACAATGGTAAAGATGTCGCTGCTTTTGAGTTAAATTTATTAGTATTAGATGCACCTAAGGAGTAAGTAGAGTGATTGCTAAATTTATTTCAGAGTTTTTCTCAGGGCTTTCTAGTTTAGGAAAAAAATTATTAATTATTGCTTTAATAGTAGTGATTATAACTTCATTTGATCGCCTCTTAATTGCTCCAACGATGTCTCGTCTTGCTACTATCGATGAGGAAACTGTAAAAGAAGAAAAGGTTATTAAAGAAGATTTACATTTTTTAAGTTATAAAGATAAGATTTTAAGAGAAGCGAAGGCTATTGATTCTTATTTTACAGATAATCTTCCCACAGAAGATGAAATCATTGGTGCATTTTTAAAGAAGATTGAAATTGTAGCGACCAAGGCTAATGTAACTTTAGCTAAAGTAACGCCTTCAACAGCTCAGCAGGAAAAGGATAACTTAAAATACTCGGCTGATTTAGAATGTTCAGGAAAATTAACAGATATAGTCTCTTTTATGCATTTAATTAATTCCTTGGATGAGTTAACAAAGATTGTAAAATTCAGTTTAGGTTCTAAGAAAGCAGACCTAGATGAAATCAAAGCAACGATGACTATTGACAAGGTGATTATCTCTAGGCAGAATATTATCAAGTTGTCCAATCCTACCCTATCGAGTAACACACAAGCCGATGCCTCTACATCTAAGAAAAATTAAGATATTTTTCTGGATGATTCTTTTCATATTCTTTAATTTCCATTTATCTTATTGTGCCACTATGCGTGATATGTATGAATCTGCTGTTGATTTTTACAATAAAGGTCAATATGGGCAGTCTATTGATATGTATAAGCAGATTATCAAAGACACACCTCAATTTGCTCCTGCTTATATTGGATTAGGATTAGCTTTAAAAGCCAATGGTGCGGACATTGAAGAGGTATTGTATTATTATAAGGCAGCAGTTGATAAAGATCCTTTAAGTATTCAGGCATTAGAACAGTTGGGAAGATTGTATTATTCGCTTGGTCAGATGGAGAAAGCTAAGATTTCTTTTCAGAAAGTTCTTAAAATCAATCCTAATATATTTACAGTTAAGCAGACTATGGGATGGATTTATCTGGTTGGGAAAAATGCAAATCCTAGAAAGGCAGTTGCTTATTTTCAAGATGTTCTTAAAGTAAATCCTAATCCTAACGCTTATTTTGGGTTGGGGATCGCCTACTTTGGAGATAATCAAAGAGAAAAAGTTCTGGATGTTATTACCCAATTAAGAGGTATGGGGCAAGATGATTTTGCGGATAGATTAGAAAAATCTGTTCGAGAAAATCGCAAGGTTATTTTAGATAATCCGGAAGATTCACAGGTAGATCAAGAAGATAGTCAAGATAAAAATACTTTTGAAAAGACTCAAGATAATCCTAAGGGAATAAAGGTGCGTTTAAGAGGAAAATTAGATCAGCTGTAGTTTAAGTCTAATTCCAGTTGGTTTCAAAAACTTTGATTTGAGTTCGGCCTGTCATATCATTAGCAGAAGTTAGACTTTTAAAGTGTTTTAGCCCTGCCGCATTAAAATAAAAGAGCTTTATTAAAAGAGAATTTGCTAGGCTTCTATCCATCAATCTTGCCATCATTTGACCATCTTGCGAATATAAAACAACTGAATATTTTAAATTAGCGTTAAGATTTATTTTTTCTGCTATTTTTTGATTATCTAGATAGACGATACTAGTAGGAAATCCTTTGCCATAGGTGGGGGAATTAATAGCAGCCTTCATAGTCTGTTTATCTATTTCTAAGTTTTCACTGAAATAAATTATCTTTTCGTCTTGGTTGATGAGTGATAAAGGAGGGCTGTAGTGGGTTTGTCCTCCGGCAAGTTGCCATAAAAAGTCAATATAAGCAGGGGTGTTGCGTGAGGGAATAGAAGCTAAGAGCTTTGGGTTCTCATTGAGTTTTTCTATTTTTTGAATATTCCATCGTCCCATAAATGTTAAACCAATGTTTTGATCAACTAATTCATTATATAAAAGGATATAACTATGAGGAAAGCCGCCACGAGTTAGGTTTAAAACAGTTTGAACATCTTCTTCTTTATTTAAAATGGCCCGTAGTAATGGGGTAGACGTAAAATCGCTTTTAGAAGCTATGGTAGATACTAAGGTAACAGCTTCAGAGGTTTTAAGTTTCTTAGAGGTTAGAAAATCGACAGTCTTGTTACCGCTCAAATTAATCATTCGTAAAAGCCCTGCAGCCTCATCTTCGTTCTCATTTAGAAGAATGTTAGCCATCCAATAACCGGTGGCGCTTTCTCCTAAGGTGGCACCGTCAAACATAACTCGCCTTTGCGCAATAGCTTTTATAAAATGCCCTGGTGGCCACCATCCGTTAATAATGCTATCTACTGGGGTTAGGTTCTTAATATCTATTAATGCTTTCTCCCAGGTGGAATTAAAAATAGGAGTTAATGTTATTCGTATATTTTTCTGGGCATTTATAAAAATAAAGAATGTCAATAAAATGACTACTGCTGGGGTAATCCAATGAAAATTCGATAAGGAGAGTTTTTCAAAGAAAGCATTAAGACCGATGCTTAAGAACAAGGCCAATCCCAATAGGGCGAAAATATCAAATCGCTCTGCTTGAATAGTAAGTAGGACACATGAAATAAAAAAAGTGGTCAGTGCAATAATTCTTAATGTTTGTTCTTTAAGAGGATTTCTAAAAGCTTGCCAAAGACTATATAGTAAACTTAATGTGCCAGTTAAAAGAAAAAGAATGCCTCCGCTGTCTGCAATAATGTCCTGTGTTGAGGCTCGTTTAAGCTCTCCAACTTCCATAAATAAATTTGGCCATAAACTTAATCCTTTCACTGTAAACTTTAGCAATTCTCCTAAACCTTCTTTAATTAGATTAAAGAAGTCCCCAAAGCTAAATAGTAAGCTGATGCCGAGTAAGGTTGAAACAATAATAAAGAGAGCAAGAAAGCTGTATTGATGGATAGAAAGATTGTTTTTTCTTATCAGAAAAGAATATCCTCCGCAGATAGCAAGAATAGCTAGTGAAATGACAAGCATAAATCCCCACCCTTGCCAGATGGAAGCAAATCCTGTCATGACAAGGGCAAAAAGGATTGCAGATCTTAAAAGATGTTTTAAGTCATATTGTGTGATAGCTTTTAATAGAATGGTTAAAAGAAGTAATGGAAAAAGAAGATTGTAGGGATCGGTATCATACCAACCTATCGATGATCTTTTAAGAATGACAGGGGCCATCACAAAAAAGAGGCCAGCTATAAAAGAAGCATAAGCAGATACTTTGAGCGTGTAGCAGAGCAGGAAGAAAGCGGCTAAAACAAGACACATGATGATAATAGGAGTGTAGGCTACGGCAGCCATGAGGGAAATGTTAGGATCAAGAATTTTAAATATTTTATAAATGAAAAAACCTACATAGGGATGGTAGGTCATTGGTTGCCAAAACCCAAAAGGAGCAGTCATGAGCGGTTCATAATATTTACTTCCCTTTATTTCTTTGGCTATACGTCCTGTGTTTAGAATATTTTCTGTTAGATAGTAGTAATAATATGGATCGGATTCTAAAAGGTAAATGTTTGGTTTTGCATTGGAAGCTCGAAACATTTGCTGATTAACTCTTTCAATAGCTTCCTGCGCTTTTACGGAATCTTTATGAAGAGCTTCATTGAGTTGTTGGGAAGCAAGCTGTTGAGCAATGCCAAAAGGAATTTGAGGTGCCTTAGCATGGATTTGTTCTAAAAGATTTTTTTTGATGTTATAAACGACAGCGAGGGAGGCTTGATCATGGGTTGGATCCCAAATGTGAGCACGAAGAGGATACAGGCGGATGTAGCAGCAAAGACAAGCAGCTATTACCCACAACCAAAGCCATGATTTAAGAAAATTCATTGGGTCATTATTGCATTTTTTGTTTATATTTTAAATATTCTTGTCGGATTTTATTGGATGCGATGGCATAGCTTTTGCGATCTTCAGTTTTGCGTTTAGCCATTATAAGTCCAAGAAGGTGACCCTGTTTATCTAAAATTGGTCCGCCACTATCTCCTTGATAAAGATTAAGATTTACTTCAATAAGTTCTGTGTCTCCGGAAGACATGCTTTTTATAAGGCTTGTGATTTCACCTCCAAGAATGCTTTGATGATTATATTCAGAGCTACCCAGAGCAATGATGGATTCTCCCAATTGTGATTGGGAAGAGTTTGCCCAGGGTACAGCTTTAAGTGGATAAGGGGAGTCTATTTTTAAGAAACTAAAATCAGCTTCACTGGCATAAAGAAGTTTAGCTTCAAAAGATTTGCCATTAGATAATCCAACATAAATATGTGGAGCGTTACGAATAATATGGGTATTTGTGACGATGATTCCTGAAGGGTCGATGATGATTCCTGCACCATAGCGTTCATAAGAGGCGATCGCTGCATGGCCGTTTTTAGTTTGTAGCGTTCTTGCGTAGACAGTTTTTATTTCTACTAGGGATGGTTCGATGCTTTGTATGTTCATAATTAAAGAAGCTTGTTCGGCTGAAGCAGACGTAGAATAGAGGCATAGCAATAATAATATAGAGGGGCACTTAATCATTAAGTTAATTGTATAATGAAACAGTAACAGGCACTATTTATTTAAAAGAATTAGTGTCTGTTAGTGTTTATTAAGTTACAATTCAAAAACATGGTAAGAATACGTACTTTAAATAAAGCGGACCGAGGCGAGGTGCGTCGAATTTGTTGCGATGTGGCGGATCGAGGTGAACCCATTGAAAATTTTTTCTTTGATCGGGAATTCGCAGCGGATCTTTTAACAAGTTATTACACAGATTATGAGCCTGAAAGTTCTTTTGTAGCCGAGATAGATGGCAGAGTTGTTGCTTATATTAATGGCTGTTTAGATAATCGTCGATATGGTCTTACGATGTTATTTTTAATTATTCCTAAGCTTATTGTAATAGGGTTTATCCGAGGAGTTTTCTTTCATAAGAGATTTTGGATGGTCTTAAAGGGAATGATGAAGAATTGGAAGCGCATTTTTATCTGGCGTAAGAAATCTTTTCACAGTCATCAAGGGCATTTACATATAGGAGTTTCAAAGAATGCTCGTCACAAACAAGTAGGGCATGGTTTGGTAAATATTTTGATTGATTATGCTAAGAGTCAGAGAATTGATGAAATGACAGCATCGGTTCATGATGGCAATGTATTGGCTTGTCGTTTTTTCGAACATTTAGGGTTTATTGTTAAAGACCGTTATCCGATGGTGATGGTTCACGGAGATTTGTTTAAGGAGTATCATTCTATTTATTATGTTAAAGCAATTGTATAGATATATTTATTTTTCAATTATTTTTTTCTTTCTTTTAGGGTCAAAAGTTTGGGCTGATGATTCTGTCATGGAAGATCTAAATCTTTCTTCGACGGATAGAATTTTAATTCTAGCTCCTCATCCGGATGATGAAGTATTAGGAGCTGGTGGGGTTATTCAAAGGGCTGTTGGTATGAAACTGCCCATTAAGGTTGTTTTCTTTACCTATGGAGATAGTAATCAATGGTCATTTATGTTGTATCGCAAACATCCTGTGATTATGCCTGGGGCGGTACAATCGATGGGGCTTGTTCGCAAAGATGAAGCAGTGGCTGCATCCAACATTCTTGGAGTTGAAGCTAGTCATTTAGTATTTTTAGGTTATCCGGATTTTGGTACTCTTAACATTTGGTATTCTCACTGGAATAAAAGAGCTCCTTATCGAAGCATGTTAACTCGGGTGACCAATGTTCCTTATCAAGGGGCGTTTAGACCAGGAGCTGCTTATAAGGGAGAGGAGATTATTTCAGATTTGAGAGCTATTTTGAATGATTTTAAGCCAACTAAGATTTTTATTTCCCATCCTTCAGATCATAATGGAGATCATCTTTCATTGTATTTGTATCTACGGGTTGCTTTGTGGGATGAGCATTTAGCTGATTCAGTTGAACTGTATCCTTATTTGATTCATTATTTAGATTGGCCTAAACCTAAAGGCTTAAAACCTAATTATCCGATGGTTCCGCCGGATTCTTTAAGTAAGATTAATAAATGGAAACAATATCATTTAAGTCAGCAAGAATTTGATTTGAAGAAAGCAGCATTACAGGCGCATAAGAGTCAGTATACATCTACTCCCAAGTATCTTTTGTCTTTTATTCGGTACAATGAAATCTTTGGGGATTTTCCATCAGTTAAGCTACATATGAATGAGGATTCTTCTGTTTTTAGTGCTCATCGGAAGATTGTTTCTATTGCTGAATTACCTGAGGAATTAGACTCAAGGGAGAAAACATCTTTTATCGGGGTAGAGTGGAAGTTTGTGCGTTGGCAAGGAGATGATTTGATTGTTTCTATTGAATTATCCAAACCATTAGCGCAGGATGTGGAAGCGTTTATTTATATTTTTGGTTATAGCAAGAAAACTTCTTTTGGTCAAATGCCTAAAATTAGTTTACGCTTAGGAAGTAATAGTTATACGCTTTACGATCAGGCTCGTCGTATTGAACAAGATTCAGTTCGAGTTAAAAGAACTCCTAATGAAGTCACTGTAGCTGTGCCTTTAAAATTCTTGGGTAATCCAGATAAAATTCTAACTAGCGCGCGTACTTATTTAGGAAACGTTCCTTTAGATAGTGCTTCATGGATTGCTGTTGAATTAGATTAAATATATAGGATAGAAAATGGATATTTTCCATGCGATTATTTTAGGTGTTATAGAGGGGGTGACGGAATTCTTACCTGTATCTTCTACAGGGCATATGATCATTGCTTCGCATGTGATGCAGATTCCTCAAACAGAATTTCTAAAGACTTTTGAGATTGCTATTCAATTGGGAGCCATTTGTGCTGTAGCAGGGCTTTATTGGCGTACATTTCTCTTGGATTGGGAAGTTGTAATCAAGGTGGCGACAGCCTTTATACCAACAGCTGTTATTGGATTTGTTCTCTATAAATTAATTAAGCATTATCTCATGGGCAATGCTTGGATTGTCATTGCTTCATTATTTCTTGGAGGAATTTTAATTATTTTATTTGAGAAGTCTTATAAACCTAAGGAAAAGGATGTTAAAGATGTATCTAAGATTTCTTATTCTCAGGCCTTGATGATCGGGGTTTTCCAGTCTTTGGCTGTTGTACCTGGAGTTTCACGTTCTGCTGCTACAATTCTAGGCGGTCTTATGTTGGGAGTTTCACGTAAGGCAATTGTAGAATTCTCATTTTTATTGGCTGTTCCAACTATGGCAGCTGCCACTGTCTTGGATATATTAAAAGCAGATGGAGATATCACTTCAGGAGAATGGGGAATTCTAGGGGTAGGGTTCTTTATTGCTTTGATTGTAGCATGGTTTTCAGTGAAGTTTTTGTTGAGATATATTACTCGTCATGATTTTACTG
>JAYTXU010000060.1:0-18989 GCA_043742785.1 Candidatus Omnitrophota bacterium
CGCTGCAACTGGAGCCACTTCCTTAACAACAGGAGCATCAGTAATATCTAAAATCTTAACTTTAAAACTTAATAATTTACCAGCTAACGGATGATTAAAATCTAAAACAACCTTATCCGCTTTAATTTCTGCTATCACTGCAGGAAAACTTTCTCCATCTGGAGCTTGAGCTTGTAAAACCATTCCTACCTTTGGTTCCGGAGTAGCTGGAAGACTGCTTTTAGGAAATTCTTTCAACGCTTTAGGATCAATCTCCCCATAAGCATCTTTAGCCTCTACAGACACAACCTTCTCCTCACCTACCTTCATACCTTCAATACCTTTTTCTAATCCAGGAATAATGGAATTATCCCCTAATACAAACACTAATGGCTCTTTACCAACAGACGTTTCCACATGTTCATTATTAACCGATAACGTATAATCCATTTTTATCTGTTTACCTGTCACAACAACAGCATTTTGAGCAAAGCTAACAGCATTAAAACCTAAAACTGCTACAGCTAGAACAAGTCTCTTCATAATATTCATATATTTTCCTTTTGTTTCAGCCAGAGGCTGATCCGCCTTTGGCGGAAAATTGTTTTGATAATCTTATCATTGTTTTTTATTTTGTACAGAACGAATCAACCAACAAATACCAAAACATAATCCACAGCACAAAACAATACTAGCGCCTGAAGATAAACCAAAATAGTAGGAACAATACACTCCTGAAATACAGCAAGCAACAGTCATAGAAATAGCCGTTATCATCAAAGGAATTAACTGATTCATCAGCAATCTAGCCGCCGCGGTAGGCACTATCAACAAGGCATTAGTTAAAATTGCCCCTGTAGCTTGTATGCCGGTTACAACACTCAGCGATAACAATATCAATAATAGCAAACGAATAGCATCAACATTAATACCAATCGTTCTTGCATAATCACGATCCACACAAAACAACTGAAGTTCCTTATGACACAAAACAAGAGCCAAAACAATCACACCCGTAATGGCTCCTATAAGCCATAAATCTCCGCTGGTTACTCCCAAGATATTACCAAAAAGCATGGAAGACATATCCCTATAAGATTTAGTAGAACTAATCAACAAAACTCCAAGAGCAAACATAACCGTTGGCATCATGCCTGTGGCTGTGTCTTCATAAACTTTATCATCCTTTGATAAGAATCCAATCATCAGTGCTGTCCAGAGCACAGCGATTAATGCCCCTAAAAACAAATTAACACCAAATATAAAAGCAACAACAATACCGGGCAAAGCGCTATGCGTCAGGGCATGGCCAATATTAGAAATTCTACGCAAAACTACATAAACACCCAAGAACGAACAGCTAACACCCACCAATATGGAAGCTATAAGGGCTCGCTGAATAAAACTATATTGTAAGGGTTCTAGGATGCCGTGCATATTTCTCCATCCTTAAGATAAATAGCGCCATCATACAAACCCTCTTCTTGTTTAAAGTAATGAGTTGCTACAATGGTCGTCTTGCCTTGACTTCTTAGCTGAGTCAAAACTCTCTGCACAATATGGCGAGTCTGGGAATCAACCGCATTGAGAGGTTCATCTAAAAGAAGTAAATCTGCATCCTGTGCTAGCGCTCTAGCGATCAATACTCTCTGTTGCTGCCCACCGGATAATTGAGCAATTTGACGATGCGCTAAATCTTCAATGCTTAAACTTCTTAATGCTTCCCATGCTTTATCGTAATCTTTCTTCTCTAAAGAACGCAACCAACCTAAATAAACATAACGTCCTGTTAAAACCAAATCCAAAACACTAAGAGGAAATTCCCAGTCAATACTGCTGCGCTGAGGTAAATACACCACCCTCTGATGACAAGCACCTAAAGGCTGACCAAAGATCTCCACCTTACCTGATGAATTTTTAAGAAGATTAGCAGTAACTTTAAATAACGTGGACTTACCAGCCCCATTAGGCCCCACTAAGGCCATTGATATTCCTCTTGCAACTGATATTGAAATATTCTTTAAAACATTCCTATCATCTGATTGCTCATAAGAAGCATAAATACCATCCATCCATAACGCAGGAGCTTTTGGATTTGGAGCACTATGAAAATGATGACAATACGAGATAAAAAATTTATTCATAATTATTTCTGTAGGGGCGGATCTACATGTCCGCCCACAACAAAGGGTCGACACATAGGTCGACCCCTACGTTGTTAACATGGTTACAATGATTTGAACATTATAACGAATCATTTTAATATAGGTATCTGCAGGGCTATCCTTGCCCCCTAACGCATCTGTATATAAAGAGGGAGCCAAGCGAACCTTGGCTTCCTTAGCTAAGGAAGCTATCACTCTTGCATTCTGGATATTCTCAGAAAAAACAACATGAACCCCCGAGTTTTTAATCTTAGAAATCAAATTAGCCATATCTTTAGCAGAAGGATCCTCTGCTTCAGTCGTTGCTGAATCAAAAGCAGACCCAACTAAACTAAACTGATACCTTTCACAGAAATAACCGAAGCTATCATGATTCGTCACAAGTCTACGCTGTAACTTAGGAATCTGCGATGTTGTTCTCATAACCCAATTGTCCAATTCCTGTAATTGTTTCAAATAAGCTTGTGTATTTGTTTCATAAGCTACCGCATTCACAGGATCAGAAATTTTAAGTGTTTGATTGATACGTTTAACTATTTCTATAACATACCGGACATTGTGCCATACATGAGGATCCAAATCCTCGTGGTGCTCACGACCTAATCTTAAAAACACCAAGGGCTCTCCTACCACCCCGCTTGTTAGAACTACCCGTTTTGCCTTGGACGATGAGGCTGCATACAATTTATCCATCCAATGCTCAAGCCCTAAACCTACTTCAAAAATAATATCCGCTTTAGACAACATTACATCATCTGACGGTGTTGGTTCAAAAGTATGAACATCGCTATCAGGGCCAACCAAAACCGTCAGGTCAACCTTATCTCCCACAATATTCCTAACCCAATCACCAACAATACTATTGGTCGCAATCACCTTTAACTTAACCAACTCTTGACTATAAGCGATGGAAGTGTTTAACAAACAATATAGACTAATGAGAAGAACAAACCAAAACATCTTCATGACATTCCTTACATTCTTTTTTACCGTGATGTTTAGCTAAATTATTCCAATGCTTTTTTCGATGAGGCGTCAAAACCCCGGTACCTCGACAAAAAGGGCAGGCATTATCCAAAGCTTCCAGAATAGCCACCCGAATAAACTCGGAACGGTTCGGAATTCCTTTAAGCAATTTCATCAGTGATTGATCCGCCTTGAAGGTCAATACTTCCACTTCTTTAGAATTAGCCATAAACCCCTCCCAAGTATTACTAAGTAATACGAGAGTATGTCAAAAAATGATTATTTTGTCAAAACATTCTTGATCTACAGATTTCCTAAATTTCTTCTAAAAGCTTGGCTACTTGTTGAGGCGCAGGCAATGATTTCTTTAAACCTTTAGGTAGTTTTGTTGTCATCTTATATGTTGCCACACCTATTGGTTTACCGGCATCAGCCAGCGCATACTCAACAACCGTTTTATTCTTGGCCTTGCATACGACAATCCCTATGGGTGAATTTTCTCCTGGCGCCTTTACATGACGATTTAATGCTGTTAAATAAAACTGCATCTTACCCACATGCTCAGGTAAAAATGCACCAACTTTTAACTCCAGCGCAATCAAACAGCGTAAATGTCTATGAAAAAGTAGAATATCAATAAAATATTCCTGTCCGCCTACTTCGATACGGTATTGACTACCCACAAAACTCATGGTTCCACCCATTTCCCGTAAAAATCGATCCATCCGTGCCATGACCGCTGTTTCCAATTCGCGTTCGCTATGTTCTTCACCTAATTCTAAGAAATCAAACGTATATTCATCTTTCACAGCCAGTCTTGCCTGATTACGAATTCTCTCAGGTACAAGTTTATTGAAATTAGTTTGATTAAGCATTGTTGCTTCATAAGTCTTGCCTCCAATTTGATGAATCAGAACATTCTTTGTCCATCCAAATTTACGGGTCATGCGTATATAAAATTCACGCTCTAAATCGTCTTTGCACTGCGCCATAATAATCAAATGTTTAGTCCAACTAATTTCTCCAACCAATGGTTGGAGTTTTGTTTTTTCATAATACTCCATATAAAATTGACGCATATACCATAAATTCTGGACTGAGTATCCCCGTATACCTGGAAATTCTTTTTGTAAATCTTTTGCCAGATTTTCAACAATAGCTTTTCCCCAACCGTACTTCTTTTGACGTTCGACGATCATCTTGCCAATATCCCAATAAAGACCAATCAACTCTTTATTGACAGCCTTAAGCGCTTCATATTGGGATTTGCGGATTCTTTCCTTGATGGAAGAAAGAAATTGAACATACTGCTGATTTGATTTTGGATTCTTCATGCGAGCCCCTCTAATTAGGTGGATTATTAATTAGAAGCGGCGGGGATGGTACAAGCGGATGTGCTTCTGTTCTAATTCTGCATATTTATTCTTTAAAATCAAGTTATAAGATTGAGCTCTATTAAAACTCTTTTTTATACCTGATTTCTTTAAAAACGGTTCTTATACTGAAGATAAATCTCAGACTCGTTTTCTTTTTGAGGTTCAGAAGAGCTTATGCCCGTTCTTGGTTCACCGCCGGCTGGAAGATATTTCTTAGCAATATTGAGTGAGAATTTATCAGTCACATTCATCTGCCCTTGAAGAGTTCTAGAATATCCTAAAGTTTGATCACGTCCCAATTGAGACTGTCTTTCTTCAAGAACCATTCCCACATTAAAAGAATCTGTTAATTTCTTGCGCAATCCAAAACCTTGGGTTTCGTCAATTTCTGACCAGCTCTTTCCTGTTACCAAAGCCACAAAAATCTGCTCTTCCGGCATAGGTGGGTCTGAATTAAAAATCAAAAACGGTTTTTGAAAAGTTCCCTTAATCGTCATGTCAATATTGATATCCTCTATTTTGCTTGAACCGTGAATATCTAAATGAAAATCACTAACAGGCCCTTTGAAATCAACCTTACTCGTCATTAAATCAATGTTAATTTTATCCACCTTTAACGCAGCTGATTCAAGAATCAGAAAACCATTCATGGCAGGATTATCCCCCAAAGACAAGATCGTCAAATCCAAATGACCAAAACCATCACTCACTTGTGTGTTTTTATAAACAAATTTATCCACAAAGAAATGTCCTGTAAGTCGAGGAGATTGAACAAGGCCATCAACACCAAAATCTAAATGAGTTAAAATACCATATAAATCTCCTGCCAATTTCTCATAACCCAAAACACCTACGATCTGCTTAGCATCCACACTATGAGCATAAAGATTACCTTTGATTTTATTTTGCTCAATCATCCCATTAAAAATAATTGGATCTGCAGAACTTAGATCAAATTTAGCATTATTAATCTTTAAAGACATTTGATCCCAATGTATTAAAGGAACCTGAATATAAAGTTCCTGAATATGAACAACCCCATCTTTCACATTCAGAATATCGCTCATCACCACGTCTTTAAGTAAAAGACCCTTCTCTATTGTTCCTTGGTAACTCTCAACAGTAACTTTACAAAAAGGAATATAAGATTCGATTAAGCATGTAGAAGCAATTTTAGCTCCCCAAGTAGTCGTTAAAAAAGCATACGCTGCCACACAAAGCAAAATTGTAATCCAACAAAAAAATGCTAACAGTGATAGAAAAATATGTTTAAAGAAATTTTTTTTCATGAAGAATTATTTTAAAGAAGAAATGATTTCGATAATCCCTTTACGAATCATCATGACCCCAATAGCGGCAAGCAATAACGCCATAATCTTAGACAAAGCCCTAGAAGCATTAGTTCCAAGCAAAGCAATAAGTTTATCAGATATAAAAAATACAACTGCTACTATAGCAATATTAGAAATAACAGAAATTAAAGCAATTCCAGGCCCAAACTGATTCATCTGCATCAAAGACATTGTCAAAACAGCAGGGCCAACAATCAAAGGTGTCCCAATAGGAACCGCTCCAATTTCTATATTCTTTACATTACGCGTAGGTGATCCTTGACTTAGCATATCTACCATGGATAAACAAAAAAGAATAACCCCCCCGGCAATCATAAAATCTCCCATACTAATACCTAGAAAATTAAAGATCGCCTTCCCTAAAAATATAAAACTTACGGCTAATAAGGTTGCTGTACATAGCGATTGAATAATGATTGTACGTTTCTCTGATCGAGTTAGATCTTGAGTTAAACCAGAAAAGATCACCAGAATCCCTAAAGGATCCATAGCAAAAAACATAGGTATAAACGCTAATAAAATTTGAGTTTTCATATATTCACCTAGACATATTATAACACATAAAAAGAAAAACCCCGCTTACACCTCAACAATATAAGCGGGGCTTAGAACTAACACAACTAATTTACATTTTCTTTGTTTCTTCAACTGCCTGTTCATCTAACATCTTGGCATACTTAGCTGGATCCTTCATAAAGTCTTTCTCACACATAGAACAGCAAAGGCTATAAACCTTACCGTTATAGGTTACTTTAAATGGTTTCATACCATCCTTCCCTACCTCTTCATGACTTATTGGACAAAACTTTGTGTGCACTTCTGGTAAAACAGCATCATCGGCATAAGCCTTAAATAATAAACAAGACATTAAAAGAACCGTTAAACACATAATCTTTTTCATACATCCTCCTTAAAGTTTAATTAAACCTAAATTAGTTTAATAAATTAACCACTTCTAAATAATATTAATTATCCTCTCTTGCCACCTATACCTCCTTTATTATATGATGTGCTTAACTTAAACGAAACAAAAACCTTATGAATCTCATAGAAAAAATCAAAGAAAACAAAACATTTAGAAATATTGGGCTCTTTCTAGCCATTCTAGGTCCTGGTATTATCACCGGCTCCGTTGATAATGATGCCGGTGGTATCACCACCTATTCCGTGGCTGGATCCTCCTATGGTTATGGCCTTATTTGGACTTTGATCCCTTCCTTTATTGCCCTTGTTGTCGTTCAAGAAATGAATCTCCGTATGGGCGTTTTCACAGGCAAAGGTTTAGCTGATCTCATTCGTGAGAACTTTGGCATTAAAATCACCTTTTGGATCTTCTTAGGCCTTCTCATTGCTGATCTGGGCAATACCGCAACTGAATTTGCCGGTATAGCGGGAAGCTTATCTATTTTTGGTGTCAGCAAATACATTTCTGTTCCTTTAACAGGTATTGGTGTTTGGCTTTTAGTCACCAAAGGTAATTACAAGATTACTGAACGTATTTTTCTTATGTTTAGCATCTGTCTTCTGTCCTATATCCTTTCTGCTATTTGGGCTAAACCGGATTGGCATCAAGTTGCCACTGCTTTTGTCAAACCTGAAATTGAATGGAATAAAAACTATTTCAGCATGGTCCTAGGCATCATCGGCACAACCATTGCTCCCTGGATGCAATTTTACATGCAATCCGCCGTCATTGAAAAAGGCACCCATGCAGATGACTACAAACTAGCTGTCATTGATGTCATCGTTGGTTCTGCTTTAACCATCATTGTTGCCCTAGCAATCATTGTCTCCTGTGCCAACACTCTACATATCAACGGTATTGTCATTAATGAAGCCAAAGATGCTGCGATTGCCCTAAAACCTTTTGCAGGAGCTTTAGCCTCTGAAGTCTTTGCTTTTGGTTTATTTGTAGCCTCTGTCTTTTCCGCCACCATTCTTCCCTTAGCTACCGCCTTTTATATCTGTGAAGCTTTTGGCTTCGACGCTGGAATCGATAAACGCGTCGAAGAAGCCCCTCAATTCTATACGCTTTTCGCCTTTATTTTAATTATCGGAGCCCTTGTTGTCCTTATCCCCAACGCTCCCTTAATTGCCATCACCATCTGGACCCAAGTCGTCAATGCCATGCTTCTGCCTGTTGTCCTTATCTCCATGATTCTGATGGTTAATAACCCCGAGATTATGGGTGATAAAACAAATAATAAATTCCAAAATATTGTCGGATGGTCTACCACTATTATTTTAATCATCCTGACATGCTTGTTGCTCATCAGCTCCTTCATGCCTTCCTTCCAAGAATTGTTTACTCATTAATATCTTACTGACTTACCCCTACCCCATATTCATAAACCATTCTTCCGCCTTGATAAGCAGCTAACCCCACTAAACTAGATACAAGAAATAAAACAATCAAAAACGTAATTTGAAAATTCTTATTATTCTTTATACGCATAAACCAAAGAAACGCTAAAGCTACTAAAGATAACCCCATCGCCCAAAACGCAAAGAGTTTATGTACATTTAAAACAGGATGATGCAAATGTAAGCGATTAGCTTCTAATAAACCGGAAAAAACAACCACCGGTATAGCTATTACAGCTAATACGAACATTAACCATGCTCCTTTGCATAATAAATCCTTCTTCAAAAGCAGCCCAAGCCCTTGCATTCCCATAGCGCTAACAACCAACGCTATGGGAAAATGCACAAGTTTAGGATGTATTGGATACAGTACTGTTATTATTAAATTCTCCATAATACCTACCTTCTTTCTACTTAGACAATTCCTTTTTCTTCCAGCTAAAATAAATCACCGGATATATTAAAAGCTCTAAAATAAATGATGTGATCAACCCTCCTACCATGGGAGCTGCGATCCTTTTCATCACATCTGCTCCGCTACCATCGGACCACATGATAGGCAAAAGACCAAACATAGCCGCCATAACCGTCATCATCTTAGGACGAACACGACGCACAGCCCCGTGAACAACGGCCTCACGCAAATCATTTTCATTGTTCATGCGTTTAGCGGTAACGGCATCTTTGAAAGATATGTCCAAAAATAACAACATTAAAACACCCGTCTCTGCATCTAGTCCCATCAAAGCAATCATTCCTACCCATACAGCAATAGAAACGTTATAACCCAATGCCCACAATAACCAAACTGCACCAACTAAAGAAAAAGGCACAGCTAAAAGAACAATGGCTGTTTTAGCTAAAGAACGCGTATTGAAATACAGCAATAAGGTGATAATAAAAAGTGTTAGAGGTAAAACAACTTTCAAACGCTCTTTGACGCGTAGCATATTTTCAAACTGCCCGCTCCAGATAAGACTATACCCTTGGGGAATCTTAAAATGAGCATCTAGTGTTTTCTTTGCCTCTTGAACATAGGTTCCAATATCTCTTCCCGCCACATCGACATAGACGTACCCAGCCAGCAAACCATTTTCATTACGAATCATAGCTGGTCCAGAACGCAAAACAATATCTGCAATCTGGGCTAAAGGTACCTGCCTGCCGGCAGGCAGGTCTGCGCTTCCAGGTATGGCCACCAAGACATGCTTTAATTGTTCCAAATCATCTCGTAATTCTCTTGGATATCGAATATTCACTCCATAGCGTGCGCGGCCCTCTATAGTTGTTGTCACATTCTCCCCACCAATGGCGGTTGCAATCGTCATTTGAGCATCTGCGACAGAGAGGCCATAACGAGCTAACTGATCACGTTTAATATCAAAATCCAAAAAGTATCCGCCAGCCGTACGTTCGGCATAGACACTTCGTGTGCCTGGAATATCTTTAATCAGATGTTCAATTTGAATACCTATGGATTCAATCGTTTTAATATCCTCTCCCAAGACCTTAATCCCCACAGGAGTACGAATTCCTGTTGAAAGCATATCAATACGATTCTTGATTGGCATAGTCCAGGCATTGGTGGTTCCTGGAATCTTTAAAGCACGATCCATTTCCTCAATCAAGGCTTCATGAGACATAGGCTTGCCATTAACCTTGCGCCACTGCTCTTGAGGCTTTAACAATACAGCCGTTTCCATCATATTAAACGGAGCGGGATCGGTGGAAGATTCCATACGACCAGCCTTCCCCCACACCCGTTCAACTTCAGAAAAACTTTTTAAAAGCTTATCTTGAGTCTGCATTAAACGAGCTGCCTCGGTAACTGAAATACCAGGCATTGTGGTTGGCATATACAAAATATCCCCTTCCCATAAAGGAGGCATAAATTCAGAACCTAATTTTAAATAAATAGGAATCGTGGTTAGAATTAAAAGCAATGCCACTGCGATCGTTGACTTGCGAAACTTTAAAACAAAACGACAAGCAGGATCATAAATGGCAAAAAGGATTCGACTGATTGGATGCTTCTCTTCTGGATGATATTTGCCAACTAAAAGAGCATTGGCAATCTTGGAACGAAAAGGTTTAACACGCAAGAACACCATCCGAAGTGCAGGATTAAAGGTAACAACCAAAACAGCGGCCAAAACCATGGCAAACGTCTTCGAGAATGCTAATGGTTTAAATAAGCGCCCCTCTTGATCAATCAATGTAAAAATAGGCAAAAATGAGACAGCAATCACTAATAATGAAAAGAAAACAGAAGGCCCCACTTCTTTTAATGCCTTGATACAAACTTCCTTGTGATCTTCCTTTCGTCCTCCTTGTTCCCATTCTTCTAAACGCTTGTATACATTCTCCATCTGGACAATAGCCCCATCAATCAATACACCGATAGAAATAGCAATCCCCGCTAAGGACATGATATTAGAAGTAAGCTTCATCCCTAATAAAGGAATAAAAGCCAATATAACTGCAATAGGAATTGTGATAATCGGAATAAAAGCGGAAGGAAAATGCCACAAAAATAACAAAATAACCGCGCTAACAATCAGCATTTCTTCAAACAGCTGCTTCTTTAAATGATCAATTGATTTTGTAATCAATTGAGAACGATCATAGGTCGTTATAACTTCAACCCCTTCAGGTAAGGAGGATTTAACTTCCTGCAACTTAGCCTTAACACGATTAATGACATTAAGCGCATTTTCTCCAAAACGCATAATAACTGTACCGCCTACCGCGTCCCCCTTTCCATCCAAATCTGCTATCCCTCTGCGTATATCAGGACCTATATCAACCCTCGCGATCGCTTTAAGCAAAACCGGAATTCCTTTACCATCGTAACTAACTACAATTTTCTCTAAATCTTCAATAGACTTCACATAACCATGACCACGCACCATGTATTCTGCACCAGAAAACTCTAAAAGACGCCCACCAGACTCTTCATTACCAGCCCTAACAGCTTCTACCACCTTGTTAATAGAAATTTTATAATAAAGTAATTTCCTAGGATCTACGGTGATTTGATATTGTTTAACCGATCCTCCAATAGAGGCAACTTCGGCAACTCCTGGCACGCTTTGTAAATGATATTTTAAATTCCAATCTTGAAAACTACGTAATTCAGAAAGACTATGCTTACCTGTTTTATCGACTAAAGCGTACTGATAAACCCAACCCACTCCTGTTGCATCCGGGCCGATTTCTGTTTTCACTCCTTCAGGAAGTCTTGCCGTAATTTTACTTAAATACTCAAGCACCCGGCTTCTAGCCCAATAAATATCAGTCCCATCTTTAAAAATGACATAGACATAAGAAAACCCAAAATCAGAGAATCCTCGAATCGCTTTAATTCCAGGTGCACCAAGTAATGACGTCACGATGGGATAGGTCACTTGATCTTCAATAATGTCAGGTGAACGATCCCAGCGAGAATAAATAATAACCTGAGTATCGGATAAATCAGGAATCGCGTCCAAAGGAATATTTTTTACCGACCAAACAGCAACAACGAGAGAACAGGCTACTAATAAAATAACAAGAAACTTATTACGCACAGAGAAGTCAATAAGTTTTTCAATCCAGGTTTCACGATTAAGATTATTCATGATTATCCCCCTTAGCATCAGGAGATGATTCATCAGAAAAACCTGCTAAAGCTGCTTGTAGACGACTTTCAGAATCTACTAAGAAATTAGCCCCATTGACAATTTCTTGACCTTCTTCAAGCCCTTTTATAACTTCTATGAACCCATCTGATTCTAAACCCACCTGGATCTCACGAGGAGAAAAAACACCTTGAGCAGATTGAACAAAGGCAATGGCTCTTGTCCCAGTCATCATAACGGCATCACGCGGTACAAGTAAACTATTGTTAAGTTCAATAGACATGGTTACATTAACAAACATTCCTTCTTTAACTTCAATCATAGCTTTAGGAAGCTCGATACGTACCCGTATGGTCCGTGTATTAGGATCAACCGACTCCGCCACGGCACGAACGGTACCTTCCATTGTTTTCCCATAGGCGGGAAACTCCACGACAACTTTCTGCCCCACATCCACAAACCCTAAATCGCTCTCAAAAACTTCGGCATACACCCAATACGGATGATCCTCAGAAAAAAAAAGTAGACTTGGGCTAACCCAAGGACGGCCATATTTTACTTCACGAAGCTTATCTAATTCTGCACTCGTCAAACCCATATGTCTTAATTCATATTCCGCTTTAATAAGACGTTGCTGGGCCTTTCTAAGATCTGCACTCGTTCTTTTTCCCATATTATTCTTATAATATTCTCGCCAATCTTGACGATATTCATCACTTAATGGTCGACGACTTGTAAAAGCATAAAACTGCTGCCATGCATCAATATACTGCAATTGAGATTCATACAATTCGAAATCATGGGTCACAGAACCTACCGCATGAATCGTTTTAACAAATGGCTTTCGAACAACCTTGGTTGTACGTATACCCATTAACTGCTGTTTTTGTTTTTCAATAGATATAGTTGCATACCCTTTCACACCCGAATCTCCCTGAGGCAAATCTTGTTCGTAAACAGGTGTCATATCCATTCCCATCGGAGATTTTCCTGGATGATCTGATTTAAAACCCGGAATCATAGTATCCGTCCAATATAAAATCTTTTTCTGTGTATCCTTTACTTTTTCCTTGACCACTTCTTTGACTGTTTCCCTCTTTACCAACTTCATATTACAAATAGGGCAATCCCCAGGTTTATCACTTGTATAATGCGGATGCATTGGGCAATAGTAAATATCCTTAGCCCACACATTCATTGCTACAAATATAGTTAACATAAGTACAAGAATAATTTTTTTCATAATATCTCCAATAATTGAACGTACCTATAACAACCCATTCATCATCTCTATTTCTTCATCCCACAACAACTACATGTAGGTTTTTGATGTACAGCCTTATTCTCTTTCTTAATCAAAGCCATGCCGCAAATCGGACAAGCACCAGGCTTATCACTGACTTGCTCTGGATGCATCGGACAAGAATATCTCACTTGATTTACAGATTTATGACGCTGCCCCATCGCCCGCGCTGCAACGCTAAAACTGATTGTTATGGATGCTAATACGATAATTATAATAATATTCCTAATATTCATAACAAACCTCCATTTTTATTAAAAAATGAAATTCTTTAAAAGCAAAAGATATAGAAGATTGGTATTAAATACGAATACTGCGGGAACGATAATAAAGAGGAATTTCCGAAACGAACCCGGGCGGGCCGTTTTTATAAATACTACTATAGGCTAAACGAGGCATTGGCCTAATATAAAGAAGACTGAAAACAGCTAAAACCAATAACGGTGACAAATTAAGAATACCCGTAAGTTTAGCCAATTCCATGGGACTTGCCTTACTAAAACAACACTCATGACTTTTAGCATTCCCTTGAGTCTTTGAAGTGCAATGGGAACAAGAAGCTTTTTTCAAACTTGCAAACGATTCTTTAACTACACAACAACAAATAACAGCCGTTGCCACGAAGGCTAGCACTACAAAAGCTACTATGAAGGATTTACACGCTTTACTCATAGCTAAACTATAACATATCCAAAGTGTTTGTCAAATTAGCGACTTTTTTAATCAAATACAACCGTTTTATTCCCATAACAAAGAATCTTCTTTTCCAAATGCCAACGCACTGCTCGGCTTAAAACAATCTTTTCTAGATCTTCACCTTTGCGCACCAAGTCTTCTACAAAATCCCGATGACTAATACGTACAGTATCCTGTTCAATAATTGGCCCCTCATCTAATGCTTCTGTCACATAATGACTAGTAACACCAATAAGCTTAACTCCCTTTTGATGAGCCTGTAAATAAGGATTCTTTCCTGCAAAAGCTGGTAGAAATGAATGATGAATATTAATAATTCGATTCTTATAAGCTTCAACAAAAGTAGGCGTAAGAATTTGATGGTAGCGAGCTAGAACAACTACATCAATTTCTTCCTGCTTTAATATTTCCATTTGTTTCTTCTCTTGAGAAGTCTTATTCTCGCCCAAAACAGCAAATTCATGAAACTTGATTTTAAAATCTTTAGCTAAGGAAGCCACATCAGGATGATTACTAATAATGAGAGGAATTTCACAAACTAATTGACCTGATCGATAACGATAAAGAAGATCATAAAGACAATGCAGATGTTTACTAACAAAAACAGCGACTCGTTCTTTCTCTCCTGAGAAATGCAATTGCCAACTCATCTTAAACTTAGCTGCAATCTCAGCAAAAGATCCAACAATCTCTTGGCGCTCAATACTAAAGCCTTCCAAAGACCACTCAATGCGCATAAAGAAAGTATTACTATGCTCATCGATATGTTGATCTGCATGGATGATATTCCCACTATTGTTGGCAATAAAACCAGTCACCGCAGCGGTAATACCCCTACTATCAGGACAAGAAATCAGTAAAATAGCATGATTCATAGAATTAATCTTACGTAAAATTATGAATTCAAAAAAACTTTACTTAAGCGTGTGACAACGCTTCAATTTGTGGGCCAGCTACAACTAAAGCCTTCGCTTGTGGAGCATCGGTATAGAGCTTAAAATTCTCAATAAACAAACTTGCCAACTTACGAGCAGTTTGATCATAGGCATTCTTATCAGCCCATAAATTACGAGGATTAAGAATCTTCGAATCCATTCCATTAATAGCCTTAGGAATCTGAAGATTAAATATTGGCAAGGTTTCAAACTCAGCCTTATCCAAGCTGCCGTCTAAAATAGCATCAACACTTAGGCGATTATCTTTTAAAGGAATACGGTGGCCAACACCATAGGCGCCAGCAATCCATCCGGTATTAATTAAATAGGCAGAAGCATTATGTTCATCCATTTTCTGAGCCAAGATTTCAGCATATTTCATTGGATGAACCATCAAGAAAGCTTCCCCAAAGCAAGGTGAAAAAGTCGCCGTAGGCTCTTTAACACCCAATTCAGTTCCAGCCACCTTAGCAGTATATCCGCTTAAAAAATGATACATAGCCTGTTCCCTGGTAAGCTTGGCCACTGGCGGTAAAACACCGTAGGCATCACAACCTAAGAATATAATCTTAGTAGGATGTGTTCCTTTAGAAATAAGTTTCACAATATTTTCAATATGATTTAACGGGTAGGAGACACGGGTGTTTTCCGTTTTCTTTTTGGAAGAAAAATCCACCTTACCTTGGGCATCAATATCACAATTTTCTAATAAAGCATTACGACGAATAGCTTTAAAAATTTCTGGCTCTCTCTCAGGAGTCAAATCAATACACTTTGCATAGCAACCGCCTTCAAAATTAAAGACTCCTTCGTTATCCCAACCATGCTCGTCATCACCTATAAGCGCACGCTTAGCATCCGTAGATAAAGTTGTCTTGCCTGTTCCTGACAAACCAAAAAATAAAGCTGTATCCCCTTTTTGACCTTGATTAGCTGAACAATGAAAAGCGCCTATCCCCTTAAGAGGCAAGAAATAATTCATAATAGAAAAAATACCTTTTTTCATTTCTCCGCCATACCAAGTCCCACCGATAACTGTCATACGTTCTGTAATATTAAAAGCAATAAAGACCTCCGAACGAAGTCCCCATTTTTGAAAATCCTGGCAAGTAGTCTTACAAGCATTTAAAATCGTCCAATCTGGTTTGAAATCTTTCAACTCTTCCTGAGTTGGAGCAATAAACATATTCTTAAAAAAATGTGCCATCCAAGCTACTTCCGTAACTAATCGAACAGAAATACGTGTATCTTTATTAGCCCCACAAAAACCATCCATCACATAAAGCTTTTTGCCATTTAATTGTTTGACTGAAATATCTTTTAGATGACTCCAAGTTTCCTGTGTGATAGCTTTATTATCCGGACTACCAGGAAGCCCAGTTGCCCACCAAACAGTATCCTTAGTCTTATCATCTTTAACAATATATTTATCCTTAGGAGAGCGACCAGTAAACTTCCCCGTGTCAACAGCTACAGTCCCTGCTGTTGTTACCACAGATTTCTCATAGCCTTCTAAAGCAGGATTTGTTTCATGTTGAAATATCTCATCATAAGATAAATTATACAGAAGCTCGTTAGGACAAATCCCAAATAATTTCAAATCAACAGTACTCATATACTTAGCCTTTCTTTAAAAAATTAAAAAGTTCTGAGAAAAAAGAATTAGGCAGGCTCCAAATACTTCTTAATCGTAGTCAAAAGTACTTCAGATTTAAATGGTTTACTAATATACTCTTTAACACCTTCGACTTTAAAAATTTCAGCCATGCCTTCTTTCGCCGTTAATACAATAATAGGAATACTCTTAATATTTGCGATCTTTTTTAATTCAAATATGAAAGTATACCCGTTCATCTTAGGCATTTGTACGTCCAGAATAATCAGATCAGGAGCATTTTTTCTAGCAGCTTCAATTCCTTGTTGTCCATCGTTGGCAACAGTTACTTCATATCCATGAGACATTAAGAATGGTTGAACTACTTTCACCAAGGTTGGATCATCATCAATAACCAATATTTTCTTAGACATGCAATCTCCTTAAATAAAATTAACGCTCTTTAGCAATCTTAAGCAGAGGATCCATAATCATATCAACTACCATTCTTCTTTCACCATCTATCTCAAAAGCAATTTCATATTTATTTTTCTGATTCTTGCAGTACTCAACACCATCTGACACTGTATTAATTGCGCTTCTAAAGTGCGACATTTCTAGGTCAACATATCCTAATCGTCCCAATTCTGTCTTAAAATACCCCGCAATCAAATTAGAAATAGCACCTATACCATCTAAAACCTCATCATCATTGTCATAATCTACATAAGGATACTTTAAAAGCCTTAACATTTCAGGAACAAAAATACGTTCAATATAAACAATAATCAACCCCACAGGATCATCTTTACTCATAGCCGTAGCATCTTTGTAGTAATGAACAGCTGACATAAGCGTTGGGGCATTAAATTTCTCCATAGCATCGATACGCATACGGTTAATGAACTGAATAATAACCTTTTGCTCAATACTAGGTTCTGAAGAAAATCTATGCTCAGACTTTTCAAAGAACACCTTCTTAATGGCTGCAGTTAATCCAAGAGCCATAGTAAAAGACTCTTCGCTGCCATCATTTAAGATTTTATTCTTACTAGTTAAACTCTCTTTTACGAGTTTCTTAAAATTTACTAAATCAAAAAAAGGGTTGATATCAGCCATTTAAATTATTTCAAATGAGGCTTAATCATTTGCAAGAGCTCATCTGGTTTATAAGGTTTTACAATATACCCTGCCAGATTAGGATTAATATCTCTAGCTAGCTTCTTATTATCTTCTGAACCAGAAGCTGTAACCATAATAATTGGCATCGACGATAAAACAGGAATTTTCATCATCCCTGCCATTAGTTCAATCCCATTCATTTTAGGCATTTGCCAATCCAAAAGAAGAAGACCTATCTCTTCGTAATTATTTGCTAAAACTTCTAGCGCCTGCTCTCCATCTTCCGCTTGAATAATTTCTTGGCTGATTTCAGCTTTGATGAGAGTTCTAATTAAAAGCTTGCGATCTAAAGTAGAATCATCTACGACTAGAATTTTCATAATGGCCTATTCTATACAAATCAATTTCTGGTAGCAACTTTTTTATAAGGAAAATTTAAACTTTAGGCTTAACAATAATACCACTTTTGAAATTCTTACGAACAGTCTCTAGCAAGGCTTTGGCCTCAGCTTCATTTTCTAAACCACCAATACGAACTCTATACCATGTCCCTCGTTCTCCTAAATCACTAATTTCAATATAGGCTGCCCTATAACCGTTCTTTCTAAGATTAGCTAACACAACATCAGCTCTTTTTTCATCTTTGAATGAATATACTTGCACAGCAAAACCTGCCTCTTGTCCATGCTCAGGACTGGTTACAATAGCAGGAGAAGGGACTGGATCTTTTTCAATAACAGAGCTAGAACTAGAAGGCTTTTGGTCAAACACTTCCTGCATCGGCACTTTATTGGAAAAATTATTTTGCTTTAAACTAAAAAATAAAACCACCATTCCCGCAGACACCAATAACAGCACAAGCCCCAAATTCTTATTCTGATTCGCCATATTTTTCTCCTATTATTGAAATTTTGACTATTCTACCTTTTAGTTTCAATAATCTCAAGAAGCTTCTTGCTTTGGATACTGACCGTTTAAGACCCCTTGAATCATCATCTTTACATCGTCGCTAAAATCTTTCTCTACAATCCACTGTAAATACTGCGGGTCTTTCTTGGCAATAACCTTTAATGATTCTTTACGCGCATATTTACCAAAGGTCATATATAAATCACCATTCCACCAACGGAACTTACGGTCAGAATCAAAAAATTCCTTGTTAGGCTCATACTGAAAGACCTTCAAAACTTCAACAGCCTCCTGCCCTTCACCATATCGATTAACCTGTTCAACTAAAATATCTAACGATGCCTGAGTATCTGCTAAAGCTGAATGAGCATCCTTTAAATCCTTTTGACAATAAAATGTAAATGCCGCTGATAAATCGCGCTTCTCGTGAAGATGATAAATTTTCTGAGCATCATAAATTGTGCGCCCACTATAATCAAATTTAAATCCGGCATCAGACATCTCGCGAGCTAATAAAGGCAAGTCAAATCTTTCAATATTAAACCCCCCAAAGTCAGAATCACCAATAAATTGCAAAACCTTCCCCGCAATGTTGCCAAAAGCCGGAG
>JAYTXU010000061.1:0-5085 GCA_043742785.1 Candidatus Omnitrophota bacterium
AGCTTTTATTTTAGATAAGGGAGAATTTATTGTTCCTGAAAGTGTAATTTTAGATCATGAAGTTAATTCTGAGATTGCTCGTTTTGAAGAAGCTCTCAATAATGCTCGTCAAGAAATTAATCTTCTGAAAGAAAAGATTGTTCAAGAAATGGGTTCTAATATTTTGCCAATTTTTGACGCACATCTTCTAATTTTAGAAGATCCAGCTCTTTTTCTTCAAGTTTGTAATGGTATTCGTGAGAACAAGCATAAAGCAGAGTATGTTTTTTTTAAAGTTATTAAGAAATATGTCCAGGCATTTACAGAGATTTCTGATGAGTATTTACGTGAAAGAGCCTCGGATATTAATGATGCTGCTAAAAGAGTATTTAAATATTTAATGAATGAAAGTAAATTACATAATTTAGATAATCTACAAGATAATTTAGTCATTGTAGCACATGATCTTTCACCCTCAGATACGGTTAGTCTTTATAACAAGAAAATTATAGCTTTTGTAACAGATATTGGTGGAAAAACCTCTCATACAGCTATTATTGCAAAATCTTTAGGAGTGCCTGCAGTAGTTGGTTTAAAAGATGCTACGTTAAAAATTACTAATGGAAATTTTCTGATTGTTGATGGTCAAAAAGGTCTTCTAATCATTAATCCAACATCTTCAACTCGTGAACTTTATATTAAGGAAAAAATCCAAATTCATGCTTCTTTAGAAAAATTAGAGGATTTAAAGAATCTTCCTGCGGAGACTAAGGATGGTAAGAAGATAGCTCTTTTAGCTAATCTTGAATTATCTAATGAAATTCCAACGGTTAAGAAATTTGGAGCTGAAGGAATAGGATTGTATCGGACAGAATTCTTATATATGAATCGGTTGGATTTACCAACTGAGGAAGAGCAGTATCAGGCGTATAAACAAGTAATTGAAGCGGTTAATCCCTATGTGGTGACTATTCGTACGTTAGATATTGGAGGGGATAAGTTTATTTCCAGTGTACAAATTCCTAAAGAAATGTCTCCATTTTTAGGTTCACGTGCAATACGTTTTTGTTTAGATCGTCCGGATATATTTAAGACACAGCTTCGAGCTATTTTACGCGCTTCGACACAGGGTAAGGTTCAGATGATGTATCCTATGATTTCAGGTATTGGAGAGTTGCGTCAAGCCAATGCCATTCTGGAAGATGTAAAATGCAGATTACACGATGAGAAAATAGCTTTTGATGTAACAATTAAAGTAGGAGTTATGATTGAAGTGCCGTCTGCTGTTATGACAGCTGATGTTTTAGCTAAAGAAGCTGATTTCTTTAGTATTGGTACCAATGATTTGATTCAGTATAGCTTGGCTGTAGATCGTGTGAATGAAAAAACAGCTCATTTATATGAGCCTTCTCATCCTGGAATATTGAGAATGATTCAAAGAACTATTGATGCAGCTCACAATGAAGATATTCATGTTTGTCTATGTGGGGAGATGGCTTCTGATCCAGTGATGGCTTTTTTATTAATTGGGATGGGTTTAGATGAGTTAAGCATGTCTTCTTCAAGTATCTTAATGATCAAGAAAATGATTCGTTCTGTGCGTTTTAATGATGTTCAGCGCATTAGCATGGAAGCCATGGGGATGGTTACAGGTCAAGAAATTGAAAAATTTGTTTCTTTACAAATGAGAAAGTTGGGAGTTTTATGAAAGTTTTGATTCTAGCAGGTGGTTATGGTACGCGATTGGCAGCTGTTGCTAAAGATACACCTAAACCTTTGCTTCCAGTGAATTCACGTCCTTTGATTGATTATATTCTTTCGAGTATAAAGACCATTCAATCATTAACTGAAGTTGTGGTTGTTACTAATAATAAATTTTGCATGCATTTTGAAAAATGGGCATTAACTCATAAAGATGTCAAAATTAGAATTGTTAATGATGGCACTAATGCTCCTGAAGAGCGGCTTGGTTCCGTTGGGGATATTCATTTTATTTGGAAAAATGAAAAAGAGCTTAATAATTGGTTAATTGTAGGCGGAGATAATCTTTTTGATCAGAATTTACAAGAGTTTATGAATTTTGCCATGAAACAAGCCCCTGCTATGACGATAGGTGTTTATGATATTCATGACAAACAAGCGGCTAATAAATTTGGTGTGATAGGATTGGATAACAATAATAAAGTCATTTCGTTTGAAGAAAAGCCGGAGAATCCTAAATACAGCCTTATTACTATGTGTTTGTATTATTTTCCTAAAGAAACTTTAACCTATTTACAGGAATATTTGAGTCAATCTAAGTCCCTGGATGCTGCGGGAAGTTATATTCAATGGTTATCTGAAAAGAAAAATGTTTATGGTTTTCAATTTAATGGCAAATGGTATGATATCGGAAGTATTGAATCCCTTAATGAAGCTCAAAAGCATTTTAAATAACGTTTAATACTTGTAAACGAAAGGTGGTAGTTGTGAAAGGACGATATTTATTTACTTCAGAATCTGTTGGTAACGGGCATCCAGATAAGGTTTGTGATCAGATTTCTGATGCAATTTTAGATGCAGTTTTAAAAAATGATCCTAAAGGTCGTGTTGCCTGCGAAACATTTTGTTCCATGGGGCAGGTTATTGTAGGTGGGGAAATCACTACGACAACCTATGTCGATGTGCATAAAGTAGTACGAAAAGTTCTTTTGGATATTGGCTACAATCATCCTAAATATGGATTTGATGCTAATGTATGTGCCATTTTAAGTGCTATTAATAAACAATCTCCCGATATCGCTCAAGGAGTAGACACCGGAGGTGCTGGTGATCAGGGTATTATGTTTGGCTATGCTTGTGATGAAACTCCAGAATTGATGCCGCTTCCTATTGTTTTAGCTCATCGTTTAGTGGAAAAAGTGGAAGAAGTGCGCAATAAAAAAATAGGGGTAGGGAAATATTTAGGACCTGATTGTAAATCTCAAGTCACTGTTGAATATGAAAATGATAAACCATTACGTGTTGATGCTGTTGTGTTGGCTTGTCAGCATACGGAAGAAATCTTGGATAAGACGGGTAAACGTATTACTGAGAAATCTAAACAACAAATGATTAAAGAAATTGCAATGCCTATCGTTGGAAAATTGATTGATAAAAATACTAAGTTTTTTGTTAATGAAACAGGTAAATTTGTTGTCGGTGGACCGCAATCCGACACCGGTGTGACGGGACGTAAAATTATTGTTGATACTTACGGTGGGGCTGTTCCTCATGGCGGGGGAGCTTTTTCTGGGAAAGACCCTACTAAGGTTGACCGTTCGGCAGCTTATATGACTCGTTATATTGCTAAGAATATCGTAGCTGCTGGATTAGCGAAAAGATGTTTACTTCAAGTCGGTTATGCTATTGGTTATCCTCAGCCTGTTTCTGTGATGGTGGATACCTATGGAACAGGTGTGGTTAGTGAACAACGCTTGGTGGAGTTGGTGCGCAAGCATTTTGATTTATCTCCACAAGGAATTATTAAGACTTTGGATTTACCTAAACCTATTTATTTAAAAACAGCTTCTTATGGTCACTTTGGTCGTCCTGGTTTTTCATGGGAAAAGACAGATAAAGCCCAAGCTTTGAAGAAGGATGCTTAAGTCGATTAAATCATAATACAACATCTTCCTTATAATTAAGAGGAGTATTAATATGGCAACAGCAGTAATGGTTAAGAAAAATGCATCAAAGCAATCAAAAGTAACTACTGATTATAAGGTCAAAGATATTTCTTTGGCCCAGTGGGGTCGCAAAGAAATTGGAATTGCTGAGGCTGAAATGCCTGGGTTAATGTCTTTACGTAAAGAATATGTTGCTAAGCAACCATTAAAGGGTGCGCGCATTTCTGGTTGTATTCACATGACTATTGAAACAGCAGTCTTGATCGAGACATTGACGCATTTAGGTGCACAAGTACGTTGGTCTTCATGTAATATTTTTTCAACTCAAGACCATGCCGCTGCAGCGATTGCTGTTACTGGTGTTCCTGTGTTTGCTTGGAAGGGTGAAACTTTAGAGGAATATGATTGGTGTGTAGAACAAACCATTAATTGGCCAGATGGTAAAGGTCCCAACATGATTCTTGATGATGGTGGTGATCTTACCATCATGGCGCATGATAAAAAATATGCTCATTATTTAAGGAATATTCGTGGTATTTCTGAAGAGACAACAACGGGAGTTCATCGTTTATATGAAATGGTTAAAAAGGGAACGCTTAAGCTTCCTGCTATTAATGTCAATGACTCTGTGACAAAATCTAAGTTTGACAATCTTTATGGTTGTCGTGAATCCTTGGTTGATGGCATTAAGCGAGCTACTGATCGCATGATTGCTGGTAAGGTTTGTGTCGTTGCTGGTTATGGCGATGTTGGTAAAGGTTCTGTGCAATCATTTAAAGGTTTAGGTGCTCGTATTATTGTGACAGAAGTTGACCCAATCTGTGCTCTACAAGCCGCCATGGAGGGCTATGAAGTTATGCCTATGGATGAGGCGGCAAAGATTGGAGATATCTTTGTAACGGCGACAGGTTGTATTGATGTTATTGTGGGTCGTCATTTAGATCTTATGAAGAGCGGCTCCATTGTTTGTAATATTGGTCATTTTGATTCTGAAATTGAAGTTGCTTATTTAAATAACCGTAAAGATGTTAAGAAAATAGAAATTAAACCTCAAGTTCATCAATATGTTTATCCAAATGGTAAAAAGCTGATTATCTTAGCTGAAGGTCGCTTAGTTAATCTTGGTTGTGCAACTGGACATCCATCATTTGTGATGAGCAATTCATTTACCAATCAAGTATTAGCCCAAATTGAACTTTATCAAAACAGCAGTAAGTATGAGAATAAGGTTTACACTCTTCCTAAACACCTTGATGAACAGGTTGCTCGTCTGCATTTGGCTAAGGTTGGAGCTCGATGTGAAAAGTTAAGCAAGAAGCAAGCTGATTATCTTGGAATGAAAGTCGACGGACCATTTAAACCAGATCACTATCGGTATTAAAGGGGGCTTATGGTTCGTCAATTCTTCGGTGTTTCATTATTTATTTTATTATTAATCTCTTCTCAAATAACTTTTGCG
>JAYTXU010000062.1:0-3277 GCA_043742785.1 Candidatus Omnitrophota bacterium
TTTTTATATCCATTAATGTCGTTGCTGGGCAATTGGCTAGGAATTGGACTATGACAAGTATTCATTTAAATCTAAAAAATAACGGGTACCCCATTTTTATTGGACATGATATTTTAAAAGACTTTCCTCGATTTTTAAAGAAGCTGTCCTTAGGACAGGATGCGGTTATTATTTCTCATCCTATTATTGGACGTTTGTATGGAGAAAAATTAACAGCAGTGTTGATTAAAGCAGGGTATTCGGTCAAGGTGTTCAATGTTCCAGAGGGAGAAAAAAGCAAATCTGCTTCTTTTGCTATGAAACTTGTTGAAAACATTGCTTCTTATGATGTTAATCGTAAGATTTTTGTTATTGCTTTAGGTGGAGGAGTGGTAGGTGATTTAGCTGGGTTTGTAGCTGCCATTTACAAGAGAGGGATTCCCTATATTCAAGTACCGACAACTCTTTTAGCTCAGATTGATTCTTCAATTGGAGGTAAGACAGGGATTGATTTAAAATATGGCAAGAATTTAGTGGGGGCTTTTTATCAACCCCGAATTGTATTTGTCGATACCAAGGTTTTAGCAACGCTGAATCTGCGACAAATGCGCAATGGTTTAGCAGAGGCCATTAAATACTGTATTATCAAAGATGCCTTTTTATTTGGTTTCTTAGAAAAGAATTATAAGCTTATTTTAAAAAATGACGTTAAGGCGTTAACCTTTATGGTGAAAAGATGCGTTGCTATTAAGGCAGATGTCGTGGCTATGGATGAGAAAGAAACGAGAAGTATTCGCACCATCTTAAATTATGGTCATACGGTAGGCCATGCAATAGAAGCTGCCGCTGATTTTCGTTATCATCATGGGGAAGCTGTGGCTTTAGGTATGCGTGTGGCTGGAAGAGTCTCTGTTATGAAAGGTTTTCTAAACACCAAGGAAGAACAGCGTATTAATGATTTAATTAAGGCTGTTGGTTTGCCAGAGAAAATGAAGAACGTCAAGATATCTAAAATTATGGATTTAATGCGACATGATAAGAAATTTGTTGCAGGCTGTAATCGTTTTGTTTTAGCGACTGGGATAGGTCAGGTTAGGGTTGTTGAGAATATTTCCGCCGATATTATCACAAGCGCTATTGAATCTATTTCTTAAGTGTTATCTCTTCTTGTTTACCGTTGTATTCAATAGTGATTGTATTTAAATTAATTTTAATAATTTTCTTACCATCAATCACAGCCCCCTCTTCATAAACAGAGTTGTTAATGAGTGCTATATTTTGACCACTTGAAGCCATGATGCCTTGAAGATCAAGAGTAGGGCTAGGAGATAGAGGAGGTGCATTTGCTATTGGAGTATTTGCTGTAGGGGTTTGAGCAGCTTCTTTCACAGGAGATGATGTAGGTGTTGGGGTAATCTTTGTTTTTGAAGAATGAGTTTGAGTTCTCATAATAGAATTTAAATTAAGACTGAAAAGGAATTTTGGATTTTTACTTTTAATTTCAGAAAAAATAAAAAGCACAAATCCAAACAAGATAAGGACAGATGTGATGATGGAAATCCAAAGAAGAGTAGAATTGTTTTTCTTTTTCTTAGGATTTAAAGAGGGAAGAACTTCTACAATGTCTTCTTGTAATTTAAAAGGATTGATTGGGGTATTATTTTGTTCCATACTTTTTTGTACTTTCTTTAAAGCGTCATGAATGATACTCATATCTTAAATTAGTCTCCTTTGGTCCTTGAGTTTCTTTAATACAAGTTTGAATAATAGCTTCATCGATAATCCAGGATTCCTTGACATATCCGCTGAGTAAAGCTCTATCGCAGAGGATATTAATAACTCGGGGGGTACCTTGAGAGTGGGCATAGATAGCATCAAAGGCTTGGTTTGTAAAATTTAGACGTTTATCCGCTTTTGCTATTTTAAGTCGATGTTTGATATAATGTTCAATTTCATCTTTATCTAACGGAAGAATATGATAACGCACCGTGACTCGTTGACTGAGTTGACGTAGGGCATGGTCTTGAAGCTTATCATTTAATTCAGGTTGTCCAACGAGGATAATTTGGAGTAATTTTTCTTTTTCAGTTTCTAAATTGGATAAAAGTCGTATTTGTTCTAATTGGCGGATGTTTAGATTTTGACATTCATCAATAATGACCGCTACATTGAGACCTTTGGAAGATTGTTCTAATAAGAAAAGGGTGATGGCTCCGATTAAATCTAGTTTAGTCTTTCTTTGGTAGATGATTCCGAAATCATTAGCAATCAATTGAAGCAATTGTATATCTGAGAAGTTGGAATTCAAGATCAAAGCAGATTTAATTTTATCACTTAGCCTGTTTAATAACATGCGGCAAAGGGTGGTTTTTCCCGTTCCTATTTCTCCAGTAACGACAATAATGCCTTTGCGGGAGCTGATGCCGTAGGATAAATGGTTAAAAGCTTCTTCATGACGTTTACTGGGAAAAAAGAAAGAAGGATCAGAAGTGATGTTAAAAGGATTTTCTTTTAGGGAATAGAAATCTTTATACATTAAAAAATTATAACATAAAAAGATTTTAATTAAGATGTAATTTTGCGATAATTAATAGGATGATCGCAAAAACAGAAGGAATAGTCCTTAAAAGTTTTGATTTCAGAGAAACTAGTCGCATTGCCACTTTCTTAACTAAAGATTTTGGTAAGGTTAAAGGTGTTCTTAAGGGTATTCGTAAGACTCCTGGAAAATTTGGAAGTAGTGTTGACCGGTTTTCCGTTAATGATATTGTGTATTATCAATATCGTAATAGCGATATTCATTTGGTCAGTCAATGCGATATGAAGGAGTTTTTTAATGGATTTCGTCAAAATCTTCAGTGTTTAACGGCAGCTAGTTATGCTTCGGAGCTTCTTGATGCCTTGGTGGTGTTAGAAGAAGAGAATATACAGATTTATGAATTGATGCAGAACTATCTTAATAGTTTACAAACAACACAAGATATTAATAAGTTGGTTCATATCTTTCAAATCAAAATACTTTTACTTTCTGGTTTTCGTCCTCATTTAGATTCCTGTGTATGTTGTGAAAAAAAAATTATAGGTCAGGCTCGTTTTAGTTTATCTTTAGGTGGTTTGGTGTGCTCTTCTTGTAAGGTTCCTGCAAGCAGTTTGATTTCTATTACTAAGGGTACAGTAGCATCTATTCTACATATTGAAGAATCTCCTTGGTCTCAGGCGCTTCGTCTGGGGTTATCTGATCGTATCAAAAAAGAATTAAAGTATGTCTTAAATCATTTCTTAGTTTTTCATTTAGAAC
>JAYTXU010000063.1:0-82011 GCA_043742785.1 Candidatus Omnitrophota bacterium
TTATTGTTGCATATGATCAAAGTATAGAAGGCTTACAGAATTTGAAGAGAATTTTGGTTAATAAGATTCAATCTCTGGAAGATCAATTTCCTTCTTTTAAAGGACGTATTCATTTTAAAGTGTTGTATGGTGATTTTTCCAGAGGTAAGGCAGATAATTCTGATTATTGGAAAGCCATGACGTTACCTTCCAATATCACTATTTGGAGGCATACATGGGTCATGGATCAAGGACTCACTTTGGATGATGTAAAAGCTATGGCAGAGGTTTTAGAGAGCAAGGTAACTTCGGGAGGACTTTTGGTTCGGGAATATGACCCCTATCGTCCCATGGATGAAAACAGTCATTTAATTATTCATAAAATTATTTCAAACTACGACTCATCCTCAAATCCAGCTATGCAGGCAGAAATTCAACAAGGTTTTAATTACGCATTAGGCAAGGTTATTGGCATGGGTGCCAATATAAAAGAAGCAGAAATTCATTTACTGACAGAGCCAGACAGTGCCTTTGACGGCAGCTTCGTTCAACGGACTATTCAAAGCAGCGACCTTAAATTAACATTTGCTCCGGGGGTTCTTTACAATGGGGCGCCTGATTTAATTCAAATACTTAATGAAGGGCAAACAGAAAAAGATTCTAGTCTTACGAGAATTGTACAAAATTGGGGGACCTGGGTGTTTTCTAAAGAGTATCAAAATCCGTGTATTGTTATGTTAACCACTGATGTTTTTGATCAATACCGTCAACAAGGCAAAGCAAGTCTTAAGTTTATTGGTAAGATTCTTTTGGATCCTCATCCTCAAATCACCTTAGCAGTTAAAGACTTTAAAGAAATATGGGTTAGCGAGGATACCTGGGAAGATATCCAAAATCGCCCTGATTCGCTAGGCTTATCTCAGGAAGGAAGGAAAAGATTAAGAGATTTATTGGATGAAAATAAAATAAAACCAATTAGGGGTCTTCATCATAAAGTTATTGGAGAAAAGGAGGACAGGGAAACAGAAGGCAATATCGCTCGATATGTATTAACTCGTAATCTTTTAAAAGAAATTCCTGCCATAATGCCTGAGTTTAATAAAGAATCAACTCGAGTGACGACTAAAATGGGAGCGGTGCTTGTGTTCGACCCTGTTAATGGCCGATTGATCGCCATTGAATCAAAGGATCGGACCTATAATATTGATCAATATGGCCGAATTATCGATAGCAGTACCAAGGATGGGATAAAAAAGGTATACGCCTATGATGAGCCAGGATATGCGTTAAAGATCACGCAATTTAAGAATGGTAATCTAGATGGGGTTTATGAACTTGAAGAAAATGAGCCGATGTCTGATGCGGCAATGACTACAAGAATTAAAGATAAGCCTATCATTTTTATGGTGGATGATCAGGCAAAGATGAGAGATGATTGGAGAAAGTGGACTGAGGATATAGCAGATGAATATCATGTTGAAATTTTCAGTTCCCCGCAGTCAGCATTGAGGAGATTGCAAAATGTTAAACCGAGTTTAATTATTACAGATACAGTGATGCCTGAAATAGATGGGCCTACGTTTATTCAAGAGGTAAAGAAAATCCATCCCAAAGGGATCAGTTTTGTTGCTGTTAGCGCCGAAGGGAAGAATTTAGCCGAATATAGAGATATGCCCGTTACGTTTTATCCAAAAGCACAATTAAAGAAGATTGATTTAATTAATTTGATTCATAAAAAAGTTCCTGTTGAGGTTCTTATTAAGAAAACAAAAGTAGATAAATCTTCCAAAGCGATGATTACAGAACCGCTTGGCGGTATTGACATGAATTCTGATCTATTGAATTTGACAATTAAGCGAGATAAGCAGGGGATGCCTTTACCTTTGGCTCTACAAAATTGGTCGCAAATCCGCATCAATGGCCTTGAACCTGTCATTATTAAAATAGAACCGGTGAATTTAGTAGAGTTGATTGGTTTGTAAAGTTGAAGGGTTTTTATTCGTTTTCTCTTCTTACATCAAGGCTGATAATTTCTTCACCTCTGACCTTTAAACGCACCAAAATAGGTGCACAGCAGACTGTACAATCAACCACAAAGGTTTGATTGTTCCCCCCGCTTATATCAATTAAAAGAGGGTTTAATTCTCCGCAGTAGGGGCAGGTGAAGGATTCATCATGTCCATAGCTCATGTCCTTATATTAGCATAAGTTAGGAAAGGGATGAATTCTTTAATATTATTTTTTAATAACCCCCTGTCTAATATCTCCGTATTATACATAACCACTAGCAATTATACAGTTTATGTTATTTTATGAATTTAAGGAAACGCTTGTCTCTAAACCTTTTAATAGGATGGTATTTCACTTGACAAGTGCCATACTCTAGTTGAAGGGAGTACGGCAATGAGTAAAAAAATATTAATTCTTGAAGATGAAAAAGAGCTGGCCAGGTTATATGGCAAGCTTTTGAAAGATCAAGGATATGAGGTAACTCTTGTCTTTGATGGTTTGGAAGGCTTAGAGAAATTACATAAGGTTGAGCCAGACTTGATTCTTATGGATGTTAGTATGCCGAATATGAGTGGAGTAGGATTTTATCATAATGTTTGTAACTCAGTAGGTAGACCGATGTATCCTATACTGGTTGTTACGGGTCGTTTAGACTTGGAAAAAACCTTTAGGAGTCTCCCTATAGATGGTATTATCCTCAAACCTTTTAAAAGAGAACTGCTTCTTAAAGAAGTTCAAGATATTCTAAGTAGAAATACTCTTCTCCCCATTTCTTAGGTTAATTAAAATTTATCATAAATGATTTGGATTGAGTCTGTTATAGGCATATAATATTGACGATTCATAAGAAAGCTATTTAAGGCTTCTAAAACATAGGAGGTGAATGATGGGAGATTTACAAGCGCTAATAGTGGTGCCTGGTAAGGCGGTTTTAACTCAAATAGGGCTGTTTGTTGGTAATTTGCTTTTGGTGCTTTTTCTTATTCTGGTTGGTTGGCTGATTTCAAAATTTATTATTAAGGTTGGTGTTACGAGATTGTTAAAGATTGTTAAAGTGGATGATCTTTCTAAACGCATCGAATTAGACCGTATATTTTCTAAAGGGGGGATTAATAGCTCTCTTTCAGACTTAATTGGGGATATTTGTTATTGGGTTTCTTTGTTGATTACCTTTGTGGTAGCTTTAAATGCGATTGGACTTTCTGTTGCAGCGGATCTTCTGCAGAGGATTGTTCTTTATGTTCCTAATATCATTGCAGCTATTTTTATTCTTATTGTGGGAATGTTTGCCGCGGTTATATTAAGAAATGTTGTGAAAACTTCAGCCAGCAATGTGGGTATTTCCCAAGTTAACTTTTTAAGTAAACTTGCTGAAACTGTTGTGATTGTTTTTGCAATAGCCATCGCTTTAGAACAATTGCAAATTGGTGCTAAAATTGTTGAGTTGACTGTTAGTATTGTTTTAGGTTCTTTAGGTTTAGGATTTGCCCTGGCTTTTGGCTTAGGCTGTAAAGACATTGTGGGTAAGTCTGTTGATAATTTTGTAGATAAGTTTAAGAAATAAGACAAAAGTAAGGGCGATTAATAATTGCCTTTATTAATAAGCATTAATAAAACCCCCAGTTATTCTAGCTGGGGGTTTTTTATTGCTTGACTCATCTTCCAGTTTTTTGTATAATCCCGCTTCAAAAGATAAAGAAAAATAAGAAAAAAGTCTAATAGGAGGAAGTTTAAGTGGCTATTTTAAAAGAGAAGAAAGCAGATGTTATTAATCGTTTTAAGACACATGTAAAAGATACTGGATCAGCTCCAGTACAAATTGCTGTACTCTGCGCGCAGATTAATCAGCTTAACGAGCATTTTAAACTTCATAAAAAGGATAATCATTCCCGCCGTGGTATGTTGTTGCTCATTGGCAAACGCCGCCGTCTTTTGGACTATCTTCAAAAGACAGATCCTAAGAAGTACGAAGAAACTATTAACAAACTCGATTTACGCAAGTAACGAGCTAAAACCTGCCTGCCGGCAGGCAGGCACTAAAAAAAGGATCGATTATGGCACAGGCGCGCGTCGAGATCCCTTACGGATCTTCTAAATTAATTATTGAATCTGGGAAATTAGCTAAACAAGCTAATGGGGCTGTTACAGTCACCGTAGGAGACACTGTTGTTTTGGTTACGGCTTGTATGTCAGCTAAACCTCGTGAAGGTCTAGATTTTTTCCCCTTATCTATTGAATACCAAGAAAAAACTTATGCTGCTGGTAAATTCCCAGGCGGATTTTTTAAACGTGAAGGTCGTTCCAGTGAACGTGAAATTTTAGTGTCTCGTTTGATTGACCGTCCGGTTCGTCCTTTATTCCCAGAAGGCTTTTATAATGATGTTCAGGTGGTGGCGAGCGTCTTGAGTCACGATGGTCAAAATGATCCTGATATTATGGCTATTATCGGAGCTTCTGCGGCACTTAGCATTTCGGATATTCCTTATGACGGTCCGGTCGGTGCTGTGCGTGTTGGTTTAATTGATGGTCAATTAGTGGCAAACCCAACGTTTGCAGAGCGTGCTACAAGCACAATGGATCTAGTTGTTGTTGGTTGGGGCGATGGAATCGTCATGATTGAAGGGGAAGCTCTTGAAATTCCTGAAGAATTAGTACTGAAGGGTTTGCAGTTTGCTTTAGAGAAATTAGAAGATTCCAAGAAAGCACAGATTGAATTAAAATCTAAGATTGGTAAACAAAAGACTAAGGTCAATTTGAAGCAGCCTAATACAGATTTTATTAATAAGGTTCGTGAATTGGCCCTTCCTCGAATGAATGAAATTTATAGCACGATTGCTGATAAAGGTGAACGTGAAGCTGCGGTTAACAAGCTTTTTGATACGATTACCGTAGATATGGATGCTTATGCCGCTTTTACTAAAGATGGTCATGAAGTATCTGTGGGAGGCGTTAAAGCAATTTTTGAAACGTTACAATATGAAATTATTCGCGGCAATGTATTTACCCGTGGTCTTCGTGCTGATGGACGTGGGTTAAAAGACATTCGTCAGATTGATAGTGAAGTAGCTGTTTTACCTCGTACACATGGATCTGGTTTATTTACTCGTGGTCAAACTCAGGCCTTAGGGATAGTAACTTTAGGAACTAAAGATGATGAGCAATTGGTAGAATCTTTAGAAAGTACCACTTATAAAACTTTTTTACTTCATTATAATTTTCCTTCGTTTAGCGTAGGGGAAACAAAGCCTATGCGTGGACCTGGCCGTCGTGAGATTGGCCATGGCGCTTTGGCTTGTAAAGCTCTTCGCGCAGTTGTTCCTTCTAAAGAAGAGTTTCCTTATACTATCCGCATTGTTTCAGAAATCTTAGAATCAAATGGTTCTTCCAGTATGGCTTCTGTTTGCGCCGGTTGTTTGGCGATGATGGATGCTGGTGTTCCTATTAAGAATATGGTGGCTGGTATTTCTGTCGGTCTTATTTCTGATGAGAAGAACACCGTTTTGATTACAGACATTATGGGATTAGAAGATCATTTCGGTGATATGGATTTCAAGGTTGCCGGTTCTCGTAAAGGTGTGACTGCTATTCAGTTGGATCTTAAGATTAAAAGATTGACTATGTCTTTGATTGAAAAGGCTGTTGCTCAAGCTAAAGAAGCTAGGTATATTATTTTGGATAAAATGGCTACCGCTTTAGCTGCTCCGAGAAAAGAAATGTCACCTTATGCACCTCGTATTGTTACCATTCAAATTCCTCAAGATAAAATTGGGGAAGTGATTGGACCCGGTGGTAAAACCATCCGTAAGATGATTGAAGAAAGTGGCGTTAAGTCTATTGATATTGAAGAAGATGGTAAGGTTATTGTTGCTTCTCCAGATCAAGATGCTTTAGATAAGGCTGTTAATATGATTAAAGGTTTAACTATCGAACCTGAAGTAGGAGCGATTTTTGATGGGACAGTCAAACGCATCATGAACTTCGGTGTGTTTGTTGAGTTTTTACCTGGCCGTGAAGGTTTGTGCCATGTCTCAGAGTTGTCGAACAAGTTTACCAAAGATGTAAATGATCTAGTCAAGCTTGGTGATAAGTTTAAAGTTAAACTTATCGAAATTGACGAAATGAAACGTTTTAACTTAAGCCGCAAGCAAGCAGAAGTAAAGGCATAAGACCACATGGTCTTAAAGTTTTCTAGGAACCAAAGATGAAGCTTGAACATGTCAATGAAATCAAGGGCATCATCATTTTGGCTTTAAGCCTGATACTCTTAGCCAGCCTTGTTTCGTTTAATTCTCAAGATGTTTCTTGGTATACATCAAAACCAAATTTACACCCGCAAAACTGGATTGGTCCTTTTGGAGCATTCATTGCGGGTGTTTTTATTTTCTTGGTAGGTATTAGCTCATATTTTTTAGTACCGATTGGATTATTTTGGAGTTGGAACAAGTTTACCAGTCGTGAAATACGTTTTAATTTCTTTAAATTTGTGAGTTTAGTTATTCTCTTTATTGTTTCTAGCTCGTTATTTGCATTAATTGGTGAACAACATGAGTCTGCACGTTTTCTACGCGGTGGATTGGTGGGTATTGTTTTTGGTAATTTCCTAGAATCTTATTTTAGCCCTGTTGGTGCTTACATTATTCTTTTTGCTTTTGGTGCTTTATCCTTGGTGATTACAGGTGAATTTTTAGTTTCGCCATTTTTCATATGGCTATTTCAGTTGATTAAATCAGGGGCTATTAGTTTTTTTTCTAAGGTCAAAAGTTTACCAAAAATCTCCTCTTCATTTAAGACTTCGACGGCTGTTAAGAATAATGTCAAGGAACGTAAGTTTTCAGTAGATGAAGCGGATGATGAAGAAGAAGATGAAAAAGAAAAGAAAGCTGCTACGAAGATTCAAAAAGAAACAAAAGTTGTGCTTCCTTCCATAGGACCAAAAGCAGAGTCCAAGCTTCAATCTCCTAATATTCATATTGTTGTTCCTAAAGAAACGCCTAAGGCTGTTGAAACGGCACCTAAAATTGTTGGGGAATATCATTTGCCATCCTTGGATTTGCTTAATGATCCTCCTGTCTTATCAAACAGTAAGATTCAGGATGATTTAAAAAGCGGAGCTAAGGTCTTGGAAGAGACATTAAACGATTTTGGTATTTCTGTTAAGGTTGCTGATATTGAGCGTGGTCCGGTTATTACTCGTTATGAACTTCAACCTGCGCCGGGCGTCAAAGTGGGGAGCATTATTAGTCTTTCTGATGACATTGCTTTAGCTATGAGAGCTCCAGCGGTGCGTATTGTGGCACCTATTCCTGGAAAAAATCGTGTAGGTATTGAAGTTCCCAATGGTTCAACCGCTTCTGTTTATTTAAAAGATGTTTTAGAACAAAGTGAATATCGATCAAATTCTTCTAAATTGGTGTTGGCCATTGGTAAGGATATTTCAGGTAAGCCTATGGTCTGTGATTTAGCAGAAATGCCTCACTTATTAATTGCGGGAACTACCGGTTCAGGTAAAACAGTTTGTATCAACAGTTTGATTACATCCTTGTTATACAATGCCTCTCCTAGTGAGCTTAAGTTAATTATGATTGATCCTAAGATGGTGGAAATGTCTAGTTACAATGATTTGCCGCATTTAATTTGTCCTGTTGTGACGGATGCTAAGAAAGCAGCTGCTGCTTTTAATTGGGTGGTGGGAGAGATGGAATTACGATACAGAACATTTAATAAAGAACAAGTGCGCAACATTAAGGGCTATCATGCTAAAGGTTTAGCGATGCCTTATATTGTGATTATTGTCGATGAGTTGGCTGATTTGATGCAGGTGGCAGCTAAAACAATTGAAGGTTCGATTGCTCGTATTGCCCAGTTGGCTCGTGCTGCTGGTATTCATTTGATCTTGGCAACCCAGCGTCCTTCCGTTAATGTTATAACCGGTGTTATTAAAGCTAATTTTCCTTCTAGAATTTCTTTCAAGGTTGCTTCTCAAATTGATTCGCGTACGGTTCTTGATATGAAGGGTTCAGAAAGTCTTTTAGGTAAAGGAGATTTATTATTTATCAGGCCGGGTGATTCGAAGCCTGTCCGTGGTCAATGTTGTTATGTCTCCGATGAAGAAATCAACCGTGTGATTGAACATATTAAAAAACAAGCAACTCCTGAATATAATGAAACTGTTCTTAAGCCTCAGGTAGTGACTGCTGCTGGTAATGGAGCAGGTGAAGACGAAATGTATGATGAAGCAGTAAGAGTGGTTGTTGAAACTAATCAGGCTTCTGTTTCCGTCTTGCAGCGACGTTTAAGGCTTGGCTATTCGCGTGCCGCTAGACTTATTGATATTATGGAACAAAATGGTATAGTAGGACCTTATGCTGGAAGTAAAGCACGAGACATTCTTGTTGATCGTGAAAAATGGTTAATAGAAAATATGGGACAAGTAACAAATGACACAGACAAGCCCCAAGAACAGCCCCAATAGTTCTTTATTAAAAGAGACAAGAATATCTAAAGGTTTGACGTTAGATATTGTTCATGAAGCAACCAAGATCCCAATGGATGTTCTTAAAGCTATTGAAGAAGGTTATTCCATTCGTATTTTGACACCGTTTTATTATCGCGGATTTGTAAAAATCTATTCTGAATTTCTTGGACTTAAAGTAGCGGATGTTCTAAAAGAATATAATGTACAACCTTCTGAAGTTAAAATAGTTCCTAAATATATCAAGTCAACTCCAAAAGCGGCTGTTCAAACACCCAATGTATTAATAGAACAAACTCAAGAGTTTTGGAGAATTTTATGGACGACAAAGACAAGAAATAATTTATTGCGTATTGCAGCTGCAATAGTAGCTTTGATCGTTTTTGTTAAGGTTGTAGGTTGTGTAGCAGGGGCTATCAAATCAAGGCCAAAGAATTCAAAGACAGTTGTTTTGCTTAAGAATAATAAGAAGGTCTCTCAGGTTAAGAAGGAACAATTTAAAGAAGAAGCAAGAATAGAAGAGGAAGAACCTGTTAAGGAAGCTGCTAAAATTATTGTTGCCCAGGCGCAGAATCGTAAGGTGACTCTAGCTGTTCATGCGTCTAAGGATACTTCCATTCAAATTAAAGTAGATGGAAAGATTGTTTTTCAAATGACTATGAAAAAAGGTACGGTTGAAAATTGGGAAGCTAACAATGAAATTGAACTCTCTGGAAAGAATATAGGAAGTTTAGATTTGGAAGTTAATGGTAAGGATATCAGTTCTCTGAGTTCTGCTAACAGGCGAGCAAAGAGTGTGGTAATTACAAAGGATGGACTGACCGTTAAGAAATGAAAACTACAAGTGATTTTCAAAGAGAGCGTTTAAACGCCGGCCAAAAGGTCGGCGTTATTAATTTAGGGTGTGCCCGTAATTTGGTCGATGCCCAGATGATGTTGGGCCGTTTAAAGAAAAACGGTCATCGTATTGTGGATGTCAATCAGGCAGAAACGGTGATTGTGAATACTTGTTCTTTTATTGAAGAGGCTAGAAAAGAATCAGTTGATACTATTCTTGATTTACTGGAATTAAAGAAGCAGGGAAAGATTAAAAAAGTTATTGTCGCTGGTTGTTTAGCGCAAAGATACGGTAAGGATTTAGCAGAAGAATTTAAAGAGGTTGATGCTTTTGTGGGAACGCCAACACTTAAGTCTGATGGCAATTCAGATCAGTTGCAGCTGACCCCTAAACATTTTGCCTATGTGAAGATTTGTGAAAGTTGTTTCAATGCCTGCTCTTTTTGTGCCATTCCAAAGATTAAGGGTAAATTTATTTCCCGTACGATTGAATCGATAGTAAAGGAAGTGGAAGCTTTAGATGCTAAGGGCGTTAAGGAAATTAATATTATCGGACAGGATATTACCGCCTATGGGATGGATCTTTATAGACAGAAATCTTTAGCTAAACTTTTAAAAGAATTGGTTAAGGTAACTAAGAATGTACAGTGGATTCGTTTGTTGTATGCTTTCCCAGCCCATGTGACTGATGAGTTGATTGAGGTGATCGCAAGTGAAGAAAAGATATGCAAGTATATTGATATGCCCCTTCAACATGTGAGTGATCATATTCTAAAAGAGCAAAATAGAAATATTACGACTCGGCAAACCTATGATTTAATGAATAAGATTCGAATCAAAATTCCAAATGGATTTATACGCACCACCTATATTGTTGGTATGCCCGGTGAAACCAAGGAAGATTTTGGGCAGCTAAGAGAATTTAATCAAAAGATGCGTTTTGAAAGGGTGGGTGTTTTTATTTATTCTAAAGAAGAAGACACAAAAGCTGCTTTAATGAGTAATCATGTTCCTGAGAGAATTAAGAAAGAACGTTTGGATATTCTCATGCGTGATCAGCAGGAGATTTCTAAAGAGATCCAGCAGTCCTTTGTGGGACGTCATTTAAAGGTGCTGATTGAAGAAAAAGAAAAGAATAGTAAGGATACCTTTATTGGACGAAGCGAATGGGACGCTCCAGATGTGGATGGTTTGGTTTATGTTCGATCCTCCAAGATATTAAAAGTGGGGGATTTTGTGGATGTGGAAATTACCGATGCCTATGAATATGATTTAGCGGGAGTGGTAATATGAACCTTCCTAATATATTGACTTTATCCCGTATTGGTTTTGCGGTTGTTTTAGTGTATTTACTTCTTCTTAATTCTTTAACGGGACATATTTGGGCAGCTATTTTCTTTGCCGTGGCATCGATCACAGATTTTTATGATGGCTATTTAGCAAAAAGAAATGGACTTATTAGTGATTTTGGAAAGATCATGGATCCCATTGCGGATAAGGTGCTTATTCTTTCGATCTTTTTTGTACTAGCTTATATGGGAATGTTAGTCTGGTGGATGGTGATTCTCATTGCTTTCCGTGAGATCTGGATCACGGTGGATCGTCTTTTATCGATGCGTAAAGGTCAGGTTTTGGCAGCCGAACGCGCAGGAAAAATTAAAACCGTTTTTCAAATTGCAACCATCTCAATTATCTTGCTTTATTTAATTTTAACCCAGGCGTCTATTGCCAGCAACTGGTTTAATCCTATTCAAAATTCTTATCTGCTTGTTATCAAGATCTTTATGATAATGACCGTTTTTTTGACCATTGGTTCGGGGCTTATTTATTTTCAAAATAAAATAAGGAATTCTTCTATATGAAGAAATTAGCCATAGCTTTTGGTACAGTTTTAGGGATTGGTTTTTTTCCTTTTGCACCAGGGACGGCAGCAACAGCCGCTGGAATTGGTTTGGTGTTCTTACTTCAGCATTCATTGATGGTTTATGTCATTGTTATGCTGATACTTTTAATAGTTGCTATTCCTGTTTGCACGTATTTAGAAAAAGAGTTAAATCGAAAAGATCCTGGTATCTTAGTCATCGATGAAGTAGTGGGAATTCTGATTGCTTTAATAGGTTTGCCTTTGACATGGTCCGTTGCAATTGTTGGATTCTTCTTGTTTCGGGCCTTTGATATGTTTAAAATATACCCCATTAATCGATTCGAAGCCTTGCCTGGTGGTTTAGGAATTATGTTGGATGATGTCATGGCTGGTCTATATACAAATATTATTCTGCATATTGCTGTGCGATATGCGGGTTTGATTTAATAATGTAGGGGTCCGAGCATACTCGGCCCGTACTCAAGAGAGGAAAAGTAAAATGGAACAACAAAGTTCAAATCCAACACTTAATAGTGGAATTTTTGCCAAGGCAAGAGCTCAGGTAGGCTCTGGTCAAACCATGACTATTCAGGGAACCGTTAATAAAACGTTTATTCTTTTTGGGATACTCTTATTAACAGCTACTTGGAGTTGGAGTTTTGCATCAGGTTCCAATCAGATGCTTGGTAGTAGAGGAGTTTCATCTATGATGGGTGCCAGTGCTGGCATTGCTATGATGATCAGCGGTATTCTTGGCCTTATTTTAGCTTTGGCTACTAGTTTTAAGCCAAATTGGTCTCCAATTACGGCGCCCTTGTATGCCGCTTGCGAGGGAGTGCTTTTAGGAGCTGTTTCATTGGTGTTTGAACGTTCTTATCCAGGGATTGTTTTTCAAGCGGTGGGCTTAACCTTTGCCGCTTTGTTTGTGATGCTGGTTTCCTATCGTACGGGTTGGATTCAAGCGACCGAAGGTTTCCGTCGAGGATTGATGATAGCTATGATGGCATTAATGGCTTTTTATGCGGTTGTTTGGATCGCTGGATTTTTTGGAGTTCATCCGCCAACTTTTATTAATGGAGGCGGCCTTATTGGTATCGGATTCAGTCTTTTTGTAGTGGGCATTGCTACATTAAATTTAATTCTGGATTTTGACCTTATTGAACGTGGCTCTCAAGAAGGTTTAGAAAAGTATATGGAATGGTACGGCGGATTTGCTTTGATGGTCACGTTAATTTGGCTTTATTTTGAAATGTTAAGATTACTTTCTAAATTAAGTCGTCGTGATTAGAATGAATAATTAGTGCCTGTCACTATTTATATTAGATGGAGATTTTCTTATTGAGAAAATTAAGAACAGGACTTGTATTTAGCCATAAGTACATTGTTTTATTAACGCGATTGGCTAGATAGGTTTTAGAATAATTGTTAATCCATTCCCTAGAAGCTCTTTCATAACCAATATCTTGACCTTCTTTTTCGCTTTGGCACCATTTGTAATTATTAATCTCTTTAATAATTTCTTGATCTTTGAGTAATTCAGTAATCCCTGCCATTTTGGTCTCCTTTATTTCTTTTTCTTTTTGAGTATCTCGTAAACAACATCAATGATGATTAGTAAAGCAGCAAACAGAATTAAACCATATGTTCTTTCGTTCATAGGCTTATGTTCTAAGAGAATACGGGTTTTTAGATGAAAAGTAATAATAAGAATAGTAATCCAGAAGATGGTTTTATATTCTTTGCTAAAAATAAGTCTTTGTAAATCAAAATGCCATTGCTCTCCTTCAGTGTAGGGGATTAGGGAAGGGAATAAGGACGGAACCTTAGCGCAATAATCTTGAAAAGTCTTACCAAATTTCTTTAGCAGCATTCCTTGTTCATCTTTGATGGTTTTTGAGTATATAAATCCTAAGGTGATGAGGAAAATAATTTTAACTAGATTTCCAAAGTTATTATCCAGATGGATTAGATTCATATCAAGGTTCAGAATGAACATAAAACCAATGGCGATTAAAAATGTTCCTAGATAAAGGGGATTGCGTACAAAGGAATACGGGCCGGATGTTGTTAGTTTATCATTTTTGATGGCATATCCGTTGGACCACAGACGAATAAGAAGTCCTGCAATCACATAGCCGATGCCGGTGCGTAAGGATTGATCATTTACAGATCCAAAAAGTAAAAATAATAAACCAAAAGGATAGATGATAGCAAAACGTGGTTTAAATGATCGCTCGACACGGTGTTTTAAATTCATAGTTTGATATTATACTTTTTTTTAAATAAAAACAAACTAATAATCATTCATTTTTAGCTTAGGAGACGGCTTTGATAAGCATTTCGAGGGCTTTATTAACTGCTTGGGTTTTAATCGAGATTCTGGAACCTTTAAAATGACATTGGGACAGAATTGTTTTCTGTTTGTTGGCTAAGGCGATAAATACAAGTCCTACTGGTTTATTCTTTGAGCCGCCTGTTGGGCCTGCAATTCCGGTAATTCCAATTCCGAAGTCTGTGTTGAGGATTTTTCGGACATTTTGCGCCATTAATTTGGCGACAGGAAGGCTAACAGCTCCATGTTTCTTGATAATGTTAGGAGAAATTTTTAGCAGATTGACTTTAGCTTTATTATCGTAGGCAATAATCCCAAGCCAAAAGAAGAGGGAAGAGCCCGGAATGTTGGTGAAACGATTAGCCAATAGTCCTCCCGTACAGGATTCGGCTAAAGCGATTGTTTGCCCTTTATTTAGAAGAATTTTAGATAGTTTTTGTTCAGCACGCATGTTATTTGCTCTAGGTTAGTTATGAAAATTATGGTCATTATAGGTCGGGGGAAATGCGTTGACAAGGGCTATTTTCTGGCATATACTTTGGTTTTTAATTGGAGGATAAAACATGTTTAATTCTATTCCCGAAGTTTTAGAAGAACTTAAAAATGGCCGCATGGTCATTGTTATGGATGATGAAGGTCGTGAAAATGAAGGGGATGTGCTTATTGCAGCAGAGCATATCAATGCAGATGCGATTAATTTTATGGCTAAGTACGCTCGTGGCCTTGTTTGTGTGCCTATGGAAGATGCAAGGCTTGCCGAGCTTGATTTACATCCTATGAAGGAAGATGTAAATTCCAAGCATCAAAAATGCAACACTGCTTGGACGGTGACCGTAGATTCCGCTTTTGGTGTGACAACCGGTATTTCTGCAGCAGATCGTGCAAAAACCGTTGAAGATTTGATTAATCCAAAATCCAAGCCTTCGGATTTTGTGACTCCAGGACATTTATTTCCCTTAAGAGCTCGTCGTGGTGGTGTGTTAGTACGCGCTGGTCATACGGAAGCATCGGTCGATTTAATGAAATTAGCTGGCCTTTATCCAGCAGGGGTTATCTGTGAAATCATGAATGAAGACGGCACCATGGCTCGTACGAATGATTTGATTGCCTTTTCTCAAACACATAAAATAAAAATTTGTACAATCGATAGTTTGATTGAATATCGCCGTAAAACTGAGCAGTTAATAGAACGCGTGGCTGAGTCAGAATTGCCGACTGAGTTTGGTGATTTTCATATGGTGGTTTATGAATCTAAGATTGATGGGGCTGTTCATTTAGCTTTAGTAAAGGGTAAGATTGATGGGACAACTCCTATATTAGTTCGTGCGCAGTCCGAATGCTTAACAGGAGATGTTTTTGGTTCTCAGCGTTGTGATTGCAATGCTCAGTTAAAAGCCGCGATGAAAGGTATTCAAGAGGCTGGTTCTGGTGTTTTGTTATATATTCGTCAGCAGGAAGGTCGTGGTATTGGCTTGGTCAATAAGATTAAAGCCTATGGATTACAAGATGACGGCATGGATACCGTTGAAGCTAATCAGGCTTTAGGTTTTCCTGCTGATTTGCGCGATTATGGTTTAGGTGCCCAAATTTTAGTGGATTTAGGCGTGAAACAAATTCGATTATTGACTAATAATCCCCGTAAAATCGTGGGTCTTGAAGGTTATGGTCTTTCTGTCGTAGAACGTGTACCCATTAAAATAGCGCATAATCCTAAAAATGAGAAATACCTTAAGACTAAGAAAGAAAAGTTAGGACATCTTTTATAGTCTTCCGGGCATAGGTATAAACATGGCTATTAAGAAAAAACCTAGAAAGACTTTAGTTCCCAAGGTTCATATTGCGATTATCGTTGCTCGATTTAATGATTTCATATCCAAAGCTCTTCTAAACGCATGTTTGATGGAACTTAAAACTAAAGGGTTAAGGGATAGTCAAATAACAACCCTTTGGGTTCCTGGTTCTTTTGAAATTCCTCTGACTGCTTTAAAATTAGCTCAAAAAAAGAATATTGATGCTGTTATTTGTTTAGGCGCAGTGATCCGCGGCGATACTTTTCACTTTGAAGTGGTGGCTAATGAAACTTCACGCGGCATCATGGAGGCATCGTTACAGACAGGTAAGCCTATTGTGATGGGGGTTCTGACAACGGACACTATCGATCAAGCCAAAAAGAGAGCGCAAGAAAAGGGCGGGTCTAATAAAGGTCGTGATGCAGCGATTACAGCTTTAGAGATGGTTCATTTATTAAAGAAATTCTAAAATATTCTTCTTTGGAAAACTATTATGCGACGTAGAACTTTATCACGCGAACATGCATTGAAAATTTTGTATCAAGTAGAGATTACTCATCGAGAATTAGATTTGATTTTGTTAGATTATTGGAAAATGGAAGAGGTTAGTGATCAGGAAGTGATGACCTACGCCAAAATAATTGCTCAGGGTGTGTTAAAAGAAATATCTATTCTTGATGAGAAGATTTCTAAATATGCTACCAACTGGCAGTTAAAACGCATGGCTGTGATTGATCGCAATGTTATGCGTATTGGTCTTTTTGAATTGCAGCATACAACCGATGTTCCTCCTAAGGTTGCTATCAACGAAGCTGTTGATTTGGCCAAAAAATATGGTGATTTAGAGTCCAGCAAATTCGTCAACGGAATTCTGGATAAGATTCATAAAAAAGAAATCGTTGAACCTCACAATTAATTCATGCCTTCTTTTGCTGATTTGCATATTCATACCTATTATTCGGACAGCACGTCTTCTCCTCAAGAGGTGGTTGATCAAGCTGTCAAGAATGGTTTATCCTGCATTGCTATTACCGATCATGATGTGACCGATGGCATAGCCCCTACTCAGGAAGCTGCCAAGGCTGTTAATCTGGAGGTTATACCGGGAATTGAATTGTCTTCTGAATTTGAAGGTAAGGATATTCATATTTTAGGGTATTTTATCGATTTTAAGAAAGGCCCCTTAGTTGAAAAGATAGAATCTTATTTAGATGAACGCGTTAAGCGTATGAAGCAGATGATCTTCAATTTGCAGTCTTTTGGCATTAAAGATATTTTCTATGAAGAAATTGCAGCGATGACAAAGTCCAGAGCAGTGGGTCGTGCTCATTTGGCAACCTTGCTTATTCAAAAAGGTCATGTAAGTTCGTTTAAAAATGCTTTTGATAAATATCTGGCTTTGGGACGTCCTGGGTATGCGCCTAAGTTTAGTCAAACTCCATTTGAAGCGATTGATTTGATTCATCAAAGCGGAGGATTGGCCGTAATGGCTCATCCCATGCTTACCCAAAAAGATGAATTGATTTCTCGGATGGTTAAGGGCGGGTTGGATGGGCTTGAGGTGTATTATCCTAATTGCATGCCGGTGGTGACTTGTTTTTATGAGAAGATCGCTCGCAAGAATGGTCTCTTATTGACGGGTGGATCTGATGCGCACGGGGCGGCCAAGGTTTATACCTATGTGGGGAAGGAACAAATTTCTTATGAATTGGTTGAAAAAATGAAACAGAAATTATCTCATGAAACCATTGTCTAATTATATGCAACGCGCTTACCAACTAGCCCAAAAGGGTCGAGGGTTCACCTTGCCTAATCCTATGGTGGGAGCTGTGATTGTTAAGCAGGGAAGGATTATCGCTGAAGGCTGGCATAAGCGTTGTGGTGGCGATCATGCGGAGATTGATGCCTTAAAGAAACTAGGTGACAAAGCCAAAGGGGCTACTCTTTATGTGACGCTGGAGCCTTGTTCTCATTTTGGTCGCACAGGTCCTTGTACCGAGGCTATTATTAAGGCGGGGATCAAGAAGGTTGTTATTGGTACCCTGGATCCTAATCCTATTAATCATGGACAATCGATTAACTTATTCAAGAAGGCAGGGGTTGATGTTGAGACAGGATTTCTTCAAGACGAGTTAATTGCTATGAATGAAGTGTTTAATAAATATATCACTAAGAAATTGCCGTTTGTTGTGGCTAAATGCGCTCAAACCATCGATGGTAAGATTGCTACAGTGACTGGCGAGTCGAAATGGATTACTTCAGAAGAAACACGAAGGTTTGCTCATGAGAAACGCAATGAATTTGACGCAATTATGGTGGGGATTAATACTGTTTTAAAAGATGACCCGCAATTAAACGCCACTAGCAAGATTAAGCATTTAAAAAAGATTATTGTCGACTCCACCCTTCAGATTTCTTTGAAGGCTAAATTATTTGTTGGCGCTAAACCTTCAGATATTTTCGTAGCAACCACCTCAAAAGCATCCAAGAAGAAAATTGAGATTCTTTCTAAAGGCGGCGTTCAAGTTTTGATTTCTCCGCTAAAGGGGAAGAATGGGCATGTTGATTTGAAATGGTTAATGAAAGAATTAGCTAAGAGAGAAATTTCTTATGTATTAATCGAGGGGGGTGGGCGATTGATCGGTCGCGCTTTGAAAGATTCTTTGGTAGATCGTATGATGATCTATATAGCCCCTAAGATTGTTGGCGATCAAAATGCGATTAGTTCCGTCGCTGGATTAGGTGTTAAGAGTATTGATAAGGCTCTTGAATTAAAAGATCTGAAGATTAAACAAATAGGTCAGGACTTCTTGATAGAGGGAGACGTTCATGTTCACAGGAATCGTTGAACAATTAGGCAAGATTAAGGCAATTGAGCAAAAGAGTAATTTAATTGTTCTGAAAGTCGATGCGTTTAAATTGGCTAAGAAAATTCATGTGGCTGATAGTGTAGCCATTAACGGTGTTTGCTTAACTGTTACCCAGAAAAAGGGGAGCATTGTTTCTTTTGATTTGATGAAAGAGACGATTGAAAAAACGTCTTTGAAAGAGGTGGGTTTAGAAAGCGAAGTCAATTTGGAATTGGCTCTCTTGGTTGACAGTCGTTTCGGTGGACATTTTGTGAGCGGCCATGTGGATGAAAAAGGTGTGATCCAGAAAATAGAAAAATCTAAAAACTGGGTGAGTATGACGATTAGTATTTCTAAAGCGAATGCCAAATATATTGTGCCTAAAGGATCGGTAACCTTAGATGGAATAAGTTTGACCGTTGGCCATGTGGGTAAAAATAGTTTCCAAGTCTATTTAATCCCTTATACCCTGCAAGCCACCAATCTAGGTTCTAAAAAAGCTGGCGACAGCGTTAATATTGAGACGGATATTCTGGCTAAGTACATCTTAGCTGGGAAGAAATAAATTTTTTTTATATCAGTTACATGTGAATCCTTCTAACTAATAAGAAAACCTTTTACTTTTAATCCCTTACGAAATAATCGAATTAGGTGTCTAGCCTGAGGGTCGGTAAAGAAGGAAGATTCAGCCCATTTCCACTTAATTTATTTTCTTGCTAAAAGAAAGAGTGAGTAGTAGTATTGTTTGTGCTTCAGAAAATTCTATAAATTATTGTTCAGACAACTCGCAAAGGTTGTTCTTTTTTATTTCTAGGGGGATTCAAAAATGGTTTATAAGAAATTTTTAATATTTGGGTTTGTTGGTTTATTTGCTGGTTGCACCTCTGTTCCTAAACAAATGAAAGTTGTTGAGCCGCCTATTTCTCAAAAGCAACAAATTGAAGCTCAACAGCTTGTTCAGCTTCCGTTGATGAAGAAGTATAAAAGAAAGATTATTATTGGACGATTTTCGAATGAAACTACCTATGGGAAAGCTTTACTTGTTGATGATAATTATGATCCTATTGGAAAACAAGCAAGCGATATGCTTGCAACTCGTTTAATAAAATCAAACCGTTTTTTGGTATTAGAACGTCCTGATTTAAAGAAAGTCGAAGCTGAGCAAACGATAACCAAAGAAAAGGATTTAATAGGGGCTGATACGATTATATTTGGCTCTGTTACAGAATTTGGACGTTCAGTTACTGGGAAAGCTGGTTTTTTATCTAGTACAAAATTACAAACTGCTAAAGCTAAGGTTGAGATTCGTCTTGTTGATTCAAAAACTGGCTTAGCGTTCTTCTCAACAATCGGTGCGGGTGTTGCTACCACAGAATCTGGTGAAGTTGCAGGCTTTGGTAGCGCAGCAGATTATGATGGAACTCTAAATGATAAAGTAATTGCAGCTTCAATCTCAGATCTTATTAATAATTTAATAGTTTCTTTAGAAAATCGCCCTTGGAAAACAGATATACTTCAAATTCTAGGTGACCAGGTTTTTATAAGCGGAGGGAAGAGTCAAGGTTTGAAAGAAGGAGATATTCTTCAAGTGATGAAGAAAACAGCTACTGTGAAAAGCCAACAAAGTGGTTTCATGATTGATTTGCCTCCTGAAAAGATTGCCACCATTAAAGTGAGTAGTTTTTTTGGTGACACTGAAACAAGTGAAGGATCAATTGCTAAAATCATTAATGGCTCTATTGATGCTGGTATACTAGAAAAATGTTTTGTAAAAGAGGTTGAATAAATGAGAAAAATATTATTATTTTCTACGGTTGTTTCTCTTTTTGTTATTGGGTGTGCTCCACGTTACCCAACAACAGCTGTAAGTACGATTGATTCACGACCAACTTTATCATTTATAAACGCTCCAGCAGGCTCTGTTGCTTTAGTTGATGGCATAAATATGGGTGATGCAACAAAGTTTAATGGTAAACCAAAAGTTTTAGCAGTTGAACCCGGTACGCATGAGGTAACAGTAATGCAGGGAAGCGTAGTGGTTTCTAAGCAAACTGTTTTTGTTGAGAGCGAACAGAAAGTTATTAACGTCCATTAACTAAGGTTCTAGTATGAATAAAAGTGTATTAAAATTATTGCCATTATTATTTTTGGTTGGTTGTGCTACTCAAAAGTATACATGGAATGGTTATGATGATAACCTTTATGCGTATTATAAGAACCCTGCTAGTAAAGAGAAGTTCGTAGAACACTTAAAAGAAACTATTTTAAGAGGTGAACAAAATCATAATGTTCCACCTGGGGTATATGCTGAATATGGATATATGCTTTATGAAAATCAAGATTTTCCGGGCTCAATTACTTATTTTCAAAAAGAACATGACTTGTGGTTGGAGTCTAGACCTTTTATGGAGAAAATGATTGATAATGCACAAAAGATGTTGTCCAAAAGTCAGCCTAAGGGATCTGTTTAATGAAAAAACTGATTTTAATTGTTGGATTGGTTGTTTTTGCTTCTGGTTGCGCAAGTATACCGAAGAAAGATTATACTAAATTTTACTCAGCCGCACCTCGTTCTATTCTGGTAGTCCCTGTTGTTAATCAAAGCGTTAATGTAGATGCTCCTGCTTATTTCTTGTCTAGTATTTCTATTCCTATTGCTGAGCAAGGATATTATGTTTTTCCAGTCAATATGATCAAACGTGTGCTTGAGGATAATGGCTTATCTGATGCAGATTTGGTTCACAATGCTCCTGTGGAGAAGCTATCATCTTTATTTAGCGCAGATACAGTCTTGTACGTAAAAATTAAACGTTGGGATGCTCGATATTTATTCTTATCTACTACGGTCACTGTAGAACTTGAATATATTATTAAAGAAGGAAAAACTGGAGAAACTCTATGGCAGGATGATCGCATAATCCAGTATACTCCACAGACGACTGATACAGGAAATCCTATAGCAACTTTAGTAGTCATGGCTATTACAGCTGCAGTTGAGAAGGCGGCCCCCAATTATATGCCTTTAGCTAAGCAAGCAAATGCAGTTGCTTTTACTTTTCCAGGTCCAGGGATTCCTCCAGGACCTTATTCAGGCAAAGAAAACAAACAAGTAGCGACTAAAACTGTAGTAGTTAAACCTGTGGCAACTTCAACAAAAGATACACCATCAAATATAGCAATTCCAGCAAAGAATAATTTTAAAGGTTAATCAATTCTTGATACCCAAGCGGTGCCCATCCAAGGTGAAAAAGTTGTAAAATCTTGTATAAAGTTGTATGACGTGTGGAAAGTTTTTGCTGTGTGGAATTTGGCTTAAAATGACCGTTTGTCGACGATAAGTACCAAAAATAGCCTAATGTATCCCAGCATCTCCACCAGCCAGATTGGCACAAATTAGGCACATAATTTTTCTATCTTCTATAAGTCAGGCTGGCTAAAGAGGTTATAAAGGTAGCCTGTGGGTTCTCTTACAGCAGACCTCCAGAATTAGATAGTGCTATTAAAGTGCCCCATAGTATGATCTTGGATATCTCCTTGACCGCAAATCACCACCTGTCAAAATAAGGTCTGTCTTCATAAGTTCAGGCTCTCTTATCTGCTGTAGTTTTGGTAAAGTCAAGTCACTGACACCCCTTTTTAAATTATAAATAACAGGACTGTTACAAAAGCCCCGTAATGTCTATTTTGGAAAGATTTATCTCTAAAGAGGGTAGTGACTATTAAAAGCTAAAAAAAATATGCTATACTCAAATTAAGGAACTTGATTCATAGAATTATTTGAGTTTCTTGATTCTTTGAAAAAAGATGTTCTTGTAGCAAAAGTGGTGGCGCGCTATGAACAAGATATTTTTGCCCTTGGTTCTGTGCCTATTCTTTCCGGCTTTGATCTGTAAGGCCGATATGTCGGCCTTTAATGAAACGCCTACTACTCATCTCCCGCCTGGAATCTTAAATAAACACAATGTGCAGAATGTGCAAAATCTGGATGTCATTGAGCTGGAGAAGCTTACCATTGATCATATAGAAAAAAGAAGAATTTCGTTATCTATGGAGAGTATTACGGAAGATGCTGCTTTGAAGAGTCCTATTGCTGAGGATTTTAATTCGTTATCTGTTGGCAACAAACATGTTCATCGAAGATATGATGGTTTTCTCTCTTCAGTTTCTCCAGATTACAAGATTAATAGAAATTTTCTTTCACTCACCAAGGTTCCTAATGTTAACCATAAACAGGCGATCATGTTTGTATTTCTTATGAATAATAACAGATATGAACGCAAGAGATCCAGTAGTGATATTAATACCATCTTGAAAGATAATCCACGCACCCGCATGCATGTGTTGTGGCCAGGATCTAAGAAAATAAATTTGGAACAGAAGATTATTGCAGATGAATATCCTGTTGATATTTCTATCGCCAATAAAGAAGATGGATATGCGCAGGGAGAATGGAATCTTGTCCTACCTAATAAGAAACCACGCGAAGTAAGAGTTTCTCTGTTGTGGTCATTTTAATTCGTCTTCAAAACAATTTAGATAGTGCTATTAAAGTGCCCCATCATATAATCTTAAATATATTCTTGTTCAGGAATCGGTGTCTGCTAGAATAAGGTCCAATCATGGTTCAAACAGACTACACCGATAAAATCCTCCAATATATCCAAAAGAGCGGCCAAGCGCGGGTCGCATCGATGCTCCAAGATCTTAATATTCCACGTAGAAGGGTTTTCAAGATTCTCTCTCGGCAGATTAAATCAGGGATAATTTTTAAGGAAGGGGTGCATCCGAATATTTATTATAAGGCAAGGGTGCTTCCATCTAAAGAGCCTGCAGTCATTTCTCGAACACCCATTTCGAAGAAGGCGAAGAGCGGTTCTTATGAAACAGAGTATTTGTGTCAAGAGCTGGAAGATGCCAGAAAAGCTCAAAGGGAAATGAAGGATGAAGTGACAAGGCTTTCTCACGAACTTTATCTAAGTCATAATGAGCTTAGCTCTAAAGAAGTAGATATTAAATATAAAGAGGCTCAGATCCATTCCAAGGAAGAACAGATCAAGCGCATGACTGACCGGGAAGATCAACGTTATGAAGAGAACAAAAGTCTGCGCAAAGATATTCAGGATTTGCAGATCAGATTAAGGGAAGAGCAGAGGCAGACAGGGAAGAAGTAATTTTTATAAACTGAAAAGGAAACCTATGAATACAAAGACTTTTTCTAAGAAAGAAGCTATTACCCGCGGAATACAGATGACTAAAAAGTATTTTGGGGTGATTTTAATTGTCATAGGTATTTATATTGCAATTGGGGTGAGCAATGGGCAATTACAAAGTGGGGCAGGATTAGATCGTATTAATAAAAGGGATATTAAAACGCTTTATAAAGATTCTGCTGCTGTTGATGCGTTTAACCAATATCTTCAAACATCCGGATATATCAACAAATTCGGCAAAGTACAGGATAAGTTAGAGAAAATCGAAAAACCTTCTGATTTAGTTCTTCCATTGGAACTAGATGGGGATCGATATAAGATTTTTAGATTTCTACAAGCATATAAATACCATTTACCTTTTCCAAAAGCATTTTATTACGTATTACTTTTTGGTTTTGGTATTATTAATATGTTACTACAAATAGGTGCGACAAAAATGACCTTGATGGTCAATCGTGATGAAGCACCGAATGTTTTTGAGATCTTTTCAAATGGTTCGCTTTTGATTACATATATTTTGTCGAGCATTTGTTATTCTTTAGCTGTTATAGGAGGAATGATTCTTTTGATTGTCCCTGGCATTATATTAAGTATTGCGCTTGGAATGAACATGTTCTTTATCGTTGATCAAAAGATGGGCCCCATTGAATCGCTGAAAGCGAGCCGTGCTCTCACAAAAGGTGTTCGGTGGCAATTGTTTTGTTTCGGAGGAGCTCTTCTTCTATTTAATTTGGCAGGTCTTTTATGTCTAGTGATAGGGTTACTTTTCACGATCCCTGTTTCTTGTGTTGCAACGGCATACGTCTATGATCATCTACGTAATCAAGTGGCTACTTAATAGGAAAACATATGTCTAAACCACAACAATTGATTGAATGGAGTTATTTAGGGGCGAATTACAGTGTGTATATTAAGCATTTCACTGATGATGAGGGGAAGAGGGGAATGACCATGATTTTTGAAGACACTACTAATGACAAAGTTACAGAAATGACTGTTCCTACTCGCAAGTTTCCCGAATTTCTAAGGGCTGTTAATGGGGGGGACGAACCTTATAGAGGATTATTTTAGTTTGATTTTCAATTCATTCTTATTAAATTATGGTATAGTTTAGTTAATGAGCGACCAAAACCAAAATAAAGAAGATAATTTTCTGCGAACCCTCCTCATATCGATTATTTGTATTCCTCTTATTATTTGGTTACTTTATAATGGTTATCAAAAAAGTCTGCAATCTTCTACTAAATCTATTGCTTGTGAAAAAAGATGTACTGATCAAGGCCATGCAGGTTATGAATTTAAATGGCCTATGTTCTCCGGTCCTAAATGCACCTGCATAGACATGAAATAAATCTAAAAATTAAAGAAAAGTATAAAGTGAAGAAATCTATTTTTCTTATTCCGTTATTAATTCCTTTGCTTATTTTTGGTTTTAACAAAACTAACTTTAAGCCCTTATGGAATGATGAAATAAACACCCAAACAAAAACTTTAAATCAATCGTACAGTAATATTCTGCTTAGAAACCATGTCTTTGACGACAGTTTAGCTCCTCTTTTTTATATTCAGCAGAAGATTTTGTGTGATCTTTTTCGTTACCAAACACCTCAAGAATGGTTGAAGGGGGATTGGTCCTATAGAGATCGTTATTCCAATGTTTTCTTAAGGATTCTTCCTGTTTTTTGGATGTCGTTATCTTTTTTGTTGTTGTTTATTTATTTCTCTAATCGATTTAATCTCTTTATTGGATTCTTAAGTTTATTTATAGCTTTCTCCACTCACATTCTTCTAGCTTATTGGGCTGAGGCAAGGCCCTATGGCTTATGGGTGTTCTTTACGGTTGTTCAGCTGCTTCTTTTTATAGAATTAATTGAGGCTCCGGTTGTAGGGGCCAAGAAATGGGTTTGGCTTTCTATTATTCATATTGCTTTAAGCCTAACTTGCATCTTAAGTTTCTTTCAGATTACGATTGTTTCTATGATCCTTTTCTTATTTAAAGAACGTCGTTGGAATAGATATATATTTCTGTTAGCGGTTCCATTAATTTTTATTTATTTCTACAAACCTTTTCTTCATAGTGTTACTTTTTTTTGTCAGGTTCGAGATATTTTTTATAGCATATTACCTAAAGAACGTATTAATATTTTTCAACTTTATCCTTTGTTGTTGGGATTGTATTTCTTGCAATCTAAGAAATTGATCTCTCCATTATTTCTGAATAGCACTCTGTTAAAGATTGCCCCTTTTTTTATAGCGTTATTTCTTATGGTATTTGCCGTTTTTATATTTTTAAGTTATTTATGGGGTCACGCTACAGGAGGAGTTCAGGTTGTTACGCCAAGGCATGTTATATTTCTAGCGCCTCTTGAAGTTATTGCGGAGACTTATTTAATAGGCATTCTTTGGGAGAGTTTTAAACATCTTTTTTGGATGCGATTGTTGATTCTGGCTATTATTACTTTTTTTTATTTTCCACCTTTTAATATATTTTCTTTTGGTTTTCTAGCTTTTGCCTCCTAATATAGAGGATAGGTGTTTTTATATTTCTGTTGATGGTGCTGTGAGGTCTAGCCGCTTTAAAAGTGCGGTTGACAAACATCTTTTAAGTATATAAAGTACAAATTTAGTTATTCAAGATAAGGGGACAATATATGAAGAAGGTAATCTTTTATTTCTTAGTTTTATTTATCAGTTTTCTTTCACCTTCTTTAGTAAAAGCAGTAGAAGAAGTTAAAACTATGAATGTAGCGAGTACGGCCGAACAATTATTCTTTGTTACTGTAAGATTGGAATGCTCGCGTGTTGGTAAAGATGGGGCGATTGTAGGAGATGTTGGTACAGGTTTTATAGTATCTTATAAGTGGCAGAATAAAGAAGGACTCTTTTTAGTTACAAATAAACATGTTTTAAAAGATGTAGAAAAAATTAAATTCTTTTTTATTCAAAGTGATGGAAAAAAGCCGATTTTAGGAAAGATACAACCTGTTGAAATGAATAATGTGAGATCTTTATGGTATGGACATCCTAACGACAAAGTAGACGTTGGAATAATCCCAATAAGTGAACTTCTCGATCAGGCTCAAAAAAAGAATTTGCAGTTATTTATCAGGTCTTTTAATAAAGATTTTTTACCAACGCCACAGCAAGCAGAAGATTTAGATGCGGTTGAGGAGATTATGTTTGTAGGTTATCCAAGTGCAATTTACGATAAAGTGAATTATTTGCCAATACTTAGACGGGGGATTACTGCTACACCTCTGAATGTAGATTATGAAGGTTTGCCACAATTCTTAATTGATGCAACAGTATTTCCTGGTTCAAGTGGGAGCCCTGTCTTTTTGATGAACCGTGGTAGCTATTCTACTAAAGAAGGTGGTTTGGTTTCTGGTTCTCGCTTCTTTTTACTGGGATTAATTTCAGAGGTTTATGTGTTTAATCAAACTAATGTAGGGGGATTTACTGATATACCTTCAACTATCAAACCAGTTGTTGGAACATCTCAAATGATGGGACTCGGTAAAGTAATAAAATCATCAGCTATTTTTGAAACGATAGAAACTTTCTTAAGGTTAAATGGTGAAATAAAATAATTTAGCAGGATTTTTTTGCCAGCTAGTGATTTGTTCATTGGCTGGTTTTTTTATCTTATGATTGATTGGTACTGGCAAATTGTCCTCTTAAATTAAGAAGAAGATTGGTGAAAGTGTCAATATTGAAACTGATATTTTGGCGAAGCATATTTAAAATAATTAAAAGTTAGAAACGTTATGTCTAAACCACAATAACTCATTAAATGGAATTATTTAGGTTCGAACAATGAAAAAGTCACCGAAATGACTATTCCCTCCCGCAAATTCTCCGAATTTATAAAGGTCGTCAATGGCGGCAGTGAAGCCTACCGCGGTTTATTTTAGATTTTCTTTCGTACTATATTTATAACCTATTGGTAAATATTAATTTACAGCACATGAGAAAGCGCTTTCCAAAAATTCCTAAAATGCCCTTGTTTTTGAGTATATATAGTACATACTTTAAATAACAAGAAGATTTATGGTATTAAGTAGTTAACCCCAGTAAAGAAAGACTACTGTATGACAAGAGGGAAGATATATAAAAAATCTATCGTTTGGTTAGTCTTAGTTGCATTCTTATTAAATACATTAATAGGAGCGCAGCCTGTACAAGCTGATGTTCCTTTCCTGCCTGCCCCTGGTCAATTAGTTCCATTAACAGCATCATTTTCTTCACCCATGATTTGTGGCCTTAAATTCTTTAAGGACAATCCTTTTAAATTTAATTTTGTCATGACTCAAGGAGATCAAGCCTCTGGTGAAAACTCTTTTAATAGAAAAGTTTTCTTGAAAGAAGAAGCCAGTAGGCTTGTTAAATATTTCTTAGCTTCTTTAGCAATTCCTGAGAAAGACATGTGGGTTAACTTATCACCCTATGATTCTAATCGTATTATTCCACAAGAATTTGGAATTACGGAAATGGGAAAAGATATGTTAGCTCAAGATTATTTATTAAAGCAGGTAGCTTCTTCTGTGATGTATCCGGAAGGAAGTGTGGGCAAGGAATTTTGGAGCAAGATTTACAGGGAAGCTTATAAACGTTTTGGAACAACTAATATTCCCGTTGCCGCCTTTAACAAGGTTTGGATTATTCCGGGTCAAGCAACTGTCTATGAGGATGCTATTGATAATACAGCGGTGATCACAGAGAGTAAGCTTAAGGTCATGCTTGAAGAAGACTATCTGGCGCTTAGTAAATCAACCATTAAGGATCATATAGAAAAAAGCTCAGATGCTAATAGACAATTATCTAATGAATTAATTCGTGAGATAATTCTTCCTTTGATTGAGAAAGAGGTTAATGAGGGGAAGAATTTTGCAACATTGAGGCAAGTTTATAACTCGTTAATTTTGGCATTTTGGTTTAAAAATAAATTAAAGGAAGGGTTATTAGCAAAAGGATATTTTGGTCAGAAGAAAGTCAATGGCGTTGATGTAAATGATAAGAATATTGACCAGGAGATCTATAAGCAGTATTTAAAATCTTATAAAAAAGGCGTTTATAACTATATCAAAGAGGAATTAACTCCTACCAATGAAGTGGTCCCAAGAAAATATTTTTCTGGAGGGGTTATCTTTGGAGATTATATCGAAAAAAGTTTTGCAATGATTTCTGGAAAAGAAGCTGCAAAGGCTGCTAGTGCCGTCTTACAGAATGGGGTTGTTACCTTTGAGGCGGGGGTTGAAGCAATTGTAGGAGATAAAACTAGATTAGAGTCATCAACTATTGGAGGGTTAAGAGAAAGTGGGCTAGTTCAAGATGGCGATACTGTTATAAGAATTAAACTTAATGGAGTACAGAAATATAACGAAAAAGTAAGAAAATCTCTGATAGAAAGAATTATCGTTCTTAAGAAGGTATTTGGTTTGTATGTTAGACCATTTAAAAGAATACTGCCTGCAATCACAGTGGGAGTTTTTCTTTTGGCGGCTGCTAATTCAGCTTCTGCTAAGGGCTCTGAAGATTTAATGCAGCACGGTTCTAAGAAAGCAGAAATCAAACAGGTGGTCGCAAGCTCTATCGATATTCAAATACAAAAGCTTAGTGAGAAAATAGGTGCTGATCAAAATGCAGTGGACAATATGAGTGCTAAAGGCGGAACCTTAATGATGAATTTTGATAAGGTCCAAAAGCTCAAAGCACAAATCAAGATAGAAAAAGAACAATTGAAAGAGATTCAGGGAGCAAAGCCTAAGGGTTCTGTTGCTCCTCAAGAGATTTTACCAGTAAAAAATGTGCAGCCAGTTTCAGTAGATACTCATATGGGGTCTGTATCCATAGCTACCCCAAGCTCTGTAGATGTTCCTGGCTCGGTAGTTCCAACAGTAGTGGTTCCTGTGGATCATGATTCCAATTTAAATGTTCAACCTCAAAGAACTGCGCCAACAACTACAGTTGCAACGATTACACCGACTTCCACAGGCGATACTCCTGGACTTATTAAAGCACCTGGTAATCAAATTCAGCCCAAGGTTCTTTCAGGGGATGCTCTTGATCACAATAATCTTTTACCTGATCAGGGAGCGGCACCTACTATTGATACTCAGCACGGCGCAGCCGCAGGGCCTGGAGCGCCGCCACCGGATCAACTAGATCAAGGGCTTAATTTAAATACTCAAGTTTCAGGAGCGCCGCCAGCAGCTGTTCAAGTCGCAACAGTTACATCGGGGATTTCAACAGGGAGTACTAATATGTATTCATCCCAATTGGATGAAGAAGCAGCGGTTAAGCAAGCTAATCTTTTAGAAGAACAAGTATTGTTAAGCCAGCTTCAGAAATCTTCTGCAGATCAGGATGCTTTAAAGTTAAAAATAGCTGAAGATATGCAGTTGATTCAAAATTATCATCTAGCACTTCCTAATTACAAACCAGTTCCTTTGCCATACCAAAAAGCGGGGATGACGCCGCCCATTGCTTCCTTTACTCCGGATAATGTCAGCATTGCCTTGCTGGATTATAAGATTAATCAGACATTAAGAACAATCAAGAAGCCTATTAAGAATAATCCCTTTGCTCATGGTGCTTTATCGATGAATAATAATGCGCCTTTTGCAAGCGTGCCGGTTGTATCGGTTGGGGTTGGAACAAGTTTTAGCATTGTCCCTGATGTGCCTTTTGCTGGTTTGATTAATTTGACCCAAATAGTTGGAGGGCTTCCTCAACTTGGTCAGCAAGGCGTTATGAGTCAGGTGTTGGGGCCTGCAGTGGCTGTTGATATTCTAGCTAATTTAAGAAATTATGTGGTAATGCATCCGACCAAGGGACAGGATGTTCGTTATGATGCACGTATGACTCCATTTAAAGGGGTTGTTGAATCACTAACAGTGCATGTGACTCCAGCTGTTTCTTTTGACCAAGAAGGGCATCGAGTTGAAAAGAATCTTTATCGTGTAGGGATTGTTAAAACCTTAGGTGCCGTAGCAGGAAAGGTGGATTCCCTTTTAGGAGATAAAGGACTCTTTGGGCATAGCAGCGATCACTTTATTTTCCAAAATCTTGGTTACCAGATAAAGGTGGATGATTATCACCAGGCGTTTACCTATCAGGCGGCTGTTAATCAGGATACCAATACAAGCTATATCAATGCCTACAATATCGAAGATTCAACGACCCGCTACAGAGAAAATACTCATCACGGTTGGGATCTTGTTGATTCGTCTACTCCGTTAGATTCTCACTTGGATTATTATAGCGCCACTGTTCATGGTTTTATTCTACATGCCGATTCAACAACTGGAACAATGACAGGCCAGGGAGATGTTTTTACCTCTTCAACCTTTATTACCGATGCTTTTGCTAAGCAAATAGCCCAGCAAGACGGGCAGACTATTGTCGGAAGATCTTATCTGAGTACTAATTCAGTTTTAGTAGAACCTATTTCTTCTTTGAAGGATCTTAATTTAGAAAAACAGTTATCAAAGGGTGTGGATAAGAATGGTCATCTTATTTGGGGAGTATTAAGAAATCATTTGGGACATATTGTTAAATTAATTATTGATCCGCGTGAACTTAACGATACAAGTTCTTTGACTGATGATAGCGGGAACTCAGTTAGATTTATTCCTGGCAAAGCTTATAAAGCCTCTTCAACCACGGGAGAGATTGGTAGTACTATTCGGGATTATACCATTGATGAGTTTAGGATTGTTGGTGAAGTTAAAGGGATGTTCAAGAAAAATACGGTTGCAGATAAATACGGCCATTATGATCTATCTGAAAGACCGCAATTACCAGAATTACCTTCAGAGCTGAAATCTTTAGTTTCTGGAAACGGCTTGATTTTAGAATCCTCTGTGTCATTAAAAGCCATTTATCAGACAGCAAGGAATTATTATGGGGTTGTGTATTTTGCAGATGGAAGAGTGCCCGCTGTCCTTACAGGTTTAAAGAATGTTAAAACGATTGGATCCCTGGATGAAAAAAACGGGGTGACCCGATTGCCTAACGGATTATATACTCTTTCAAGATTTAAAAAGAATTTGGATGGCAATGCCCTTGTTCTTTTAGATGGTAAGAAGCAGGTTATAGCCGTTGTGGATGCATCTGATAAATTAAAACAGGAACGCATTAAAAATCTTCATGGAGAAAATAAACGTATTGATGATCACAAGGTTACTTTAACAACTTTAAAGGATGGAGGGATTGAAGCAGAAGACCACAGAGTGCTTGATCCTGAGAGCGGCAAGCCTCAGTTTACAATTTTTACGAAAGGCAATACGTTTACACCAGAGCAGACAGCATTTAATGCAGCAAACCCTCAACAGATTCATTTAGAAAGAGAATTAGCGGATTTGGCTATTAAAGGCCAGGCCATCACCATTCCTGTTGAAGGATCTAATAGACAAAGATGGATTATTCTAGAAAAAGCACCTACTTCTCAATTAAAAAGATTAGAACAATCAAGTCAACAGGTGGCACCTGTTCGAAATATAAAGGTAGAAACCTTAACAGGGCCGGATGGAAAGGTTTTTCATGGGGTGACCATTGATACGGAAATGTTTGGTGCTGATGATATTCAAAAGTTAAACAGTCTTGGCGCGACTGCCGTTCGTACTTATTATCCAATTTCTAAAAAACTTGCTGTTCTGCTTGCCACTCAAACTCAAGTCAAAACGATTATTGTAGGCATTCCCTTAAATTCAAAAGCTTATAATCCGGAGAATTTGTCCAATTTTTGGGGAGATACTGTGGGGGATCCAGATGAAAGAGTTTCTTTAGAAAATAGCAGCAAGTATATATCCTATCTTAAGCAGCTGGCAGCTACTCTTGATGGCAATGCAAAAATTGTTGTTGATTTAGGTAATGAACTGAATTTACATCCGGATTGGATTGGAGTTACGAATAATGGGTCAGACCTAGGCAGATTTTTTAGAAAGGTAGACAAGCATGCTACGGATATAAAAGCAGTATTAGGAGATAGTGTTACAACGTCCTTCACCTTGGGAGATAATCCAATAGATTTTGTAACAGCATTGACAAATGCACCTAATGTTCAATATTGGGGGGTTAACTCTTATCGGGGTATAGATGGTTTAGAAAATGATTGGATGAAGGCGACTAAAGAAGCAGGTGTTTTTAGGCCATTCTATGTGGCTGAAACAGGAAATAATTCTAATGCAGGAGAAGCAGTGCAGGCGGAAGCAGATGTTCACGCTTGGAAAACAGCGGAAGGCAAGATGGGTGTCAGTGTTCTATTAATGACTCTTCAAGATAATCCTAAAAAGATGGCCAATAATAAACAGGAAAACTTTGGTTTGTATGACCAATATGGGAAGCCAAAAGCAGGTGTCAGAAAGATTACCGAAGCTTGGGGAGAAGCAGCGACTTCGACTACAGCACCAATTTTGTTCGATGATACTCTAACCGGGGTTAATGAACACTATGCCCTTGTGCGTCTTCGTTCAAATCATCCTGCCGGAACTACTGCAGAAGAGGTTGTTAAACAATTAAAAACTGAACGCGTTCGCGTTAGTGATCTAGATCGATTAGCTCCAGCTCTTGGAAAATTAGGCGTTGAAATATTGAAGATTGATTCTCAAGGCAATACAGTTGGACGATATGTCAAGATGTTTGGGGATGGTTATCAGTTGTGGGAAAATGTTTCAATTGAAGCCAATATGAATAAATATTTTCAGATTAATCGCAATGATGGGAAAGGTTCTGAATATGTTTCATTAGATGATTTAAAGTCTCCTTCAACTCAGGAAGCTATTCGTCAGGTTGCTGACGAAGTTACCATGATGGATATGAATCAGCATGTGATGGCACGGGTATTTTTAAATAAAAATTTTAATGGCAGCCGTATTGAAGTCTTACAGGACAATCATACATCTTCCATTTTTGAATTGGCTTCATTTAGTCCAACAGATTTATCTGGTCCTGTTGCTAAAACAGTTTCTATTAATCCTAAAGATTCCAAGGATGGCTTCTTGCATGTCATCACCACTGATTTACGCCAAGTTAATCAAGGCGTGCAGGTGGAAGATGTTTACAAGCCGGTTACCGGGGGGAAACCAGTTTTGCTTTACAGTGACCGATTCTTACAAAACAATCGCATTTATTTTAAAGATGGCCATGAGTATTATTCCGTTTTAATTGATGCTTCCCATAAGGATGGGCAAACCGTGACGATTGACGGACAGACGACAGAGAATGTGACAGGAATCTTTGATTTTAATAAGGACTCCAATAGCGGGTATCACGTCAATCTTCGTAATCTGGATAAGAATGGCGGTTTTGCTCCTATTCGTTTTACAAAATTCAAGGATGGACAGATTAATGTTGATCAAACAGGATTTGTTAAGATTCGACAAGGAATGGATCGCAAAGCTATTTTAGATAATGTTGTTAGATCGTCTGTTCTTAATATGACAGACGTATACAGATATAGACCAGATGGACAAATTGATACAAGAGAAGTTAGTTTTTTAAATAATGGACAATGGCAATTAAATTGGACTTTAAAAGGAGCTGATATTGCTGTTCAACCTGTCCTGGTTAGTCAATTATCTAGCAATCAAGTGATTGCAGAGGCTTTTGCTAAATATAAGATTGATAAAGATACCATCTTAATTGAAACCATCAAAACAGATACCGATGGTGTTGTCAGTAAGGATTATCGTATCTTAGGAGATATCTTAGAGAAGAAAATCATTTCTGTGATCGAGCAGGGTGGGGGAGTCATCAAGACTATTGTGGGGTTAAATTTTGACAACACCACAGGCGAGCAGATACTGTCCTATACCTTAAGTTCTGATGGGCAGGTTCAATCTTTAAGTAGAACGGTTCCCAATGAATTATCCTATCAGCAGCTTCTTCCTCAAGGAGTCGAGACAACCTATGCACAGTTTATGGAGAAACATTTAAATGTTCAGGGAGCTAATTATTGGAATGAGTTGGAACAAAGAGGTGTCTCAAGAAGTTTTGTACCAGTGGTGGTTGAAGAAATTCCTTTTCTGGTTCAAACAGATAAACCTGGTGCTAATAGTTTTAAATCTATTGAACCCAAGATACGTCCTCTCGTTGAAGCTTATACAAAGGCCAGTGCTCAAGACCGTCCTGCTCTATTAAAACAAATTTCAGATACCGTTCGCCAGTATCATCAAGAGAGTAATACTGCGCATTATACGCAAGAGCAAGGGCAGCCGACCTATCATTATTTATCACCTCCTAATGATAGTCGAGGACGTGATTATATTACCAAGACAAGCGATGGGGATATTTCGCTCAATATTTGGCCACTTGAAGGTAAGGGAAATTTTCCAGCTAATATTTTGCCGGCTAGTATTGTTGTTAATCAGTCGACTGGCGAATTGCAGAGAACAATGGTTTTTGATCATCATGAAAAGCTACAGTTTCAGAATTTCCAAAATGAGCCCTATGAACTGGGCGTGAATGTTTATAAGGTTTCGGATGATTTAAGTTTAAAGGAGGCTACATTTACGAGTTTAGGAGATCCCATTTCTAAAACCACTCTTTATCAGCGTAATCGTGTTGCTAATGGAATATTTGGTGTACAGACAAGAGGGGAAGAAACAATTGCTTTTGATCCGTTATTCCCGTACTCGCTTCCTTTGGCTGGGACCTTAGATGAAGATGGTCGTTTGACTAAGGCAACTTTGCATTTGGAATTTAGTGTTGAGAATGGGCATCAGAAAATTGTGGAAACATCCTTGGTCAATGAGCCAACAGCTCCAGGGGATTTTAGAGTTAAAACGCAGACCATTGTGGATGGTAAGCCAATTTCTGGGACTCTGCATGAAGAAGGAACACTTTTGGGTTATAGGAAAAGCATGGAGGCTAATTGGAAAGTATTTGCCGTTTATCCTGCTTTAATCTTAGGGTTAATTATCAGCGGAGATTTACTTAAGAAAATTAGGTTTAATAGAATTAAAAAGGCATTGGCTGAGGAGGCTACTAATGCAGCCTTAGAAGAAACATCAGAGCCTCCTAAAGAAAGAGAAATTGTTTATCCTTCTTGGCAGGAGTATGGATTTAGTAAAGGTGCTTTGGCCGTTGCTGCTAGAAGATACGAAGGAACAATTGTTCCCATGTTAAAGAAAGAATCAATAGAGGATGTTTTAAAAGAATATTTCCGTGGTTATCAAATATGGCGTAAACAGGTCATGGGTATTGAAGAGCCATTTATCCCCACTATTGAAGATTTATGGGTGATGTTTTTAAGAGATGCGGATAATGATATTTTGAATGCAGATGTGCCAGACGGCCTTAATTATTTGATGCATAAAGCTGTGGAAGCTAGAAAGATTAACCCAGTGGCTGCAGATATAGGGGGTTTTATAAGAAAGGAATACACGCGCTGGCATAATATTATTGAAATTCAGCAAACAACCTTTCAGGGTTTATCAGGGGGGAAGATGAAAAACGTGGTCCCCTATGATTATTATTTTACCGTCGAAGATCTTAATGAAATGTTTCGTACTAGGAAGAATGTTGAATGGTACGATGATTTAGGGTATTCCTTGGATCGTAAAGCAGATAGAAGAAGCTCTATCTACAATGATTTTATAGCCAGTTTGAGGGAAAAGGTTAAGGCTGCTAAAGCAGGAATTGAAGCCATGGCTGATAGTGTGGGTGGCAATGTATTTAGAATGAAGAGAAAGGTGGCAGATGTTGCAGAGTATCAGGAGTATGTTCAATTTTTTACTAGAGTTCAAAAAGGTGAGTATACCGTATCAGATAATTTTACCTCCACAGAAATATCTGCAGAACAAGCTAATCTTTTAATTAATAACAAACCATTTATTAGAAAAACATTTGCGGAATCAGGATCATGGGTTGGGAAAATGCCTTTGCCGTTGCGTATGATCAAACCATTAGCCCAGTTTATCCGAAATAGTTATAACCAGTTAACCTATCCAATTATATTAACTTCGACCGTGGGAGCTTATGTGGCAGCTTATGACGGCATCATAGGCTGGGGGACTGCTACCCTTGCGGCAGCTATTAGTCTTGTTGTTATTAAAGGAATTTATTATCCATTAAGTTATTTATTAGACCGCAAGGTTAATGTTAAAAGTTTTGGAAAGCCAACTGATTTCGGGGCTGGTTATAAGAAAGAAAAATTAACGAGTGCTCAGAAATGGTATCGAACAGGTTTTTGGGCATCCGTGATATCGGCTAAGGTAGCCTGGGATATTTTCCTTATTCATCATTTTCTTATTCCTCATCAGGAAACAATCGGCGCAAGTTATTATCCGGTCATTTTTGGTCATGAAATCCCCGTTAATATGAATTTATTATTGATGGGAATGCAGTGGTCAACGAGCGCTCTATTTCTTTATGTCAGTAATTTTGCGGCTAATTATTTGGTTAAACCATTTTTTACTTATATTCATGGTTCCTTAAGAGGATTAGGAACAATTAAAGAATCTAAGCAAATTCTCGCCCTTCAAAAAGAAGGTATTTTGGATCGTTTGATTGAACAGAAGCTTCTTGTCAAAGGAGGAGCTGGATTAACGGATGAACAGCGCCTTGCTGCCAGAAGAGCTATTATCAAGTTAGCCTTTGATCAGCATCGTTATGTCAGAGACGAAGTCAGCGATGAGGAATACAAAATAGCGATTGAGGAAGGACGATTAGACCATATTAAGATTGAAGATGTTCAAAAAAGTGTCACTCAATCGGTGAATGCCTTACTGATGGAAATGCCGCGTATGCCTCATCCGGAAGACAATACACCAATCACAGTCTTGAGCCCTGTGTTTGGGGAAGATATTATTTATGCCTATAACAACAGTGTTCTTCCAACAACCTTGGATATGATGCTTAACACCGGCTATACAAATCTTAATTTTATTATTTCAAAAGCCCCGCAGCGTTGGAAGAATCTTATTGAACGTGTCAGAAGAGATAAGATAGGGACAGAAGAAGAATGGCTACGCATGGAAGCTTTATTGGATCAAAATGGATTGCTGGGAGAAATCAGTGAAGATTTAAAAATGCAGATTCGTCTTTGGGCTTCCTATGAAGGGCAGCCCTTTGCACGCACATTAGATGGACTTATGAATATTGTCAGATGGCATAAGCTTTATTTAAAGCTTTCTTTTCCAACCTGGAGTGAAGAACAGATTCGAGAGAGGACCAATTATGATGTCCAAATCCTTTGGGCTTATCAGATTTGGGGAGATGTTTTAAATGCAACTGATGCAAAACCAGAGCTGCAGTTAAAGAAAAAAGACACCCTTTATTTATTAAAGAAATACTACGATGAATTAGGGTATTTAGTTGAGATTGCCTCTTTACAGATTAGAAACGGAGTCAGTGTCAAGGTCTTGTCTCGATATAATCCAACAACAGAGCAAATTGAGGATATTGCAGATATTCCCAACACTGAGAATAAAGCTATCACACTTGAAGGAAAACCATCCAATCAAATGCACGCCCAAACCTTTGCTAGAAACAAGTTTCGATTTACTATTGATATGAATCAGGATTTAGACCCGCTTGAAGCGATGAAAATTCCTATTATCATTCAAGAGTTTAAAAATAAGAATGTGGCTCTTGTGAATACTCCAGAAATGATTTTTACAGGCAGTTTTACGAAGACCGGTATGTTCCATGCAATTTCTGATCGTACCTTTGTTACTTCTGATAAAAGACATATGGGGATTAACACTTCAGCTTCTCATCATGGCCATCCAGATGTGGGGACAGATGTCTATGATATGGAAGATGGCGGTCTTTCCTCGACTGTTGCTGTTTCTGAGGATTACAAGCGCGGTATTCGATATATGTTAAGAGGAAGAACTATTTTAAACAGAGAATATATGCAGTGGAAAAAAGCAAGAGAGCTTTCCTGGACAGGAACAGATGGTATTTGGCGCAAATTTTCTATGGGGGCAGCCCAGCTTCTGCTTGGTCGTTATGCCCACTGGATGAATAAATCCTTTGGACCGGTGGCTGGAGCTGGAGAATTTTATTCGGGGCCTCATTTTTATACTTTAAATACGATTGCAGCTCTTGGATTTTTTGTGTATACCCTTAATGTCATGATTGGAGGAATTAGTCCATTTACAGCATTTCCAGCGCCCGCTGTAACGACAATTACGAGTGTTTTTTGGATAGGGCAGGCGCTTACGGTTATTGGATTCACGCAGATGGCCTTGGAATCTGGATTTAAGAAAGCTTTTACTACATTTGCTAAAATAATGCCTTTTATGGCGCCTTTTTATATTGCTCATATTTTCACCTATCAGGCAGGGCTTCTCTCTGGGCTGGCTGGTCTGGCTGCTTATGTTGTAACCGGACGCGGATTTAATAGAGAGAATTTTGAAGTGGATAAATTATTAAAAGTATATTCTAAATCTCACGTTGCTATTGGGGTGATTGGTCTTACTCTTTCAGGCCTTGCTTATTCTATATGGAGAAATGAAACATTTTTATTATCTTCGGTGACTGTGCTTTCCTTTCTTTTTCCTGCGGTGATACCTTTTATTATGAATCCAGGAAATTATCCCATTTATGGGGTCACGGTTAGAAGATCCGCAGAACTCTTTAAAAAGAATTCCAGCAGCAGTGTAAAATCTTTAAAGAAAACTATTTGGGATGAAGGATTGGCTCAAGGAAATATTCGAAAGGCTTTAGTAGATGGTATTCCGGAAGCTGTTTCATTTGGAGTTTGGTTTGGTATCACAGCTCCTGTGGCTCTTCCTGGCTTAGTAATCAATAAGATTAAAGGTGCGCCAGAATATCCTGGACAAGTTCAAGCAGTTGTTGAAACAAAAGAGGAAGATAAAGCCATGCTGACAGCGCAGCCTAAAGAAGAGGCTACTTCTGGTGGTATTGATCTTTCTAAGACAACTGTCAATGTTGTTTCTCTCAGAGGGTCTATTCAAATAGCCTTTGATGATTCCGATATGTTGCATTTGTTGTTGAACGCGGATGGTCTTGCCCCTATAATTTATGATATTAAAATGATGACACCAGCCATGGCTGATCATTTCGTAGGTCTGGATTATTGATTTTAAACGACGGAGGATTACATGAAAATAAAATTAAGAAAAATATCTACAAAATCGTTTATTCTAATTTTTTCCAGCATAAATGTCATTGCTGGTTTTATTTTAGGTGCTGTCGTAACGATAGGTTCATTAATCGTTCCTTCTGAACCAGGTTCTGGGCCTGGAGCATGGTCTATTTTAGTTTTTCCTATTCTCAATGGTATTTTAGGCTTAGCAGGGGCTTTATTTCTTTCTGGAATGTATAATGTACTTGCTAAATATTTAGGTGGGATTGAATTAGAGTTTGAGACTTTAGAAGGTTAGAATATTCATATCTAGATATTGAGTTTATAAATAGCCGCATAAGGGATAAGCGGCTATTTTATTTAGTGGATCTTTTAGGGACTCATTGACGGATATTAGGGCTGATGTTAGAATACGCGATTCAATTGACACAATTTGGACACACAGCACAAATTGTAGAGTTATAAGAAGATTAAAAATGTTGGAAGTTGTTTTAAATGTATTATTTATTAATTTACGGGGCGTAGCGCAGTTGGCTAGCGCGCAACGTTCGGGACGTTGAGGTCGACGGTTCAAGCCCGTCCGCCCCGATTTTATTTCTACAAACTTATGGTTCGAATCCATGTCATATTTTCCGGCACCGTGCAAGGTGTCGGTTTTCGTTACACCGCCCAACGCTTTGCTGAGGGATTAAAAATCACAGGATGGGTTAAGAATTTGTCAGATGGCTCTGTCGAGCTTGTCGCTGAAGCTTCACGCGAGCAGCTGGAGAATTTGCTTTATAAACTAGATAAGCAATTTGAGGCAAGGATTGGCCATAAGGATATTGACTGGCTGGAAGCTAGAAAAACATTTTCAGGGTTTGATATTGCTTATTGATCTATGATACTCGCTCAAGCTAAAAAAGAAATTCAAGATCTTTGCTTCAAGATAGAAGGGCATAATCATCGCTATTATGTGATTAATCAGCCATCTATTTCAGATGCGGAATATGATAGTCTTTTAAAGAGGCTGATTGATTTAGAGGAGAAATATCCTCAGTACAAATCTTCAGTTTCTCCTAGTCAAAGGGTAGGAGCTAAGGTGGAAGGTAATTTGCCTACAGTTACACATCCTCTTAAAATGCTTTCTTTGGATAACACCTATTCTGTTGAGGAAATTAAATCATGGTATGAACGGGTGATCAAAGGATTGGCAGGAGTTAAACCGGCGTTGAGTTTAGAACCAAAAATTGATGGTGTCAGTCTTGCTTTGACCTACCGAGATGGGGATTTAGTTTTAGGAGCAACCCGGGGGGATGGAAGTGTGGGGGAAAATGTTACACATAATGTAAGAACGATTCGATCGATTCCTTTAAAACTTAAAGGTAAGGTTCCCTCTCTCTTGGAAGTAAGAGGCGAGGTGTATATGGACAAGGAAGATTTTACCAAGCTTAATTATCAGCGTAAGGAAAATGAAGAAGAACTTTTTGTTAATCCCCGCAATGCAGCCAGCGGTGCGTTAAAGCTTCTGGATGCAAGGTTAACCAAGGAACGTCATTTAAAGTTTTTTGTTCATTCATTTGGGGTTTTAGAAGGCTCTAAACAGCTTAAAACTCAGGTGGAGTTTTTAAAAGAATGTAAGGATTATGGATTTGTTGTTAATTCTCACAGTAAGATCTGCAATTCTTTAGAGGAAATAATTGAATTTTGTCGCCAGATGCAGAATAAAAGACAGGAGCTCGCCTACGACGTGGATGGTATTGTCATTAAGGTAGATGATTTAAAGAATCAAGCTAAGCTTGGCAGTACGAATAAGAGTCCAAGATGGGCGGTGGCTTTTAAGTTTCCTGCGTATCAAGCTAGTACGGTTGTTCGTGAAATTTCAGTCCAGGTTGGTCGCTCCGGTGTGATTACACCAGTCGCAGAGCTTGATCCTGTTTTTTGCGGCGGGGTAACTATTTCTAGAGCTACTTTACATAATTTTGATGAAGTTGGTCGCTTAGGGGTTAATGTTGGGGATAAGGTTTTAATTGAGCGGGCTGGAGATGTTATTCCAAAAATTGTTAAAGTTACTGAGAAACATTCTAAAGGAATATTTTCTACTCCTAAGAAATGTCCATCTTGTGGATCAAATATTATTAAGGAAGATTTAAAACAGGTTGATTATCGTTGTGCGAATCTTTCCTGTCCTAAACAATTAGAGATGGGGCTCTTGCATTTTGCATCCCGTGGAGCGATGGATATTGAAGGTTTAGGTGAGGCAGTGGTGGGGCAGGTTTTAAATCAGGGATTAGTGAAGAAATTCTCTGATGTTTATCGTCTTCAAAGAGAAGATTTGCTTAAGTTAGATTTGGTTGCTGAGAAAAAGGCAGAAAATCTTTTAAAAGCGATTGAAGGAAGTAAAAAACAATCTTTATCGCGATTGATTTATGGGTTGGGTATTGCTAATATCGGAGAGAAGACTGCTTCTGTTTTGGCTGAATCCTTTGGTTCTATCGATTCTTTGCGAAAGGCTACGGAGGAGCAATTAACAGCTATTCGTGAAGTGGGTCCAGTCACAGCAGTTTCTATTGTTAATTATTTTGTTCAGCCTCAGGTACGTGTTTTAATTGATGATTTTCAAAGTCTGGGATTAAACATGACAGAGGCAAAGAGACAGAAATCCAATAAGTTTTTGGGTAAGAAATTTGTCTTTACTGGCGAATTAAAAGGTTTAAGCCGTGATGAGGCAGGAGAAATGGCTAAAAAAGAAGGAGCGGAAGTCGTTTCTTCAGTCAGTTCTGCAACTGATTATGTTGTGGTGGGTGAAAAGCCGGGTTCTAAACATACAAAGGCGTTACAATTGGGTGTTACAATATTAAATCAAAAACAATTTGAGGAGTTAATCCATGGTTAAATGCTTTTTAAATCGAAGAATGTTAATAACTGTTGCAACCATGCTTATTTTTACAATAAGTTTGTCCTCCTGCGAACCTTTACGTAAGAAATTTACACGTAAGAAGAAGCAAGATCAAAATCAAAGCATTGATTTTCAACCTGTACTTGAACCTCAAGATTATCCAGCACCAGATAAGGATCCTAAACAGATTTATATGCAGCATTACGCGCTTATTAAAGTTTGGTATAAGGATCTGTGGTCTGGAATTAGCGAGCGTAGTTCCGATGGTGCGGTTAATTACAGTTTAAAGCAGATTTTTGGTCATATTGATCAAGTAAAGCTTCTTTTGAAAGCAGATAAGGCTCAAGAACTCAATCAATTAGTGGAGTTATTGAAGTTTTATAGAGATTCTTTGGATCAGCCTCGACCTGTGCGTAATTATTCGCGCATTCAAAGCGATTTACGCGCTTTTGACCGCATGTTGAGGGGGAAATTTCGATATGATGTGATTAAGGATAATTTAATTACTCAATGAAAGAAATAATTAGTGAGTTCATTAATTATTTAGCCGTTGAACGTGGATTGGCTAAAAACACTTTGTCAGCCTATACGAGAGACTTAGAGAAATATATTAAATTTTTATCAGGCAAGAAGATCATAAATCCCAATAGCGTCAGTCGCGAGCAAGTGACTAGTTTTATGATGGATATGAAAAAGAATGGCAGATTATCCGCCACTTCTATTTGCAGGCATTTAGCTGCAATTAAAATGTTTCACCGATTCATGGTTCGAGAGAATTTTTCTAAGGAAGATCCAACAACCTTGATTGATACTCCTAAAACCTTTAAAAGAGTGCCCGAGGTATTAACTCAAAAAGAAATTGAGAATATTCTGCAGGTGGCACAGGATAATGCGAAGGATAAAAGGCACAAAAGAGATTATGTCATTATAGAGCTTTTTTATGCGTCGGGTATGCGTGTTTCAGAGTTGGTGGATTTAAAGGTGAATAGTGTTAATTTAGATGTTGGTTTTGTTCGTGCTATGGGTAAGGGTAGTAAGGAAAGAATTATCCCCATTGGCAGAAAAGCTAGAGAAGCTTTGGCATATTATTGTGAGAAAGTAAGGCCAAAGCTATTAAAAACAGCATCGACGGATAGCTTATTCTTAAGTCAACAAAAGAAAAGAATGAGTCGGCAATGTGTATGGAAAATCATTAAGGATTGTGCGCGCTTAGCTGGGATTAAAAAAAATATTAAACCACACACGTTAAGACATACTTTTGCCACCCATCTTCTAGAGCATGGGGCGGATTTAAGATCGGTGCAGGAAATGTTGGGTCATGTAGATATTTCCACGACGCAGATTTATACACATGTGGATCGCGAGCGTTTAAAGAGTGTACATAAAGAATTTCATCCTCGCGGATAGGTTTTTATGAAAGATATATTATCCAGGTTAAATAAGAAGTTGTTAAAAATTGTTTCTGACAGCGGAATATTATCCAGTCAGATGGGTTTTCGCGCCTATTTGGTGGGTGGGCCGGTGAGAGATTTATTATTGAAGCGTCCTAATCTGGATATCGATATTACGGTGGAAGGAAACGCTATGCGTTTGGCTGAAGAGTTTGCAGCAAAGCATGAGGGGGCGAAGATTGTCAAATACCCAGCGTTTAAAACAGCAACGGTAACCTTATCCGATGGGCAGATGGTTGATTTTACGACCGCCCGCAAAGAAACTTACAGTCGAGGTGGGGTTTTCCCGGCAGTTGTGCCATCAATACTTAAAGACGATCTTTACCGTAGGGACTTTACAATCAACGCGATGGCTGTGGGTATTAATCCAGAGTCCTGGGGCAAGATCATCGATCCTTTTGGTGGGGAAAAAGATTTAAAAGCAAAGCGGATTCGTATTCTGCATGAGAAGAGTTTTCAGGATGATCCTACTCGTATTGTGCGGGCAGCCCGTTTTAAAGCACGATTTGGTTTTAATGTTGATAGAAAGACTATGAAGATTTTAAAAGACGCCGTTGATACTAAGGCTTTAGAGACAATCAAACCGCAAAGATATATGAAAGAGTTTAATAAGATATTAAAAGAACAAACATCTAGCCAAGCGATTCAATGTTTAAAATTATGGGAAGCGTATAATCCTCGTTAATCAAAAGCGAGGGTAAAGGGAGGGTGTTCATTATGCGTATGGATAAGGTTAATGAATTAATTAAGCGTGAACTTGGTAATATGATTCTTTTTGGGGATATTAATGACCCAAGAGTCAGTCTTGTTAGCATTATGAGTGTGGATGTTAGTAAGGATCTGCGTTATGCGCGTGTTAAGTTTAGTGTTTTAAAAGATGATCCTCAAATGATTAAGAATGCCACCGAAGGCCTAGAGAGCTGTCGGGGTTTTATCCGCAAATTAATAGGGCCGCGTTTGAAATTACGATATACACCGGAAATTCATTTTTATTTTGATAAGGGTGTTCAATATGCCGCTCAAATTGATATGACATTGGCGGAAATAAAGAAAAATATTCAACAATAAGGAAAAACTTATGAGTTCTATAAAAGCGGTTTTAGCAGAGATCAAAAAATATAAAAGTTTTTTAGTAACTACTCATCACACTCCGGATGCCGATGCCGCTTGTTCAGCCTTGGCCATGGCCTTGGTGTTGAAAAAGATGGGAAAGAAGGCTGTTGTCGTTAATGAAGATGTTTTACCAGTTTGGTTCTATTTCTTACCTGGGGCTAAGAATTTTCATAAGAAGGCTAATATTGCTCAAACTTCTTTTGATGCAGTGATTGCTTTAGACTGCGGAGATCTAGAACGCGTTGGTGGAGTCAGTAAATGGTTTAGTGGACAAAGGGTGATCAATATCGACCATCATATTACCAACGATGCTTTTGGGGATGTGAATTTAGTCTTGGCTCAATCTTCCTCAACTTGTGAGATTCTTTTTGATTTGTTTAAAGCTGCTCAAGTTAAATTAAATAAGGATTTAGCTGTGCTTTTGTACTCGGGGATTATGACAGATACAGGTTCCTTCCGTTATGATAATACTACTTCTAAAACTCATGAAATTGTTGCAGAGCTTATGAAATTTGGTTTATCAGCGTCAGATTTGTATCAGCGTCATTATGTGGGGATTCCATCTAAAGATATTAGAGGGTTTGTGGATGTTATTCATAGTGCTGAGCTTTTATTAAAGAATAAGGTTTATTGTGTACTTTTATCTAAGAAGATAATGGAAAGTTTTTCTAAAGGTTTTGATTTAAAAGAGAAGATATTTGGATTTTTACGCTCTGTGGAGGGAATTGAAGTTGTTGTAATTTTAAGTGAAATGAATTCTAAACAGACACGAATTAATTTACGTAGTCAGAATAGCTTTGATGTAGCTAAGTTAGCTTCTCAATTTAACGGCGGGGGACACAAGAAGGCTGCAGGAGCAAAAGTAGAAAAAGGGTTGGAAGAATCTAAAAAGAAAATATTAGCCGCTATTAAGAGGAGTATATGAATCTCGCAACAAAGAATCCTAGGCAGTTAGAAGGAATTTTAAATATTAATAAACCAGGAGGAATTACTTCACATGATGTTGTTTCCTTTGTGCGTCGAAAGTTTAATATGAAGCAGGTTGGTCATGCTGGCACCTTGGATCCTTTGGCCACAGGAGTTCTAATTATTTTATTAGGGAAGTCGACGAAGCTTTTTGATCAATTTGTTGCTTTTGATAAGGCCTATCGGGCAACTTTAAAGCTTGGTTTAAAAACGACAACGGCTGATATTATGGGAAAAACTCTTGAAGAGAAATCTTCAGAGGGTATTGATCAACAAAAAGTAGAAAATGTTTTTAAGACATTTACCGGCGATATTGAACAAGTACCACCCATGGTTTCTGCTGTTAAACATAAGGGAGAGCGTTTGTATAAAATTGCCTGGAAGGGAATAGAAGTTGAACGTGTGGCACGCAAGGTACGCATTAATGATTTGCATGTTCTTAAATTTGACTCTCCTTTGGTAGAATTTTTTATGGATTGTTCTAAGGGTACCTATGTGCGTCAATTAGCAGAAGATGTTGGTGATGTTTTAGGATGTGGGGCTTGTATTTCCCAGATTGAACGTACTCGTGTTGGATATTTTGATATTAAAGATTCAGTTTCCTTAGAGGATCTTAATGAAGGTCATATACGGTCTTGGACCAATTAATTTAAAGAAGACAGCTGTTGCGATTGGCATCTTTGATGGAGTTCATCGTGGGCATCAGCTTTTGATTAAAAGCATGGTGGCTCAAGCGCGTCGATTGAAGGCCAAGGCTGTTGTCGTCACTTTCTTCCCTCACCCGGCTCATGTTCTTCGTCCCGACATATCTTTGCCCTATTTGATATCATTAGAACATCGACTCAAACTTCTGGAAGATTTGGGAGTGGATCTTGTATTTGTAATTCGTTTTAACAAAAGTTTTGCTAGAATTAATCCGCTTCATTTTATTGAAAAAGTTTTAGTGGCCCAAATGGGAGTTAAATCTGTTTATGTAGGGGGAAATTTTCGTTTTGGCAAAGATCGCAGCGGTGATATCAACCTGTTTAAAAAGTTGTCTCAAAAGTATGATTATCACATGCATGCGGTGAAGATCTTGAAACAATCTGGTGAGGTGATCAGTAGCGGCCGCTTAAGGCAGCTGATTCCGCAAGGAAGATTAAAAGAATCGTCCCAATTACTTGGACGGCCGGTGTCTATCTTAGGGAAGGTTATTCGTGGCTCATCTAGAGGTAAATCTTTAGGGTATCCTACAGCAAATGTGCAGTATGCCTGTGATGTCCTGCCGCCTTGCGGAGTTTACGCGGTTAAAGTTGTTTTAGGTAAGAAGGTTTTGTATGGAATGGCGAATTTAGGGATACGTCCTTCCTTTAAAGAGAAAGATCCTAAGCTGAATTTAGAGGTTCATATTTTTGATTTTAACCGTAATTTGTATGGTCAGATAATTTTAGTTGAATTCCTTAAGAAAATCCGTAATGAAATAAAATTCTTCTCTAAAGAAGATCTTATTTCTCAAATCAATAAAGATGAGTCTATCATCCGCTGCTTGCTCCACGTGAAGTAAATTCCTCTCTGAATCTTCTTATACTTTTTATTCAAAATTAATATGATTTCGGTCTAGCTAGCCCTTAAAGATTTAAATATTTTGTTTATTGACAGGGGAAGAGAGTGTGTTTATACTTTCAATTAAGTGGAGTAGGGTGGAGTGAAGTGGTGAAGCCAAAGGTCTACCTGTTTCTGGAGGTTTTAGTATGTTTTATGGGGAATACAATCACGGTATTGATAATAAAGGCCGTTTGATCTTGCCTTCGCGTTTTCGCGAAGTGTCCAAAGAAAATGGTGTTGAGAAGTTTTTTGTTACTCGTGGATTAGATCGTTGTATTTTTATGTTCGCTGATCAACAGTGGCGCTTAGAAGAGCAGAAATTTAAAAATTTATCTTTTACTAAGCAGGAAGCTCGAAACTTTAATCGTATGTTTTTTTCTGGAGCTGTTGAAGTTTCCCCCGACAAACAAGGAAGATTTGTTCTTCCTCAATATTTGAAAGATTTTGCTGGCATTAAAAAGGATGCGGTGGTTATCGGAGTTTCTAATCGAATAGAAATTTGGCAGACTCATGCTTGGACCGAGTTTTATGCCAGAACAAGTGTCGATTTTGAAAAGACCGCTGAGAACATGATGGATTTAGGCGGCGGGTAGGTGTTTCTTTGAATCAAAATGTGCATATTTCAGTCATGCCAGAAGAAGTCATGCATTGGCTGAATGTTAAGCCAGGTACTGTTATTGTTGATGGTACCGTAGGGTTAGCCGGACACTCATTGTTAATAGCTCAAGCGTTAGGTAAAAGCGGGCAGTTGATTGGTATTGATCGTGACCATTGTTCTTTAACTGAAGCTAAGAGGCGTTTGGCGTCTTGTTGTACAAGGGTTGATTTGTTGCAGGGGCCGTTTGGGGATGTTAAGCGCCTTTTAGCTGAAGTTAAGGTTGAGTTTGTTGATGGTGTGTTGTTGGATCTTGGAATATCCAGTTTTCAGTTAGATGATGAAAAACGCGGGTTTAGTTTTTTAAGAGATGGACCGCTGGATATGCGCATGGATCAAACACAAGGACCTACAGCAGCAGATTTAGTTAATTCTCTTAAAGAAGAAGAACTTGCAAAGATTATTGAAGACTTTGGTGAAGACCGATTTGCTAGGCGTATTGCTAAATCCATTGTTTGGCGGCGCGCTCAAGACAAAATACTTACAACCAGTCAATTAGCGAACGTTGTTCTGAAGGCATTGCCAGCGAGTTATCAGCGTGGACGGATTCATCCAGCAACGCGTACGTTTCAAGCTTTGCGTATTTTTCTTAATAAAGAGTTAGATACTCTAAAAGAGTCGCTCATTAATTGTTTTGAGGTGTTAAATCCTCAAGCGAGATTATGTGTTATTTCATTCCATTCGCTAGAGGATCGTATTGCTAAGAATACGTTTAAGAGTTTGGCACAGGAAGGTCGGGGACAGATTTTGACAAAAAAACCGTTTGAACCGACGCATGTAGAGTGTCAGGCAAACTCTCGTTCAAGGAGTGCAAAGTTAAGAGTTATTGAAAGGACTTCATGAATTTAAAGTTCTGGGTTAAATTAATGTCTTTTATGACTATCATGGCCTTGATTTACATTCATATGCAGATGCAAATCTTTGATTTGGCGTATCAAGGCAGTGACAAAGAAAAACATATGCATGAATTAAGAGATCGTAATGGTCTTTTGACCCACCAAGTTCTCACCCTTAAATCTGCTAATCATTTAGGTAATCAGCTTCTAGAGAAAGACGGTAATTTACAGTTTATGGCTAATGATCATGTGTTAACTTTAAAAGGGCCTGCAGTGTTGATCAGTCAGGTATCACCGCTTTCTATGAAAGGTAAAGGTGAGAATTCGTTATGGAATTTCTTGTCATTTTTGACTCCTCAAGAAGCCAAGGCTTGGGATCGTGAATAAATAGATAGAGGAAGAATTGTTTCTTAGAAAATACCCTTTTCGTCTTGCAATTGTTTTTCTGGTTTTATTAATGGGGTTTCTGTATTCTGCAGCATTTCTCTTTTATATTCAGATATTTCATTCTTCATTTTTAGCTCACCTCGCTCAGAAACAGCATGAACATCTAATTACCATAGACCCTAAACGAGGGACTATTTATGATCGTAATTTAAGGCCGATGGCTATTAATCTTCCTGTTTATTCTGTTTATGTAAATGCTCGATCTATTAATATCCATCATAGCAAGGAAGAAATTGTATCGAAATTGTCTGAAATTCTACTTATCCCAGCAAATCAAATTTCTACTAAGATTGCTAAGAATAAATACTTCGTTTGGGTTCAAAGAAAGATTTCTCAAGATGTTTATCAAAGATTAAAAGATTTGAAGTTGCCTGGGGTAGCATTTGTTAAAGAAAGTAAAAGATTTTATCCTAATCAAAGTTTAGCTGCTCATTTGATTGGTTTTGCAGGTATAGATAATAATGGATTAGATGGATTGGAGAGAGACTACGACAAATATTTGAAAGGTCAGGAAGGACATTCTGTTATTTTGCGTGATGCCCGTCAGAGAGAATTGTTATTGGAGAAGAATTATATTGCTCCAGTTGAAGGATTAGATGTGGTTCTGACGATCGATGAGACAATTCAGTTTATCGCCGAACGGGCGTTGGATCGGATGTATCAAAAATATAATGCTAAGGGAGCTAGTATTATCGTGATGGATCCTTCAACAGGAGAGATTTTAGCTTTTGCTAATCGCCCCACCTATGATTTAGAGAATGTATCTAAGAGTTCTCCAGAATCGAGAACTAATAGGGCGATTGTTTTTACTTACGAACCAGGTTCAGTCTTTAAAATTGTGACCGCTTCCGCAGCTTTGCAGGAAGGTGTTATCAAAGAAACCGATATGGTTAATTGTGAGCATGGGGCATACAAGGTTGGTAATCATATTTTACATGATCATGAAAAGTTGGGAACTATTACCTTTAAAGAAGTAATCGAACAGTCGAGCAATATTGGAACAACGAAGGTGGCGCAACGGTTAGGTCCTCAGAGGGTTTATAATTATGCCCATCATTTTCGTTTTGGTATGCGGACAGGAATAGATCTTCCTGGAGAAGCTTTAGGTAATCTTAAATCAGTGCGTAAATGGTCGAAAACTTCTATTGGAGCGATTCCTATTGGTCAAGAAGTAACAGTAACTGCGGTTCAGTTGTTAGGAGCGATATCAGCAATCGCTAATAATGGGGTATATATGCGTCCATTTGTTGTTAAGTATGTAAAAGATATTCATGATCAAATCATAAAGGAAACTAAACCTCAAATTCTAGATCGAGTAATCTCTGTTAAAACAGCTTTACGTGTTAAAGCTATTTTGCAGGGAGTTGTTGAAAAAGGAACTGGTGTTAAAGCTCAAATTAATGGAATAACGGTGGCAGGAAAAACTGGAACAGCTCAAAAGGTTGTTGGGGGGACGTATTCTCACGGGCAGTTTTATGCAACGTTTGTGGGATTTGCTCCTGTAGATAAACCGAGATTAGCGGCAGTGGTTGTTTTTGATGAACCTCATCCTGCTTATTATGGTGGGACGGTTGCTGCTCCTGTTTTTAGTGAGGTTATTGGGGATTCATTAAAGTATCTTGATGCTAAACAAATGACTGGAATATTATCAGGAGACCAAGGTTAGGATGATTCTCAAAGAGTTATTAAAAGATGTTTATTCAAAACCTTTATCTGAGGCTTTTCAGGAAAGTGTTATTGAAAGAATCAGCTGTGATTCTCGTCAACAGCAGGATCAAGGATTATTTGTTGCTTTAAGTGGTTTTGAAGTGAATGGGGAAGATTTTATTCAAGATGCGGTTTGTCAGGGAGCCGTAGCTGTTGCCAAAAAAGGAAGTAACAGAAGATTATCCAATTACATCATTCCAGATTCGGTTTGTGTTTTAGATGTGGATGATCCGAAACTCTTTCTACGTCAGATTGCCTTGCGTTTTTTTGACAACCCTTCTCATAAGGTTAGAACCATAGGAGTGACTGGGACCAATGGCAAAACAACGATTACTTATTTGCTAGAAAGTATTCTTAAATGGAATAATCAAGCGAGTGCTGTTATTGGTACAATTAATTATCGGATTGCAGGTAAGGTTTTACCATCAAAGCTTACGACTCCTGGGTTTCTAGAGATTCAAGGGTATTTAAGTTCTTTGGTGGTTTCCCAAATCCCTTATTGTGTTATGGAGGTTTCTGCTCATGCTCTTGAGCAAGGCCGAGTGGACGGTATTAATTTTGCCAGTGCTGTTTTTACGAATTTGACTCAGGATCATTTAGATTATTTTAAAAATATGGAATCTTATTTTAGAGCTAAGTCCATCTTGTTTGAGAATTTAGAGAGCAATGTAGCAGCGATTATTAATGCTGATGATAGTTATGCTCGTCGTTTATTCAGTTTATCTAAGGGGAAGAATTTAACCTATGCCATTAAAGCGGATGCAGATGTAAGGGCTGTTAATATTCATTATTCTTTAAAGGGAACACAGATGGGGGTGGTGCTCCCCCAAGGAAGAATGACGATTGAGACGAAATTTATTGGAGAGCATAATGTTTATAATATCTTGGCTGCTTGTGCGTGCGCTTTTAAAGAAGGAATTGCTTTAGACAAGATACGCCAGGGTATAGAGGATTTAATTTGTGTACCAGGTAGGCTAGAACCTGTGGATGTTGGCCAGAATTTTCATGTGTTTATCGATTATGCACATACTCCAGATGGTTTGATTAATGTTTTAAAAGCATTAAGAGTAGTTAGTCAAAATAAGATAATCTTAGTTTTTGGCTGCGGTGGAGACCGTGATAAAACTAAGAGGCCTTTAATGGGCAAAGCAGCTTGCGAATTGGCAAATTATTCTATTGTGACTAGTGATAATCCTCGCAGCGAGAATCCTGAGACTATTATTGAGGAAATTAAAACAGGGTTTACAAAATCTAATTATGAAATCATTCTTGATCGCAAGGAAGCAATTGCCCGAGCCATTAAGATGGCTATGCCTAGTGACATTGTTCTAGTTGCTGGTAAGGGACATGAAGATTATCAAATTTTGAAAGACCACACTATTGAGTTTGATGAACGTAAAATTATACAAGAGTTGTTAGAGAGGAATTAATGTTTACGATTAAGGAAATTGCAGAAGCTGCAGAAGGAAGGTTAATTCAAGGAGAAGATACGGCTATTGTTAAATCTGTGTCTATCGATTCTCGTTTAGTTGAAAAAGGACAGTTATTTATTGCCGTTAAGGGTGATATTTTCGACGGACATGATTTTATTACGGATGTTATTGCTAGAGGTGTTCGAGTTGTTGTGGTGCATAGGCCAGTTAAAATAGACAATCCGAATGTTAGTATCATTATGGTTAAGGATACTACTCGAGCTTTAGGGCATATTGCTCGTTTTCATCGTCTTCGTTTTAAGATTCCTATTATTGCTTTAACGGGTTCTGCAGGAAAAACGACAACTAAGGAAATGATCGCTGTTGTTTTAAGTAAGAAATATAGAGTGCTTAAAAATGAAGGAACTGAGAATAATCATATTGGGGTGCCATTGACCTTGTTGAAATTAAAGTCTTCGCATCAGATGGTTGTTCTTGAATGCGGTACTAATCAACCTGGAGATATTCCATGGCTTTCGGATGTGGTTCGTCCTAATGTAGCTGTTTTTACAAATATTGGTGAGTCTCATTTGGAGAAACTTAAAACACCTAAAGGTGTTCTAAAAGAAAAATGGACGCTGACTTCTTGGATGGGGCGTCAAAGCACGGTTATTATTAACGCAGATGATACTCTTTTATCTAGCATAGTTAAGGTTAAGAAAAGCTTTCGTATAATGACTTATAGCTCAAAGAATCCTAGTCGTTTTCAAGCAAAAGATATTCGAGTTGAAGATGGTCATCACTTGTTTTTCAACATTGATAGAAAAACCATTGAATTGAACACGTGCGGAATTAATAATATGTATAATGCTTTGGCAAGTTATGCTTGTGGAGTTTTGATGGGAGTTCCTACTCATCGTATTGTATCTGCGTTAAAAAGCTTCGAATTTCCAAAAGGTCGGGGACAAATAGTTAAGTTAGGACGCGGTTGGTTGATCAACGACTCTTATAATGCTAATCCTGTTTCTATGCGTAGTGCGGCTTCGACATTGCAGAATTTTAGAACTCAAGGGAAGAGAATTATGGTTGCGGCTGATATGCTTGAACTTGGAATAAAGGCTAAAGAATTGCATGGACAGATAGGAAAAGTCATTGCTCAGGCAGGTGTAGATGTATTGATTACGGTTGGTGCTTTGTCTCGACATATGGCAGCTCAAGCTAGAGCTAATAATAAGAATCTGGAAGTTTTTGCTTGCGCTGATATTGATTCAGCTCAGAAGAATCTAGCTAAAGTTTTTAATAATGGAGATGTTGTTTTAGTTAAAGGTTCTAGGCGTATGGCTATGGAGAGAGTTGTTGAGTTCTTATTAAGGTCACCACAAGCAGTAATATAGATAAAGGGTAAAATATGTTTTATTTTCTTTCAGATTTCTCTTACATTTGGCCCTCGTTAAATATCTTTCGTTATATTACTTTTCGTGCAGGTTTAGCTGCCTTTACTTCTTTTATACTTTGTATTATTTTTGGTCCTATTTTTATTCGTCTTTTTAAAGAAAATCAGATCCGTGAAGTGGCCAAACGTCAAGATGCTCCTGGGTTGGATAAGTTTCAAGTGAAAAAAGAAGGAACCCCAACGATGGGAGGGGTATTTATTGTCGGTAGTATTTTGGTATCAGTTTTACTTTGGGGAAATTTGACTAACTCGCTTCTTTTAATGACGATCTTTATTTGTTTGTGTTTAGCTATCCTAGGCGGAGCAGATGATTATGTAAAACTTAAAGGCATTGGTAAACATCGAGGGCTTAGAAGTAGAGTGAAAGCCCTTTGGCAGATTCTCATTGCTTTGTTGGTTGCTATATTTGCTTTTATGCATCCTGATATTACGACTGCTTTGGATATTCCTTTTTTAAAGAATCTAGTGGTAGATTTAGGGGCATTTTTTGTTTTCTGGGTGGTGCTAGTTGTTGTTGGTTCATCGAATGCGGTAAATTTAACTGATGGTCTTGATGGATTAGCGATTGGTTCTGTTTTGATGGTTGCTTTTACCTTAGGGGCGTTGAGTTATGTTACGGGTAACGTAGCTATTAGCGATTATCTTCTTGTTCCGCATGTTCCAGGAGCAGGAGAGTTAGCCGTTTTTTGCGCGGCGATGGTTGGGGCAAGTTTAGGATTTTTATGGTTTAATTGTCATCCGGCAACAGTATTTATGGGGGATGTTGGTTCATTGGCCTTAGGTGGAAGCATTGGAATGATTGCTATTCTTATTAAAAAAGAACTTTGGTTAGTTGTTCTGGGGGGAGTTTTTGTTGTTGAGGCAGGTTCTGTAATTATGCAGGTTCTATCTTTTAAGACGACAGGAAAACGTATATTAAAAATGTCACCTTTTCATCATCATTTACAACTATCTGGATGGAATGAGAATAAGATTATTGTTCGGTTTTGGATTGTGGCTATTATTTTGGCGATGTTAACCTTAACAACTTTGAAAATTCGTTAGCATGATCGATTTAAAGAATAAGAAAGTTACGGTGATTGGTGCAGCTAGAAGTGGCATAGCTGCCGCAGATTTAGTTCTACGGTTAGGAGGGATTCCTAAGATATCTGATTCCAAAAAGCAAATCTCTGTTTCTCCTGGGATTAGGATTGAAGTAGGTGGCCATACCAAGGAATTTATTCAAGATAGTGATTACGTTATTTTAAGTCCTGGCGTTAGACTTGATAGTCAGCCTGTTCAATGGGCCCGAGAAAAAGGTATTGAAGTGATGGGGGAGGTTGAGTTAGCTTTTAGGTGTTGTCCCTGCCCAATCGTCGCTGTAACCGGTAGTAATGGCAAGACGACCACAGTAACCTTGGTTGCAGAAATATTAAAGAAGGCGAACCGAATTGTGCGTTTGTGTGGAAACATTGGCAGCCCTTTTTCTTCTCATGTTTTGAATCTTAAGCAGACAGATATAGTTGTATTAGAAATTAGTTCTTTTCAATTGGAGTCAACCATTCATTTCAAACCGCATGTAGCGGTATGGCTTAATTTTAGTCGGAATCATTTGGATCGTCATAAGGATTTAGCTGAATATTTTGAAGCTAAGAGAAAAATCTTGAAGAATCAAGATCAAGAGGATTTTATCATTTTTAATTTTGATCAAGAGGAATTCCAAGAGTTAGCCAAAGGGTTAAGATCTAAAGTTTTGTTTTTTAATGGACCTCAAAGTCCTTTGGATATTACTAATCCAAATTATCGAGCAGCTATGGTGGTGGCAAAGGCGTTAGGGATATCCGAAGATATTAGTCGACAGGTTTTCTCAGAATTTAAAGGGGTGGAGCATCGTTTAGAGTTGGTAAGAACTTTACACGGTGTGGATTATATTAATGATTCGAAATCAACTACAGATCAATCAGGACAATGGGCTCTTGAACGTATGACAAAACCGGCCATTATGATTTGTGGAGGATCAGAGAAGAATATTGACTATAAAGGTTTGAAGTTGTTAGTAGGAGAAAAAGTGAAGCATATGATTGCTATTGGACAGATTAGAGGTCAGATCAAAGATACATTTGCTGATGTTGTCCCTCTTGAGGTTGTCGATTCTTTGGACTCTGCTGTAAGAATAGCACAGGAAAAAGCGTCGTTGGGGGATTGTGTACTTTTTTCGCCTATGACGGCTAGTTTTGATATGTTTAAGGATTACGAACATCGAGGGAAGGTGTTTAAAGAGATTGTGGAACAACTTTTATGAAAGAAACTCGGGTTCAGTTAACAGTTATTGTTTTCGCTCTTATTTGTATTGGGATTATTATGATTTATTCTGCTAGCGGTATTAATGCACTAGAGAACTTTCATGATAGTTTTTATTATCTTAAACGTCATTTTCTTTTTTTAGCTATGGGACTTATTGCTTGCTTGGCGGTGATGAGTTTTGATTATCGAAAAATTCAACCGTATGTCAAGATTTTGTTGGGCGTTAGTCTTTTTCTTCTAGTTTTAGTTCTCATCCCACATTTTGGTAAGGAAACTTATGGAGCTCGTCGATGGTTTAAATTGGGTGTTTTCCATTTTCAGCCTTCTGAGTTAGCAAAGTTGGCAGTCATCATATATACGGCTGATTTTTTAAGCCGTAAACAACAGGTGATCAGAGATTTCAAAAAAGGATTTCTACCCCCTATTCTCGTTGTGGGTGTTGCTTGTATGTTGACAGTTAAGCAGCCTGATTTGGGAACAACTGTTGAGATGGCTGTTGTTGTTCTTGGGTTGATGTTTATTGCGGGTGCTAGGTTTATACATTTAGCAGCTATTGCAGGGACTGCTATACCTGTTGTCATTTATTTAGTTATTAAAGAGCCTTATCGTATGGCACGTATTATTGCTTTCTTGGATCCTTGGCAAGATAGCCAGGGAATAGGTTTTCAGTTAACTCAGTCGCAGATTGCTTTAGGTTCTGGTGGTCTTTTTGGTGTTGGTTTGGGGCATAGTCAGCAGAAATTGTTTTATTTACCAGCGGCACATACAGATTTTATTCTTTCTATTGTTGGAGAAGAATTTGGATTAGTTGGGGCATTAGTTGTTGTAACTTTGTTTATCCTTTTTATATGGACAGGGATTCGTTTAATTCGTCAAACGCATGAAGGATTCGGCTATTTTTTAAGTATTGGTATTATTATGATGTTAGGGTTACAGGCGATGGTTAATGTGGGAGTTTCTATTGGAGCTTTTCCAACAAAAGGTTTGCCGTTGCCGTTTATCAGTTATGGTGGTTCCGCATTAATTTTTCATTTGGTGGCGATTGCTTTGATTTTAAATGTTTCTAAAACCAATGATCAGAAATTCTGAGTGACAGGGAATCCTCGTTAAGAAGGAATTGCCAAAGGGAATGTTAATATGAGAATTGTTATTGCCACTGGAGGTACAGGCGGACATATTTTTCCTGCACTTCAGACAGCGTGCATTTTAAGAGATCGTGGTCATGAAATATTTTTTATAGGATCTTTGGGATTAGGGGAAGAAAGAGTTAGAGCCGAAGGCTTTAAAGCAACAGTTATTCGTGCTCAAGGGGTAACCAATCGATCCTTGGTAGGTTTGATAAAGTTTGGTTGGTCAATGTTTAAAGCCATTGTTCAATCGATAAAGGCGGTAAGGCAGGTTAAGCCTGATAAGGTTATTGGATTTGGTGGATATGGATCCTTTGCTGTTGTTTTGTCAGCAAAGCTTTTTAGTATTCCTTCTATGATTCATGAACAGAACGTTGTTCCTGGTAAAGCCAATCGTTTGTTAGCTAAGTTGGTTAAAAAAATAGCTATAAGTTTCCCTGGAACACGAAATCATTTTAATCACAATAAAACAGTATGGACGGGTTGCCCCTGTCATCAAAATCGTCCTTTAGACAGCAGGGAAGTTTTGTTAAAGAAGTTTTCATTAGATCCTAAGCGTAAAACAATTTTAGTATTAGGAGGAAGTCAGGGAAGTCAGAAATTAAATGAAGTATTTTTTGAAATGATTTCCGACCAACAGGGAGTCCCCGATAAGAGGGGAGACCATCAGGGAATCTGCAGTGTAAGTAGATTACCGCCAATACAGGCTATCCATATGACGGGTAAGAAAGAGTATTCTTTATATGAGAATAAATATCGAGATAATTCTTTACCTGTAAGAGTTTTTGAATTTATCAGCCCTATTGAAGAAGCGTATGCTTTAGCAGATGTGGTGATTGCACGTGCGGGGGCAGCAACAGTCAGTGAAGTAGGTTTTTTTGCCATTCCTTCAATTTTTATTCCGTATCCTTTAGCTGATGGTCATCAGAAATATAATGCTCAAGTTCTTTCTCAATTAGGTTTAGCGTCTATTATAGATCAAAAGGATTTAACAAAGGATGTCTTAGAAGATTCTTTAAAGGATTTGTTATTAGTTAATTTTGATAGAATATCTTGGCAAAAGAAAACAGAACAATCATTTAAAAGTTTTCCAGCTCAAGAACTAGCTCAAGCAGTGGAAGATTTATGAATTATATCTTAAGAGTTTTAATCTTTGTTTTTGCGATTTATATGACACAAGTTACTTGTGTCAGTGCCAAAGATTGGGAAGTTCTTAAAGGGAATAATTTTATTGTTTATTATCGAATGAATGTTCCTGAAGAGTTTATTAAAACTGTGTTGGACTCTGCAGAAGATGAACACAGTCGTGTTCTTGGGAATTTGGGGGTTTCACGTTATCAAAGTTGGGCTAATGAAAAACGCGCATCAATTTATATTTATTCAGATGAGAAGGATTATGTGAGCAATGGAAATCAGCCTGGTTGGTCGCATGGGTGGGCGTTAGCATCAAGTAAGATCATTAAAACATATCCTTCGGATCAAGGATTTTTTGATGCATTATTGCCTCATGAATTAGGACATATTATTTTTTATGAATTAGTGGGGCCTTATGCAGATGTTCCTTTATGGTTAAATGAGGGAATTGCAATGTATCAGGAAAAGGCGAAGCATATAGGAGCTGCAAAGATTGTCCAAGAGGCCTTAGAAAAAGGTCAATTTATTCCTTTAACACAATTAACAGTTATGCGATTATATAACAATTCAAGCCAAGAAACTGTTGATCTTTTTTATGCAGAATCTGCGAGTATAGTTAATTTCTTGATTACTCAGCTTGGAGAAGGACTTTTTTTTAAATTATGTCGAGAGCTAAAAGAGAAAAAAAGTCTTGTGGAGGCGCTATCTATAACATATAGACACATTGAAAATTTAGAAGATTTGAATAAGAGATGGATTGAATATTTGAAAGGTCGTTGATGAAAAAGAAACATTATCATTTTATTGGTATTGGTGGCGTTGGGATGGGGACCTTAGCTTCGTTATTATTAGCCAAAGGACATAAGATCAGTGGATCAGATCTTAAGGATAGTGAATTAACAACTCAGTTACGTAAAAATGGAGCAGTGATTTCTATTGGGCATCACGCTAGCAATGTTCAAGAACCTGATCATGTTGTTTATTCGTCAGCGATTCCTATGACCAATCCTGAAATGATGGAGTCGATTATTCGTAATTTGCCTTTGCTTAAACGTGCGGAAGTTTTGGCTCAGTTGGTGAATGAGGAGATAGGAATTACGATTGCGGGAGCTCATGGTAAAACAACGACTACTTCGATGATATCTTGTCTTTTACTTAATGCTGGAGTTAAACCAACTACGGCGGTAGGAGGGATCATCAATGGGAATGCTTATAATGCTCATTTAGGAGAAGGAAAATATTTTGTTGCTGAAGTGGACGAAAGTGACGGGACATTTTTATATTTTCGTCCTATGTATTCTATTATTACAAATATTGATTTTGAGCATGTTGATTTTTATAAAGATTGGAAGGGTATTTTAGAAGCTTATCGAAAGTTTATTAATTACACGAGTGATCAGGGAGTTTTAATTGCCTGTGCTCAAGATCAAAAATTAAAAGAATTGATTAAAGAAACAAATAAGAAGGTTGTTTTTTATGGGCTTGATGAGTCTTGCGATGTGTGGGCTAAAAATATTATTACGGAGGGTTTTCATTCACGGTTTGATTGTTTTACTAAGGAAGGTCAATTAGCTAGCTTTGAGTTAATTGTTCCAGGCAATCACAATATTCTTAATGCGTTAGCATGTATTTCTTTAGGGTTACAGTTAGGAGTTTCTTGTGAAATTATACAAAAAACTCTTAAAGAATTTGGTGGTGTGAAGCGTCGTTTTCAATTAAGAGGTAAGGTAGATGATGTTATGGTTGTCGATGATTACGGACATCATCCAACTGAAATTGAGGCTACACTTAAAGCGGCTCGACTTTTTAATAAAAAGCGCTTGGTAACAGTCTTTCAGCCTCATCGGTATTCGAGAACAAAATTCCTACTAAATGAATTTGTCGAAAGTTTGTTGTTAACAGATCAACTAATTATTACTGATATTTATGCGGCTAGCGAGAAACCTTCAGCAGGTGTTGGAATTAAAGAATTGTTGGAGCCTCTGCAAAGCAAGTTAGGGAGTCGAGTGGTTTATTGTAAGAAAGAAGATATTTTAAATCATTTGACGGATTTTGTACAAAATGGGGATTTGGTATTATTTCTAGGAGCAGGGGATGTTAATCATTGTTGTGATGATTTATTGGGCAATCTTTCGAAAAAGAAGGTTATGGCATGAGTCAGTCTCAGTTTGGAATGATTGGTGTTTTAATGGGAGGGTATTCTTCAGAAAGAACTATTTCATTACGTTCTGGTTCTGCGGTGGCATCTGCTTTAAGTGCCGCAGGGCATTTAGTTAAAAGCATTGATATTGAAACCAGTGATCGATCTAAAATTATTGAGATAATCAAAAAAGCTAATCTTGATGTAGCCTTTATTGCCTTACATGGTCGTTTAGGAGAAGATGGTCAGATACAATCTATTTTAGAAGAATTAGGGATTTCTTATACAGGTTCAGGAGTGCTCGCCAGTCAAAAAGCATTTAATAAAATTACGGCTCAAAGTGCTTTTGAAGATGCGGGGTTGTCTATTCCAGAAAATTTTTATATTACCAAGGGAGAGTTTGTTCATTTTAGGGATGTTTTTGGAGTTTTGAAAAAATTACCATTTGTTGTTAAGGCGGCTTGTGAAGGATCGAGTCTTGGTGTATATATGGTGAGGCATCCTTCTGGTTGGGAATCCGCCTTAAAAGATGCATTAACATTTGGTCCTTTTGTTATTGTAGAAAAGTTTATTAAAGGGCGTGAAGTAACGGTGGGTATATTTGATCGTCAGCCCTTGCCTTTGGTAGAAATTGTTACTCAAAGTTCTTTATTTGATTATCAGTCTAAATATCAAAGAGGTTTAACGAATTATGTGGTGCCGGCCCAGTTGTCAGAAGATTTAACTAAGAAAATTCAGGCGATGGCGCTTTTAGCTTATGATGTCTTAGGTTGTGAGGGTTTTGCTAGAGTGGATATTCGTATTAATGAAGTAAATCATCCTTATATTTTAGAGATCAACACTATTCCTGGATTTACAGAAACCAGTCTTTTTCCTAAGGCTGCAGCTAAGGTAGGGTTTAGCTTTTTACAGGTCTGTGAGAAATTATTAGATTTAGCTTATGCCAAAAAAGTCCAACGTTAAAATCCCAACTATTGTTGTTATTCGACTCATTGTATTTCTCTTTATAGGAGTTATTATTTTTGGGATTTATAGCAGGACTGCGAAGTTTTTAATGACTGCTCCTATGTTTGATATTAAAGATGTCTTGGTGGATCAATCCATCAGTTTTATTGATCATAGACCGTTAAGAGGGTTAAAAGGTCAAAATATTTTTAGTATTGATTTAGTGAAGCTTCATTGGCAGATTGCTAATCAATATTCTCAGATTTCTCAGCTACGTGTGGTACGTGAATTGCCCGATACGATTAAGATATTGGCAAAAAAGAGAGATATTCTTTTACAAGTTGCGGCACATAATAAGTTCTTAATTGTTGATACGGAAGGCGTAACTATGTTTTATACGCCATCCCCGGTGACTTTCCCATTAGTTAAAGGGATTTCTTTAGAGAGAAGTAAAATTATTTTAGGTTCTCCTTCTACAAGCAAAGAGTTGAATCTGGTTGTAGAACTTTTGCAGGAACTAAAATCTCATCCTAATACAAGTCGACTTAAAGTCATCAGCATAGATGCTGGTAATTTATCAAAAATTCAACTGTTGGTAATGCCTAATATTCAGATTATTATTGATCAAGATGCCCTAACCGCTAAAGTAGCCATGTTAGAGATTCTTTTTCAAAATGGTAAAATTAATTGGAGTTTGGTTAAATATATTGATATTCGTTTTAAAGAACCTATTATTAATGAAAATACTCCTCAAGAGAAATAAGGTTAATTATGTTAAAGAATATTAAGCGTAGTAAATATTTTTGTGGATTGGATTTAGGTTCTCAAACCATTAAAGCTGCTTTAGTAAGAGTACAGGATGAAAATAATTTAGAGTTATTAGGTGTTTATGAATTGCCATCGGCGGGTTTAAAAGAAGCTTCCATTACTGATTTAACGGAGTTGTCTCAAACAGTTTTGCGGGCTATTGAGGGGCTTTGCCAGAGAATTGCGATTCGTCCCACTGCAGTTCATCTAGGCATCAGTGCTGATTTATTATCTTTTCGTCGTTCTTCTGCTGTTATTCCTTTAGTCGATGCGGGAACTAAGGTAGTTGCACCTTCAGATGTGGCTAAGGTTAATCATCAAGCGCGTCTTCTGGGGGCGGGTATTGATGAGGAGATTATTCATAGTTTTGAGCAATTTTATAAAGTGGATGATGTGAATGTCTCATTGAATCCTAGTGGTTTATATGGCCGTAAATTGGAAACTAATCTTTTGTTATTAACAGCTAATGCTGGTCGTTTGCGTAATATGAACAAGGCTGTTCATCAAGCAGGATTTGATGTACAGAAAGTTTCTCTTTCAACCTATGCGGCAAGTCAGGTTGCTTTAGATGAATCCTTTAAAAAAGAAGGATGTGCGCTTATTGATATTGGTGCGCATATGACGAGTGTTTTGTTTTTTAAGAATGGCATTTTAGGGGATGTTCAATTTATTCGCTGGGGGGGAGATTTTATTACTCAAAGTATTGCTGATCGATTAAGTCTAACAAGTGATCTTGCAGAAGAAATCAAGAAGACGCATGCAGTGGCCGCTAAATTAGACCCTCAAGAAGCTTCCGGTGATATTTTAGTTAAACGAGATAAAGGTTACGTTCCTATAAGACGTCAAAGTGTATGTGAAGCTGTCGAATGGGAAATAGAAAATTTATTGACCCATTTAGAGACAGTATTAAAAGGTTCTGCTCTTTATCATCAATTAAATAAGGGGGCTGTGATTGTAGGGGGCACTGCTTTGTTGCCAGGACTTATTGAACGTATAGAACAGAGGTCAAACTTGACAGTTAGTTTAGGAATTGCTACCAAGGGTTTACAAAATCCTTCGATCTTTGCTGGAGCGATTGGTTTAGCTCAAATGGACTATTTCCAAAGAAAAGGAAAACTGGTTAGTTTAAAAATGACCAAGAGTTGGGTTAAGAATATTTTTATTAAATTTGAAGAGTTGTGTCAGGAGTATTTTTAAATGAGCACATGACTTGCGGAGAGTGTTGACGTAAGTCATTGGTGCGAATTTATCCCTGAAAGGGATTGTTTTAAGTGTCTTTATTACGTTGATCGTTACGTCTGTGGCTTAGGTTGAAGTCAATATTCTTTAGAACGCTTCTAAGTCTAAGAAGGCTATTGAAGATATAGAGAATCCAAAAAGAATTAAATAACAGAAGGATAACAATCAGCAAAGTGTTAACTGATTGAGCCATTAGAAGTTTTTCTAGGACGCTGCTTTTCTGGACATCAATACTGACATCAATGATTTTTAATGAATTGATAAACGTTGCAACGAAGATAACAACCAGGATAATTTCAAAGAATAGAATGTAGAAATGACGGACAATGAATTGAGCGGAACGATTGTCCCACTGGCGAATTTTGTTCATGAAATTATTGAATCCCATAGCGCAATCTCCTTATAATTAATCATTGTATTATTCTTTATTGGCGGAGCAACAGAAATCTTAAAGAAATCTTTTATGAAATTATTAGGTTTAATAGTGCTGCTGACAGTACTCTTATCTAGCTGTGTTATTTCTCCACCAGTTGCTAGGGGTAGTCTAGGATACGAGGATTCTCGCCGAGTTGTTGTAGTGGGGGAGAATGTGGATTCTGCGCTCGCTGGATATTATCAAAATAAGTATGATGCTCTCGTATGGTTTACTCCTTATCAAGGCCAATTTGCCAATAAGGCTAGTAATTTTCTGCAGAGCGGTTTCAGATCTAGTGTTGCCATGCGTAGTCTGATTGCAGAATTAAAGAGTATTAATTATACTGTAGGTCAATGGGAAATCATTGTTCCTGGTATTGCGGAAAAGTATTTCTTAGCTGTCCTTAAGGAGATGGAAGATCATTTTCTGTCTAAAGCTAGAGGGTCAGTTGTATTGATCGATTCAACAAGCAACAAAGATATTGAAATACAGTTAAAGCGTGTGACGGATGGATTTTTCTTTGTTTCTTATGAATTCCATAAGAAATAACGCGCCTGGCAGGGGTCGAACCTGCAACCCTCAGTTCCGAAGACTGATGCTCTATCCAGTTGAGCTACAGGCGCAAGGTTATAAAATTTTTTCTACATACTATATGATATTATTAGGTTTTTGGGAAAAAAATGAATGTACTTAGAAAATTTTTGTAGGAATAGTATTTTAATAGAATATAAAGAATTTTCTTCTGTTCTTCGTTTAATGGTTCACTTGTTGATATAAAGCAAATAAAATCTCTTGATTTCTCACCCCATGATTGAAAACTTTCCACTGTATTCAATAATTCAATAGGACGGGATGAATAATATTGAAAGTATTTGGCTGTGTAGTCTCCGATAGCACAAAAATGTGTTTGTGGTGAGGAAGCTATGCTTTCAGCAAACATAACAGATTCTTTATAGACTCCTGCATGATAATCTTTTGTAAAATATTCGAAATCTGAGTGCCAGGACCAGATAGTGAGGGCTAGTATAAGACTTAGTAAGAGTATAGAAAAAATTCTTTTAAATTTGGACTGATTTCTTTTAATTATAAATACAATCCCGATAGATAATAAAAGAAAAAGGAAAGGTAAAAGATAGGCAAAGAAACGGGTAAAAAGGTAATAAGGCTGAGATAGCCATACAATTAATGGGGATAGGTATAAGAGGATTAGGTATGTATGCCAGTTTTGTAAGTCTTTATTTTGAGAATTTTTAAAACCAATAAAAATAAGGATAGGCATTAAGAAGCCAAATGGCAGAACGTAAAGGGCTAGGAGATCAGACAGTAGTTTTATAGGGAAAGAATTAACTAAGTGATGATTATGGTGGTCAGTAATAAGAAAACTTAGTGTGTGAAAGGTAATGGGTAGATAAATAAGAGATGATAATAATATTACCAGAGCAATAGATTTCCAGACGTTTTGTAAGTTTATTTTATTGATGGAAGTTTTGTTAAATTGTTTACAGGATATCCATAGTAGATGAATTATTTGAATAAGAATGATAGCGAGAAAGAAAACATGGAAGGAGAGGCCGATAACGTTGGTTAAGGTAAGTTTCCAATTGATTCTTTTAGAAGGGATATTAAGAGAGTTGAAATAATAACATGTTGATAGAAGGGCAAAGAAAGCAAAAGCAGAATAACCTCTCGCTGAAACACTCCACATGATATGGGTTGGAGAAAGCGCAAGAAAGAAAGAGCTAAGCAAAGCAATGGATTTTCCAAAATATTGTCGTGTCCAATACCATAAGAAGAGAATTCCTCCCATTCCAAAAATCAGAGCTGGAATACGAAGAATCCATTCTGCAACTCCTAAATAGTGATAGAGAGTGTATTCAATGATGGTGTAACCTAAATGATTTGTTAACCAAAAATTTTTAAAAACATCAAGAAAACTACAGTGATGAATATAGGAGATAACAATAAACATCTCATCAAAGCTTAATCCGCGGCTCATCAGAGGAATACGTAGGACAAGTCCAATAAGCAAGATCAATAATAGGGAGGTATTATTTATTTGGTTTTTGAAAGACAATAAAAGAGAAGATGTGGTTTTCAAGATTAAACGTTTAATAGAGTTATTTCTTAAAGAATTTAGTAGTTCAATAATTTCAAAATTAGAGTATATTTAGATGCAAAATAATTTTTTAATCTAACACATCTACTATTAACCTAAAAGAGAAAAGTTTTTCTTCAATATGGCTTTTAATTATTCTTTTTTTCATTCAAATTCTCGTTGGTATTATCCCATACGCTGGTCAATACTTGTTTTATTAGGTTTAGCCATTTATTATCAGACATTTAGATTTGATTTTGTGTTTGATGATGATTGGTTCATAGTAGATAATCCCTACATTAGACAATTTAATCAAATTAACAACTCTTTCATTAGTCTTCCGTTGACTCGAATGTTAGGAGTATATTCTTTTGGATTAAATTATCTGATCAACGGTTTAAATCCAATGGGGTATCACATATTCAATGTGATTGTTCATTTCATTGCTACTGGCCTCGTCTGGGGATTAAGCAATTTGCTTTTTAAAATTGTAGGGTGGATGCCTTTTAGGTTAATCGTAGGTTCTTATCCAAAAAAGAAGGCTAAAGAAGTTTTTGCTTATAAGTTAGAAGGGGCTTCCCGAGAAATACCCTATTTAATAGCTTTATTATTTCTAGCTCATCCTTGTCAAACCCAGGCAGTTTCTTATATTACCCAACGATTTGAATCTATAGCTACGGTTTTATATCTAGCAACAGTGTATTGTTATCTTCTGGCTAGAGTTTCAAATACTGATTTTCGAAAAGTAATATTCTTTATTTTAGCTTTAATATGTGCGGTTTTAGGTGTTTTGACCAAGGAAGTCGTAGCCACTATACCTGTCACTCTTATAGCTGCTGAATGGATACTTTTTTCAAGAAATAAACAGGGAATTCTATCCAAAGGGAAAGAAGCTTTTAAGAAAGCCAATCAGGTGTTGATATACATTCTTTTGATCGCAGGAGGTTTTCTTTTTAGCATCTTATTTATGAAATTGGTTCGTACAGGATTGAATATTTTTTTAAGTACTGTTGAGTCTGATTCTCATGATGGAGATTTTCTTACACCAGTTAGTTATTTCTTAACACAGATGAGGGTGTTTCTGACCTTTATCCGTTTGCTCATTTTTCCTGTTCATCAGAATTTAGACTATGACTATCCTATGTCAATAGGTATTTTACAACCGCCATTGACCTTGGTTGGTTTGTTATCGATAGGGTTTATTATTTATTTAATTTTTAGGTTTCGTCAAAATTTACCTTTAGTATCCTTTGGTTTAGCTTGGGTATTGATCACTTTCTCAATAAATCTTGCACCTCGCGCCAATGTGATATTCGAACATAAATTGTATTTGATCTCATTTGGTTTCTTTTTAGCAATTGTTTCAGCTCTATTTGTTTATATTCGGTCTCGAATGATATTGTTGTGTTTTATGGCATGCCTTGTTGCAGTATTATCATTGCTTAGTTTTCAGCGTAATCATGTTTGGAGAAATAATGTTACTCTTTGGGAGGATATTATTCAAGAATCACCTCATAAGAAGCGTTCTAATATTAATTTAGGTTTAGCCTATATGAGGGTAGGTCGCTATGGTGAGGCTCTTACTGTATTTAATAAGGTTATGAAACCAAAGGATTTAAAAAGTTATTCTGCTAGGGGAGAAATTTATTATGAGTTGGGTAAGGATGATCAAGCTTTGGGGGATTTTAATTATGTGCTATCGATGGATAGAGATGATTTTGAAGTCTATATTAGAAGAGCTAAGGTTTATAAAAGACAAATGAAATATGAAGTTGCCCTATTAGATTTAGATAGAGCTATTCTTCTTCAACCTAAGAATGAACGGGCTTATATTGATCGAGGGATATTGTGGATGGCCCAAGGCAGGGAAACAGATGCGATCAAGGATTTTGAAGAAGCGTTAAGATTAGATCCAAGTAATTATGGAGCTTTAGTAGATTTGGCTGGGGTTTATATTTTTAAGAAAGAATATGAACGGGCTTTAGAAATCTTGAATAAAGCTCAAGGGATTAAACCTAATGATTTCAGGGTTTATAAGAATAGGGCTTTTTGTTTTCTTACTATGGGTCAAGTGAAAGAAGCTTTAAAAGATATGGAGACTTCGTTGCGTTTAAATCCTAACGATGTTCAGATGATGACAAAACATCAGGAGGTTTTACTTTTGAAGTAAATTTATATTTTTTAAGTCCCTTTCTTGCCTTAAAGCAAAAACTTTGTTATAGTTTGCAACATGTCTTTAGAAATTACCCTACATAATACTCCATTGGAACAAGAACATATCGCCCTTGGCGCCAAGATGGTTGGTTTTGGCGGATGGAACATGCCCTTACAGTATGAGGGAATTATCGCTGAATGGAGCTATAATCGTAAAACTTGTTCTATTTTTGATTGTTCTCATATGGGGGAATTTATCATTCAGGGAGATGCGCGTGAGAGTGGTTTAGATCGAATTGTCACCCAGCGTATTAGTGATATGCCTCTTAAAACTTGCCGCTATGGAGCAATGCTTAATAAACAAGGCGGTGTTATTGATGATTTGATTGTTTATCGCAAATCTTCTCAAGAATGGATGATCGTGGTTAACGCCTCTAACATAGAGAAGAATGCAAAACATTTTAGAGAGCAGTTAACAGTCAAAGCTATTTTTAAAGACATTTCATTTGAAACAGCCAAGCTGGATCTACAAGGGCCTCTGTCTCGTGATATTCTTAAAACGTTAGTTCCTGATAGCGGTAAGTTAGAGTATTATGCCTTTGATGAATTTATGTTGTTAGGGCAAAAATGTTTGATTAGTCGCACTGGTTATACCGGCGAGTTGGGTTATGAAATTTACTACCCTTGGGAAAAAGCAAAAGAATTGTGGCAGATGATTTTAAAAAATGATAAAGTCAAACCCACTGGGTTGGGAGTGCGTGATGTTTTGCGCATTGAGATGTGTTATAGCCTCTATGGCCACGAATTAAGTGAAGACATTCATCCTCTGGAAGCTGGTTTAGATCATTTTATTGATTTTGAAAAAGAGTTTATCGGTAAAGAAGTTCTTTTAAAACAAAAAGTTCAAGGCATTACTCGTAGAATCAGTTGTTTTATCTCTGATTCCAGGCGTTCTCCTCGTGCAGGTCATAAAATTATTGATGAAGCAGGACAAATGATAGGTGAGGTTACAAGCGGAACGTTTTCACCGGGTCTGCAGGTGGGAATAGGTCTTGGATTTTTAAAAACTTTAAGTGTTGGTAAGAATATTTTCTTTGGGGATGAAAAGAATAAAGCAACAGCCAGTATTGTTAAAAGGCCTTTTTATAAAAATGGATCTTTAAAGTATTAATTAAGGGAGTTTACATTTTATGGAAATCATGGATCATTATTTTTACACCAAGGAACATGAATGGATTAATGTGGAAGACAATATCGGTACAATGGGTATTACCGAATATGCTCAAAGTGCTTTAGGGGATATTACCTACGTGGAATTGCCTCAAGAGGATCAGGAAGTTGATCAATTTGAACAATTTGTTTCGGTCGAGTCAGTGAAGGCAGCTTCGGATATATTTTCTCCTATGTCAGGCAGAGTCATTGAAGTTAATGATAAGCTTGAAGATGATCCAGCATTAGTTAATAAGCATTGTTACGATAAGGGTTGGATTGCCAAGATTGAGCTTAAAGACATGGAAGAAACAGGCAATTTAATGTCCGCTGATGAGTACCGCAGTTATTTAGATACCCTTGATCATTAAGTAGGAACTAATTTGAATCCCTATATTACTAATACTGAATCAGAAATCAAAGAGATGCTTTCTGTGATGGGTTTGAAGTCTATCGATGAGCTCTTTGCTGATATTAAGCCCCAACATCGTCCTAAATCTTTTGATTTTCCTGAAGGTCTTTCTGAATTTGATTGCATGCATCGCCTCACGCAGTTGTCCTTAAAAAATAATGTGCATTTAAAGCCTTTTATAGGTGGCGGTTATTACGATCATTATGTTCCTACTGCTGTTAGCGCTCTTATTTCTCGAGGGGAATTTTATACGGCTTACACGCCTTATCAGCCTGAATGTGCACAAGGTACATTACAGACTTTATTTGAGTATCAGAGTCATATGTGTGCTTTGACAGGGATGGAAGTGTCTAATGCTTCTTTGTATGACGGGGGTACAGCCTTGTATGAAGCGATGATGATGGCTATTCGTATTACAGGTAGGGATAAAATTATTATTGACGGTGGCGTTAGTCCTATTTACCGCAAGATATTAAGAACTTATACCCATCATTTACATTATCAATTTGAAAAAACTCCTGTTATTCATGGTCAATCGAGTCGCGAAGAAATATTTAAGCGTTTAAATAAGAACACAGCTGCTGTTATTCTACAAAATCCTAATTTCTTTGGAGCTATTGATGATTTTACGGACATCATTAAAAAAGCGCATGAGGTAGGAGCGTTGGTGATTATGAGCGTATATCCAATTTCTTTGGGACTTCTTAAAACTCCTGGAGAAATGGGAGCGGATATTGTCACCGGTGAAGGGCAGTCATTAGGGTTGTCTTTAAATTTCGGAGGCCCGTATTTAGGTTTTATATGTGCTAAAAAACAATACATACGTAAAATGCCAGGTCGTATTGTTGGTCAAACGGTGGATTCAAAAGGCAGGCGTTGTTTTGTGAATACATTGCAAGCTCGTGAACAGCATATCCGTCGAGAGAAGGCTACATCAAATATTTGTACTAATGTGTCTTTGTGTGCTTTACAGGCTGCAATTTTTATGTCGATGATTGGTAAGGGAGGTTTGAAGGAAATGGCGCAGTTAAACTTAGATAAAGCGGAGTATGCTAAATCTTGTTTAGAAAAGATTAAAGGTGTTGAGGTGAAGCGTTCTTCGCCGACATTTAATGAGTTTACAGTAGTTTTGCCTAAAGATGCATCAGAAGTTGTAGGGCGAATGATTGAAAAAGGTTTTGCAGCTGGATTTCCTTTAGGGCGTTACTATAAAGGCATGGAGAAATATTTATTGGTAGCTGTTACAGAAAAACGTACAAAAGAAGAAATTGATAGTTATTCCAAGTCATTATCTGAGGTTTTATGGAATTAATCTTCGAAAAATCAGTTAAAGGTCGCCGGGGTTTTCGTTTTGGAAATTCTGATGTACCAATTAAATCTCAAGTATCTCTTAAGTATGCACGTAAAGAGGAGGCTCTTTTGCCAGAGGTATCTGAGTTAGATACAGTGCGTCATTACACCCATTTATCGCAGCAGAATTTCTCCATCGACACTCATTTTTATCCTCTAGGCTCTTGCACGATGAAGTATAATCCGAAATTTACGGAAAGCATTGCTCGTTTAGCTGGTTTTGCAGATTTACATCCTCTTTTACCTCAATTAGAAGGAGGGGAAAGTTTAACTCAAGGATCTTTAGAAGTTCTTTATGAAATTGAACAGTGGATGTGTGAGATGACTGGGTTTAGCGCATTTACATTACAACCCTTAGCAGGCGCGCATGGTGAGTTAACAGGAATTATGCTTATGGCGGCCTATCATAAATCTAAAGGGAATACCAAAAAGAAATACGTGATTATTCCTGATTCTGCGCATGGAACCAATCCAGCGAGCGCTGCTGTAGCTGGCTATGAAACAATTTCAATTCCCTCCAATAAAGATGGTGGGATGGATTTAGATGCGCTTAAAGCGGCTATTAATGATGAAGTGGCCGGTCTTATGATGACTGTTCCTTCAACTTATGGAGTTTTTGAAGCTAATATTGAAGAAATTTCTAAACTGATTCATTCTGTTGATGGAATTATGTATTATGACGGGGCTAATCTTAATGCAGTTTTAGGTCGTTGCCGTCCAGGTGACGTGGGTTTTGATGTGATGCATATCAATACACATAAAACTTTTACAACTCCTCATGGTGGAGGCGGGCCAGGTGCAGGACCAGTGGGGGTTAACTCTAAACTTGAGAAATTCTTGCCGATTTCCAGAGTTATTAAGAAAGTTGATGGAACTTTCGCTCTAAACTACGATTATCCAGATTCTATTGGGTATATTGCTTCTTTCTATGGAAATTTTGCATTACTGGTGAGAGCTTATGCGTATATGTTGATGTTAGGTAAGGAAGGGCTTAAACAAACCACGGATCATGCGGTTTTAAATGCAAATTACATTATGGCTAAACTTAAAGGTCATTATCAACTATGTTTTGATCGCTTCTGCATGCATGAAAGTGTTTTTTCCGCTTCTCTTCAAGCTCAGCGGGGTGTACATGCTATAGATATTGCTAAATTTTTAATTGATCAAAAAATTCATCCTCCAACTGTTTATTTTCCTATTAGTGTGCCTGAAGCTATTATGATTGAGCCGACGGAAACAGAATCCAAGCAAACGATGGATCATTTTATTGGTAAAATGATTGAGGCGGATGAATTATCAAGGATTAATCCAGAAGCTTTTAAAGAATTCCCTAAAACAATGCCTATTTCTCGTCCTGATGAAGTTAAGGCGGCGAGAGATATAAAAACCTCGTATTTCTTACCTGATGCAGGTTAAAGATTTTTCATTCGAAACTCCGCAGGAAAACATTCTCTACGATGAACTTCTTTTACAATTAGCGGATAAACAATCCCAAGGGGAGTTTTTGCGTTTTTGGCAATCGTCTGAGTTTTTTATTGTTTTAGGAAGTGTTGGTAAAGAAAAGGAAGATATTTGGCTTGAAAGAGCAGCTCAAGATCATATTCCTGTTTTACGCCGTACTTCCGGTGGTGGCACCGTCCTACAGGGTAAAGGCTGTTTGAATTACACTCTTGTTTTAGATAAGCAAAGACATCCCGATCTAAATGATTTGAGAAAATCGTATATTTGGATTAGCGCTAAAGTAATTGAAGCTCTTAAGAATTGCTCTGTGGAAGCTGTTTTTAGACCAATTTCAGATATTGCTTTAGCAGGGAGTGAAAAGAAGTTTTCAGGGAATGCACAACATAGAGGAAAAAATTTTATTTTGCATCATGGAACTATTCTTTGTGATTTTGATTTGAATTATATTGACCGTTATTTAAGAATGCCTAAAGATATTCCTGAATATCGCAAGAATCGACCACATAAAGATTTTCTAACCAATACCTATATTGTGCCTAAGCAATTTAAGCAGGCATTAGTTCAAGTTTTTGGCTTAAAAGGAATGCAGGAATCACAAAGTCTTACCCCGCAAGAGCTTTCAGCTCTTAAAGAACTTCTTCAAGAGCGGTCGGTCTTGGTTAACTATTAAAAAGTTAGTGAATATTTAACTAAACATGTTAACATCTTAGAATGTTTTCGCGCCTAGTCAGTATATTTATTAGCGTTTTAATTCTTTCTTCTTTTTCTTCCACGACAAGTTGGGCCAGCAAGAAAAATCCTAAAGATTATCAAGAATATATTTCTTATTTTGAGAAAGTTTATAATACTTTTGAAACCAATTATTATTTGCCTCCTGATAGGAAAATCTTTGATAATTTTCTTACTAAATTTAAAACTAAAATATATGCTCAGTTTAAGAGTGAAGGCAAAAGTAGTGATTACGTTAAATGGCGAAGTGCTTGGGTTTTAGTTGATTCTTTAAAATCAAAAGATGATCGTTTTTCCCAGTTATATCCTCCTAAACCAGCAGAGAAATTTAAACAAGAAGCCTTAGGTCAAACGATTGATTTAGGTGTTGAGGGTAAAAAAACGGATGCTGGATTTTTGATTATGCGCATGGAGCCTCGTTCGGATGCTTATGAAAAAGGTTTAAGAGAGAATGATTTGCTGATAGCCATTGATGGAGTAGATATTAAATCTTTGGGTCAAGCTGATATTGATAAGAAGTTAACACCATTGATTAATACAAATGTAAAATTAACTTATTTTGAACATGGTACGAATCAATCCAAGGTGTTGGAAGTTGTTAGTAAGGAATATTTTAAACAAATGGTTTTTTTAAGACCAGTTGCGGTTCCAGGAGTATTTGATATAGAGATTCAGCATTTCAATCGGGCGACGGCAGAAGATTTATTTCGGTATTTACAGTTTATTGAACAACAAAATCCCAAAGGTTTAGTGATTGATTTGCGTGGTAATCCCGGAGGCCCGCCATTAGCTGCTCGTGAAATTTCTTCGATGTTTTTAAAAGGTGGAGATGAACTTGTTTATTTTCAGAAGCGAGGACAAGAAAAAGCTGATTTAGATATTCCTGCGATTCCTGATCAATATAAATTCAAAGAACCTATTGTTATTTTAGTGAATGATCAAAGTGGAAGTTGTTCGGAACTTTTTGCAGGAATTATGCAGTATTATAAAAGAGCAGTCATTCTTGGTGTTAATACAGCAGGGCAGATGCTTTTAAAGTCTATGTTTCCTTTAGACGATGGTTCTATGGTAGCTTTAGTTGTTTCCAGAGGGTATTATCCTGATGGTACTCCGTATAGTTTTAGCGGAGTAACTCCAGATCAAGTTGTTCTTGATTCTTCTAAAGAAGGCTTAGTCAATTTGGCAGCAGCGTATTTAGTTATGAATACCCCTAAATAATAATGATGCTATTTGTAATTATTATCGTTTTACAATTAATAATCGCTGCGATAGTTGTGTTTGTTCTTAAAAATATCTTGAATCGTGAATTAGAAAAGATTGCTATTGAAAAGTTGATGTCTCTAAAATTAAATGAAAATGTTAAAGAGGTTCATATATATTATTTTCAATCTTTGTCGTTAGATGTTGAAGGGGAGTTTAAGGCTTTAATTCAAAATAAATTCGTTAACAGTAAAATTAATTTTGAACAACTTCAAGATTTAAAGGGCGGGTTGATTATTAAAGTTGGAGAAGAGGTCTTGGATTTTAGTTTATCTTCTCGATTGGAAAATCTTTGGTCATGAATGCATTATCAGTGAATATTTTAATTATTGTTCCTGCTTTTAATGAGAGCGGAAATGTTTCCCGTACGATTGCTGATATTAAGAAACAGTCCTTACCTTTGGATATTCTAGTTATTGATGATGGCTCAACGGATACTACAGCAGAAGAAGCTTCTGCTGCTGGAGTAAAGGTTGTTTCTTTGCCTTTTAATTTGGGAATTGGAGGGGCGGTGCAGACAGGTTTTAAATATGCCCTGCAGCATAAGTATGATATTGCTATACAAATGGATGGGGATGGACAGCATGATGCGAATTATTTGACAAAAATTCTAAATCCTCTTTTAGAAAATAAAGCGGATATGGTTATTGGTAGTCGTTTTATTGAAGATAATGGAGGATTTAAATCGTCGTTTACAAGAAGATTGGGGATTGGTTTTTTTGTGCAATTGATTAATACACTTACAGGTTTAAATATTACTGATCCAACTTCTGGATTTCGAGCTCATAATCGAAGGATGATTGCTATTTTTGCGCGTAATTATCCTTGTGATTTTCCTGAGCCTGAAGCAATTGTTATGGCTAAACGTTTGGGAGCAAATATTTTTGAAACATCTGTTATAATGCGGAAACGCGAAGATGGGCAAAGTTCAATTCGTCAATTAAAAAGTTTATACTATATGGTTAAGGTAACTTTTGCTATTTGTTTACACATGATGCGTCCTCCAGAAAGTAAGTCATAATGAATATACATATTTTAGCAATCGTTTTATCTTTGCTTATGTTTTTTTTGGTTTTGGATTTGGTTCGTCGTCATAAATTGACGTTTAAGTATGCGTTAGCCTGGTTGTTGGTAGCGGTTTCAGGAGTTTTCTTTTCTTTTTTTTATAAATTTCTTTTTAAATTGGCAGTTATCTTAGGTTTTGAGCTTCCCAGTAATTTCATTTTCTTTTCATTATTTTGTGTTTTTGTATTTTTGAGCCTTGTGATGACTGTTTTTCTTTGTCAACAAAATGGTCGTAATGATACGATGGCTCAGAGAATTGCTTTATTAGAATTTGAAATCAAGCAATTGAAACAAAAAACATCTCATTAGAAAGATTTGTATTGAAAGTTAGCGTTATTATTCCTGCTTATAATGCCCAAAGTACCATTGGTCAAACTCTGAAGGCTTTAATGGAGCAGGATTATTCAGAAAAATTTGAAATTCTCGTTGTTGATGATGGCTCTAGTGATCAAACGGCTCAAATTATTCGTTCGTTTGCTAATGTGCGCTATATTCATCAGCCGAATGCAGGTCCTGCCGCAGCTCGTAATCATGGAGCTAAATTCTCTCAAGGATTTATTTTAGCTTTTACTGATTCAGATTGTATTCCACATAAAAATTGGCTTTCACAATTAACACGGGGTTTTATTGCAAAAGATGTGGCTGTTGTGATGGGGAGTTACGGAATTGCTAATAAAGATAATTTGTTGGCGTATTGTGTTTATAAAGAAATCGTTTTCCGACATGAGCGATTTTTACCAGATTTTCCTAAAGTATTTGGCAGCTATAACTTTTGTGTTAAAAAAAACATTTTTGAAAAGGTGGGAGGTTTTGATGAATCTTATCGTAATGCCAGTGGGGAAGATAACGATTTGAGTTATAGAATTTTTTCCTCAGGGGCGCGTATTTATTTTGAGCGCAAAGCTTTAGTAGATCACTACCATCCGATCTTGGTGGGTAACTATCTTAAGGAGCAATTTCGCCATGGATTTTGGCGGGTTAAGATGTATGCATCTCATCCTTCCATGGCGCAAGGGGATGGGTATACTTTTTGGAAAGATATTGTTGAGGTTCTTTGGAGCTTCTGTTGTTTGGTTGGAATTGTCCTAAGTCCTTTTGGTTTCTTAACTTTCACAACATTGGTTTGTTTTTTAATTCTTCCATTTTTGTTTTTTGAAATTCTTTTTGCACGATTTATGCTTCGCCATGTTCAAAAAGAAATTTTTTGGGGAATTATTATGTTTTTAAGAAGCTTTAGCAGGGTTTTTGGTTTATCGACGGGTATTTTATCATTTTTTGGTGAAAGATTCTCAAATAAACCTTGAAACAGGTATGTGCTATGTTAAGATTAACACATATATAAATAGATTAATTCATATATAGATGGATTAATTTTCTAAAAATCTGTGTTTGAGAGTAGAAAAATATTGATTTACGTTCGATAAAACCTGAAACAGGTGTCTTATGACTAAAGAAACAGCAGAACAAAAGTTGTTAAAAGCTCTTCAGAAGAAGTCAGGGATTCCCGTTGCTATATCGACGAAAAATGTGCCTGCTAACAAAAATTCTAAATTTTCATTATCTATTTTCGACCTTAATAAAATCTTATTCTTAGGAGTTGTCATTTCTTTCGCCATCTTGGTTTTTCAGTTAAATTTGGGGAGATCCTCATTAAGTAAAAATAAGAATTTTCTGGATGAAACAAAGAATGTTTCTCATCAAGAAGAGACGGTTGTTCCGCAATTAAAGAATGTTAAATTTTATATCGATAGTTTTGGCAATCGTAATATCTTTAAACCTTATGATATTTCTTTGGGAAAAGCAACACAGGCTCAGCCCAATTTGTCTAAACGTTTAACTAAGTATAAGCTCGTTGGAGTGTCTTGGCTTGATCTTCCGGAATCAGTTTCTGTTATGATCGAAGACACTAAGAATAAAACGACATATTTTCTTAAGAATGGCGAACAGGTTGAAGGTGTAACGGTTAAGACCATTTATACAGATAGAGTAGTTTTCAGTTATGAAAATGAGGAGACGACAATTAAGCTATGATACTACACATCCTAAAACTTAAATTGTTTTTGATAGGCGTGATTTTTCTCACAGTGCCGTTGCTATTTGTTAAGACCCGTGCTCAGGCGCAAGAAAATAACGCTGGTGCAGAAACTCCTAAACCCATTATTTTTACGGAGCCTAAAGAGCCGTTAGAAGACCGTATGATACGCAAAATCACGTTGGATGTTCGTGATATGAATGTTGTCGATGTTATAAAGTTTCTAGCTCAAAAAGGCGAGTTTAATGTGATCATTTCTCCGAATGTAGATGGTCGTACTACGGTGCTTTTGCATGCGGTGGGGATTAAAGATGCGTTAGACATTGTTGCTGTTTCCAATAAATTAGCGTATCACATCGAGAATGATATTATTCAAGTGATGACAGCTCCTGAATTTGAAACGCTTTATGGCAAACAGTTCGGCGATAAGACTGAGGTTACTATTTTTCATTTACAGTATTCCAAACCAAGTTATGTGTTAGCAGCATTGGATAATATGAAAAGCAATGTTGGTAAAATCATCATTGATGAAGATACGGGAACGGTTGTCTTAGTGGATACTCCTCAATCTATTCAAATAATGAGAAAGGCTATTGAGCAAATAGAACAGCCTTTAGACACATTTGTTTATGATTTGAAATATGCGAAGGCTGATGTGGTTGCAGAAAAATTACGCTCTCGTATTGATGCTAAGGCGGTGGGTTCGATTACGGCGGATGAGCGTTCTAATCAAATTTTGGTTCGTGTTTTTCCAGGACGGCATGATGAAGTGGAGAAAATTATTCGCAGCTTAGATGAGCCTACTAAAGAAGTTTTGATTGAGGCTCGCGTACTAGAGATAATTTTAAAACCAAATTACGATATGGGTATTGATTGGTCTGGCCAAGTGTTTAATAAGGGAGATAGCAAATTTAATATTAGCAGTACAAATTTAAACGAATCAGGCCTTGCTAAAGCTGGCGATAATTTATCGTCGACGTTTAGCAAGATTGGAATAGGTAATGTGAGCACTAAAGATTTTACCGTGGCATTGCGCGCCTTAGAACAAGTTAGTGATACTAAAATCTTATCTAGTCCTCAAATCTTGGTTACTAATAATGAAGAAGCTAAGATTCATATTGGGGACACTGTTCCTTATATTGTTTCTACAACAAATGGTACGGGTGATAATGCTGTACGTAGTGAAGATGTTCGATTTATTGATGTTGGTTTAAAACTAGATGTTATTCCTACGATTAATGATGAAGGTATGGTGTCCATGCGTTTGCGTCCTGAAATTTCTTCTGTGGTTGCTAAACTTGCTTCGCAAAGCAGTGGGGGAATCCCTCAGGTTAATAAAACAGAGGTGGAGACCTCGGTGATGGTTAAAGATGGTATGACCATTGTTTTGGCTGGTTTACGGAAAGAAGATAAAGCGCATATTAAAAAAGGTATGCCTGTACTTATGGATGTTCCTTATTTGGGTAATTTCTTCTCGAGAACGGCCGATACAATTACTTCAACTGAAATTGTTATTTTGATTACACCTCACATAGTTAAGGGGAACGATGATTACTCAAAGGTTTTAGGAACCATCAAACCTACTAAGAAATATGATGGAGATTTTAAAATGAAGGAACCGGAACCAAGTGTTAATCAACCACCGGCTAAATAATTGGAGCGGAGAGAGAACCTTATGGGAAAACAAGCCTGGTTTAAAATTCAAAAACACCTCACAATAACAGCTTTATCTTTTTTACTGTGTGGAGCAGGAAACATCTTCGTTTATGCACAGGAAATGGATAGCGCAGCTCCATCGCCAATTTCAGATTCTATGCAGCCTACGCAAAATGAGCGTGAGCAGTTTGTCAAAGAAATTCGTCGTGTAGAGAATCTTAATAGGAAATACACAAAAGAAATAGAAGATATTAAGGCTCTTTTAGCTGAAAAAGATGGAGATTTTCAAAAACGCATGAAGCAATTGGAAGATAAAATGACTCAAGAACAGGATCAGAAAAATAAACAGGTGGTGGCTGAGGAACAAAGCAAACAAACCTCTAAAGAATTAGAGGCCCAAACCAGTGAAATGCTTTCTAAGGGTGCTGATTTAGATCCTGAGGACCAACAGTTTAAAGAAGAACTGTCCAAGGCTCATTATAATATGGGTAATATTTATTACGAGCGAGGAGAATATCAAAGGGCAGTTGTGGAATATTATCAAGCAGTTGATCTAACTCCTAATGATGCAGATGTCCATTATAATTTAGCTTTTGTAAGCGCAGAGTATTTAGGTGATCAAGAAACAGCGTTAAAACATTATCAGTGGTATCTATATTTGAAGCCTAATGCCGAAGATGTTAATGCTATCAAAGAAAGAATGATGCAGGCAAAATTGCATTTGCGTTCTAAAATTGATTCTGTAATTGATAAAGATAACGGTAATTTTAACGTAACTCGTTAATATTAAAATTTTAATAACTAGATTTTTAAAAATTATGATCCCAAATTTATATAAAATCAGCTTAATCATTGTTTTGATTTGTATTTTAACAACAGCTGCACAAGCTAATAATTTGTCTTTCACTAATGTTGTCTTAGGTTCCAGAGATCCAGGAACTAAGTCTCTCGTTATTAAATTTGATGTTAGTTGGAACAATTCTTGGCGTAATAAAATTAATCATGATGCTGTTTGGTTAACGGTTCGTTTGAATAACACACAAGATACGCTAACCAATAAAAAGATTTGTCAGATTACGGCTTCTGGAATTAATCCAACAGGGTCTTCTTCGGGTACGGCTAATAATCTGGAATTGTATGTGCCTGCGGATAAAAAGGGTGCGTTCTTAAGACGTTCTACCAATGGAAGTGTTTCTAATCTTTCTACTCAAACAGCGCAGTTAACAATTAATTATGAGAGTTGTGGATTCTCGGATAATGATCAGATATATGCTAGTGTTTTCGGTATAGAAATGGTTTATATTCCGCAAGGGAGCTTTTATGCCGGAGATTACAATACCAGCATCGCTTCTTTGGATTCTGGTTCTGCAGATAGCTCCCCTTGGCATATTATTAGTGAAAATGCAATTCCTGTAAGCAATCCAGCGGCTAATGGGTATCGCTATGTTTCCAATAATAATGTTGGTGAATATACTACAGGTTCAAATTTTAACATTCCTGCAGGATTTCCAAAAGGTTATGGATCATTTTATGCAATGAAATATGAAATTACTGAGGGGCAATGGGTAGAATTTGTTAATTCGTTAGGTTCAGTTGCGGCGCGTTCTAACCGTGATATTACGGATAACAATCATAAGAATTTAGACAGTGTTATGGATCGCAATACGATCAGTTGTTCAGGTAGTCCTTTGTCATGCTCTACCTTGAGACCTTCAAGGCCGGTTAGTTTTTTAAATTGGACTGATCTAGCGGCTTTTTTAGATTGGTCGGCGCTTCGTCCTATGACAGAATTGGAATTTGAGAAAGTGGCGCGTGGTCCTATTCTTTCTGATAAAGGAGAATTTTCTTGGGGGACAACAGGAATTACAGCAGCGACTACGATCAATGGAAATGAAGACGGTTCAGAAACAATTGCTGATCTTAATGCTAATGCTAATTATGGAAGTACAACATTTAGCGGTGGAGATTCCTCTCAAGGGGCAGGGTATCAAACAGGAGTGTTAAGAGCAGGAATTTTTGCGTCTAATTCAACAAATCGAGTAATCGCTGGAGCCAGTTATTATGGTGTTATGGATCTTTCAGGAAACCTGAAAGAACACGTTGTTACAATCGGAAATTCATCAGGATTGTCTTTTGATGGACAAAATGGAGACGGACTCCTGACTTCAATATCAGGTTTTGAGGGAAATGCCAACAGTTCTTTCTGGCCTGGATTAGATGCTATTCCTGGAAGAGGAATTACGGGTGCTACGGGTTCTGGATTTAGAGGAGGATCATGGTCTGATAGTAGTGTTTTGTTGAGAACCTCTGATCGTTCAGAAGCGGCTTTAACATTAACAACAGCAACAAGTAGTTTTGGTGGTCGTGGAGTGCGTAACTATGATGGTAATTAAACGTATAATATTGATGTTGGTTATTTTATTAGCCTTGGTTTCTTTTACATATGCTAATAATTTGCAATTAAGTAATTTAGATGTGGCCAGTACAAATACAGCTGCTCAAACGATGACATTTAGTTTTAATTTAAGTCAAGAAAATAGCTGGCGTACGACTAATAATTATGATGCTGTTTGGGTTTTTATGAAATATTCAA
>JAYTXU010000064.1:0-5571 GCA_043742785.1 Candidatus Omnitrophota bacterium
TTTGTAGCCTTTCGGCATTAATGCTAACTAATTTTAACCCCACATATATAAACGTTTTAGGGTCGTTATTTTGCAGTGATTTATTGCTATACACTGCAATGACTTACAACACGTTTTTTAAAAATGTGTCATAACTTATTTAATATCACATACTTGGAATTAACGGTTTTTTATGAAATTTTAAAAAAATTTTTACTCTTAGAAAATAAATGACTTACAACAAAAACCTTAAAAAAATTCAGAAAATCAGAGGTAAAATCGTCATATTTTCCCCAAAAAAATGAAAAAATTCAAACCGGATTATGGTTTGAATTGTTGGGGTATAGTCATGTTAGGTATAAGAGATTTTTGGCAGGTATTTTTAAAAATCTAATAATTTGGCAGGACTTATTTTGAGTGCTTTTGCGAGTTTTTCGATGATGTTTAAGGATGGAGAAGAAGGCTCTTTGCCTTCCAAGCGTTGAATGTACTTGTAGTCCACTTCTGAGAGTTGAGCAAGCTGCTCTTGAGTAAGTTTGTATTTTTTGCGTAATTCTCGCATATTGTCGCCAAATCTATGATTGATATCTTTCATTGCCTATATTTTCCAATAAAGTATCGATTAACAACACCTACAAACGGCGGTGGCTTAAACACTATTTGCAATAATTCCTTTACACCTACTATATGCGGTGATAGAATTTTGAAAGTCAAATTATCAACATAAGGAGGGGTCATGAAAAAAGGTTTAACTGGAGTAGCTCTATGCTTAGGGATTTTTTGTTCAACAATGGTTTTTGCTTCGCCCATTAATCTACCAGAGGGTATAAAAGGTGAAGAAGGATTAGGATTAACAAATAATATAACAAAAGATGTTAGTCTTTCAGCTGCATACCTATATGACCATGTTGCAAAGAGAGAATTAAGTGACGATAGCGGAGATTTAAATTACGATATGATGGGCGGTAAAATCAATGTTACTTTAATGAATAGATTTGATATTTACACAATACTTGGGTCATCGCAAAGTGCAGAACTTGATGCAGGTGGCAACAATTTAGTTTCCTTCGAAGATAATTTTATGTGGGGTTTGGGTGCTAGTGCAATTATCTATAAACATGAAGAAACAGGCATACAGTTATTTGGTGATGCAAATTATAGGCAAGCAAGCGGAATAGGTATTGATTCTGTAACCCTTAGCGGAGTTAAATATTCGAAATCTCAACTATCTGGCCTAACAGCTGATTGTAAATTGCAAGAATGGCAAGCGGCATTGGGTATAAGCAAGAAATTTAAGTATGTTGCCCCTTATGTTGGTATTAAGTATTCAGATGTGAAAGTATCTGGTAGCGTTACAGCAGGAGGAACAACACTTGATTTAGGGTCGGCAAAAAGTCAAAATAAAGTTGGCCCATTTGTTGGAATTTCTATTACTCCAATTAAAGGCATTTCGATTGATGTTTCTGGTCGTTTTGTTGATGAAGAGGCGGTTTCTGTTTCAACTACAGTGAGATTCTAATGCGTGGTGCAAGAGAGACGGTTGGCAGAAATGTCAGCCGTCTCTTTTTAATTATAAATTAACCCACTTTAAAAGCACTAATAGAAGTAGAAGACGTTGTTGTGGCAGCCATTCCAAGAGTTGAATACAGATAGTTGTTGTTTAGGTCAACTTCGACATGAGTTTCTGGTAACTTTTTTACTTCTGTAGCCTCACTGGTGTGAGCACATTCTGTTACAAAGACTGCCACAATAAAACTAACCATAGACAATACAAATTTTTTTGTTTCATAAAATCGTTTTTTCATTTTAAACCTCCAAAAGATTGAATAGACATTTGCCTTCTTCTATCTTTTTTATTATACTACACCCCAATAGTTTCAGCAAGATTCAACCTCTACTACAGGGTGACTGTTTCCAGAATCTCGAATTGAAGAGCCTCAAAGGTCATGTTACCAGGTAGATTATCGTTGGAACCTATTGTGGATTGGTGGTAGGACAGATATGTCTATTTTTTACGCGTTGATTTTTATCCTTTATCCTTTCCTTTTTTATTCAAATCCATTTAATATCTGCTATATTTAGAGTAAAGGAGATTTAATTATGAAGATTGATTCAACACATCCAATAACTATTGATGGTCCAATGGTTATCATCCCAGCCGAGGAATATGCATTACTCCGTAAGGAAGCAGGCTACACATCAACACCTAAATTAGATAAACGCATTAAAGAAGCTCGTGGTTGCTATCGCAAACAAAAGACGTTAAGTTGGGATAAAGTAAAGCATGGCCTTTAATATTGTCATTGACCCTTTCGCTTTAAAAGAATTAAAAAAAATTAAAAAAGGCGTTCCACAAATATTCTTTCGTCTAGTAAAATCAATTGATGCTTTAGCTCACAAACCATTTGCAGGAAAACCTCTACAGGTCAACAAGAAGGGATGCTATTCATAAAGAGAAGGTGATTACCGATTCATTTATGAAGTTTATTTAGATGACAAGGTTGTCCATATTATTGCTGCAGGACACCGCAGGGAAATTTATCGTTAATTAGGCGCTGTGTTCTTGCCCCGGAATAACGAACACCAAGAATCTTGATTATAAACTGGTCGAATTCGACGGGTTTAGAAAATAGGAAAGAAGATATATTGGAATTTTAACTGGTCAAATCTGTTGTTTTTTTGTACATTAGTGCAGTTATTAATTAATTAAAAATAAAGAAAAGGAAAAGTTATGAGAAAATTCCCAGTAGTTTTGATTGGCCTTGTATTAAGTACATTCTTTCTAAGTGGTTGTGTAGCTATAATTTTAGGGGCTGGCGTTGCAGGAGGCATTGCTATATCTCAAGATACTGTTCGTTTACAGTATGATACGAATTTTGAGAATGCTTGGCAGACAACACATATTGCTTTGGATAAAATGGGCATTATCTCTGCTGAAGATAAAAAAGCTGGAAAAATTGAGGCCACTATTCAAGAATCCCATGTGGTTGCTCGAGTTATTCCGGTTGTTTCAACAGCCATGCGCATTGAAGTTAAGGCTAGAAAGAATATGCTGCCTAATATAGATTTGGCTAGTAAGATTATCAATGATATCAACAATAGACTTCACGCACATATTTTTTAATCTGCTCCATAATATTATTTGATATAAAACATTAAAAAACATATAATAAGCCCTTTATTTGAGTTGGTTTTCACCCCTCTCAAGCAGGGTTATTTAGGAGACAAAAGTCATGGGAGCATTACGTTTAGATCAAAATAATTTTAAAACAGAAGTTCTGGAGAGTTCTACGCCAGTTCTAGTTGATTTTTGGGCTGAATGGTGTGGACCTTGTAAGATGATTGGTCCAATTATAGATCAAATTGCTGTTGAATTGGCAGGTAAACTTAAGGTGGCTAAGCTTAATGTGGATGAAGCCCCAGATTTAGCAGGTCAATTTAATGTGATGTCGATTCCTACCTTACTTATTTTTAAGAATGGTGAACCTGTTGATCAAATTGTGGGAGCCATGCCTAAGGATAAGTTGTTAGCGAAGATTAATCCTCATTTATAACGCATTTTAAGGAAATTATTATGTTTATTGAAGTCATGAAATCAAAGATCGGTCATGCACGCGTCACAGCTGCTGAACTTCATTACGAAGGCAGCATTACGATTGATTCGAATGTTATCAAAGCGGCCGGTATTATACCTGGTGAAAAAGTACATGTATTGAATGTTAATAATGGAGCTCGTTTAGAAACCTACGTGATTGCAGGTCAGCCAGGCTCTGGTGAAGTATGTTTAAATGGTCCTGCCGCTCGTCATGGTTATGTGGGAGATACCTTGGTTATTTTAAGTTATGCCATCTGCACACCAGAAGAAGCCAAGGGGCATCAACCAAAGGTTGTGTATCTAGATCCCAAAAATCGGATTAAAAAATCTTAAAATGTTATGCAATTAAAAGTTCGATTATACGGCGATCCTTGTCTAACAGCTAAATCTAAACCAGTTAAAGAGGTGGGACCAGCTGAGCGTATGCTGATTGCTTCGATGTTTGAAACGATGCAGGTACAGAAAGGAATTGGTTTAGCTGCTCCACAAGTAGGGATTAATGAACAAATTTTTGTTGTCGATACAGGGAAGGATGTTTTTGCAGTTATTAATCCAAAAATCATTCGAGCGGTAGGATCAGAGATGAGTGAAGAAGGATGTTTAAGTATTCCTTATCTTCATGTGGATGTTAAAAGAGCTAAAGAAGTGGAAGTAGAATTTTTAGATGAAGAAAACAACTTGGTTCGAGCTAAGCTTTCTGGGTTATTAGCCAAGGTTTTTCAACATGAAAATGATCACCTGCAGGGCAAGCTTATTATTGATTATTTAAGCGCATCAGAACGCCGTCAAGTTCTTAAAGAAGTTAAAGACGGTGTTTATGTTGGAACAGTCAAGGATTCTAAAGATACAAAGAATGAAAACACTTGAGCCAAAAATATTTGAAAATGGAATAGTTAAATTACCTTCTTGGTTTAAACAGCCTTTGCCGGAAGTGGATAAGATTCATTCCATGAAAGAAATGTTTCGTTCTTCAGGATTGCATACTGTTTGTGAAAGCGCACATTGCCCTAACATGGGAACATGCTGGTCAGCAGGGGTTGCTACCTTTATGATTTTAGGAGGAACCTGTACGCGTGCTTGTCGATTCTGTGCTGTGCCAGCTGGTAAGCCGGATCTATTGGATCCTCATGAGCCAGAACATGTAGCACAGGCTGTTTCGAATATGAAATTACGTTATGTTGTTATTACGTCGGTGGCTCGTGATGATCTAGATGATGATGGCGCTGAACATTTTGTTCAAACAATTCAAGCCGTCCGTCGTCTGAATCCTGGAATTAAGATTGAAGTTTTGATTCCTGATTTCTCTGCAAAAGAGAAAGCATTGGAAGCTTTAAGTCAAGTTGCTCCTGAGGTGATTAGTCATAATGTTGAAACAGTCCGGCGTTTAAGTAAGGAAATTCGTTCTCAGTTAGCCATTCATGACAGATCTCTTTATGTATTAAAAAGATTAAAAGAATTAAGCCCTTCTTCGTTCTCGAAATCTTCTTTTATGGTAGGTTTGGGAGAAACTGAAGAGGAAATTGTTGGATTGATGAGAGAGCTTTTAGAGGCAGGTTGTCAAATTTTAACTATTGGTCAGTATTTAGCTCCTACGCAAATGAAAAGACATTTACCTGTGGATCGATTTGTTCACCCTAAAGAATTTGAACGTTTACGTCAGATGGGTATGGATATGGGTTTTAAGTATGTTGAAAGCGGCCCATTGGTTCGTAGTTCATATATTGCTGAAAAAGGATATCGAGAGGCGTTAGGTCGATGAAAAGTAATTTAAAAAAGTTTCTTATTTTTGGTTTAATAAGCGTCATTCTCTTAGTTCTCTTATTTAGTCGTATTGATTATAAGGATACTTGGGAAGCTATTAAGTCGGCAGATATCAATTATCTTATTGCTGCGTTCTTTATTTTTATACTGAGTACTATCATGATTCTTTGGCGATGGATGATATTGATGAAAGCGTTGAACTTAAAGTTTAAACGCTTTAGTAGTGTACGTTGGTT
>JAYTXU010000065.1:0-6563 GCA_043742785.1 Candidatus Omnitrophota bacterium
AAATATTCTCTATAATTGTAAACTAATATTCTTTGATTATCCTTTGTTGGATGCTTAAAAATGGTCACTAATTTTCCTTTAATAATTTCCTCAAATGAGACCCCCCTAATCTTTTTTAATCTCTTACTCTTTAATGAACTCCAGTCAACTTCAAAATAACCATTTAGATCTGTATGAACAAATTGTATATACATATATGTCTCAATTCAAGAAAAAAATTATTTGTTATGCTGCGGTCTAATCACGGTCACTGAAAGCAAATCTAAAGATACTATCAGAATATTAGTCTGGGGATCTAAAACGTAGACCTGAGAATTAATAGACGGGCTTAAAAAGTCAGGCTGTAAATCAGCAACCTGACTGGGCCAATGCCCAAAACTTCTATAATATTGCCCACAAGCAATAGCTACTGCTTTTAAATCATTAGTAATTCTTACGATTTTCATTTTCTCTATGACCCCTCCCCCTAATGGCAGTAAAGCCATAGCAATCACGGTAATCATAGATAAACTCAACGCAATTTCTAATAATGAAAAAGCTTTTATTTTAAAAAGTAACCGACCATGTAAGTTTTGAGGCATCATAATTGGAACTAGTCGCATTATTACTAAAAAAACTGGTTAATTTATTAGCCTGCGTTTGGTTAAGGGAAGTTAATGCAATATCAAAATGCGTATTATCGCTGCTATTAGGTGCGATCGCATAGCTTCCTCCCCATGGATTGGTGTTGGTAGGACTAAAACTTGCAGGCAACAGATTAGCTGTTTGTAAATTAACCACAGAGATCCCTGCATAATTTAAACTTCCATTGGATAGATAATTTTCTGCTGCTGTACGTAGTGTTCGAACACTCGTTGATGCTGATTGAATTCTGGCATTATCACGAATCCCTGCTGAGACTGATACAGCCAGAATCAAGATTGTAATAACGGCCAACCCTATAGCTAATTCCACTAATGAGAATCCTTTTTTGTTCTTCATGCACCCGCTCCTTTTGTTTTTTATTGACCATCCGCAATGGTGGTCAAAGAGCCGTAAATAGGTAAAATAAAACCTACGGCAATAATAACTAAAAACGCTCCCCCTAATGCCAATAACCCTGGCTGAATACAATGAACCAAGCCCTCAAGCTTAGAAGAAACTCTCCGATTAAAATATTCTGCTAAGGATAAACAATACTCATCAAGTTTAACCATTTCTTCAGCCCTTCTAAAAGTAGAAGAAATAATGACAGGAAAAAATCGATCCCCTTCGATAGCCTGCCAAAAACTTAAACCTCCCAAGATATATTCCCTGCTTTTGAAAAAATGATCGGAAACGGGAGTCTGTTCAACAGTATTTAATTCTTCCAAAGTCTTTAATAAAGTAACCCCACTTCTTAGAAGCACCGATAAATTAAGCAGATAAAGCGCAAGCGTAGATTCCTTGAAGATGTCTCCCAATATCGGCCAGGTGTAAACCCATTGTTGAACTAGATAACGATGATTCTTTTGATAGAAATAGAGCCCTAAAATACCTAGCACAATAAATGAGAGAAAAACGAATGCATATTCCTGCAAAAAAGAGCTAAGAATGAGAACAAATTGAGTTGTCTGATGATGCAGAGCATCGGTTGGTAAAAGAATTCTAAGCTGAGGAATAACACGAAGACTAATGAAGAACATAACCGCTAAAAGCAAAATAAAAACAATGATAGGATAGGTCAAAGCCTGTTGCATTTTATTTTTTATTTGATAAGAAGATCTAAAATACTTAGCCAAGATTACTGTTGCCTCAAAAAGTCTCCCCGTTCTCTCTCCTGCGGATAAAGTTGTAGACACAATCCATGGAAAAATATTTAAGTCAGCCAAAGCTTCTGTCAAAGATTGCCCTTGAACTAATTTCTCTTCTAAAATAGATACTGTTCTTATTAAAATTTCTTCATGGCTTGTCTCTTTGATGATCAATAAAATTTGAGATACATTCATCCCTGTTGCTAACATATTAGAAAAATCTTCAAAAAATACAGCCAAAGATAATGCTGATAATTTTCTTCTTGAAAACGCACTCAAGAGGATCTTCTTATAATCAGGCTTAATTTCAATAACGGTCAGATACTGATTTGATAAGGATTTTAAAATATCTTCCTTGGAGCCAAATAATGTGGCCGTCACTTCCTGGCCTGATCGTGTTAAGGCAATAGTGGTCCAAAACATAGGAATAATTGATTGATATTTCGGGGAAGTTAATTAAGAGTACTGCTGGGGAATAAATTGATTATTAATCAATTTATGTATTAATAATACCAAAATTAATCTTAATGTCAAGTAGAATTAACCAATATATCTATTAATAATTGATTTTATATCAATTTTTAAACCTATACGATTCCTAAAAACTCTTTTAAATTAGTCATGGGTTGTATATTAATAATCACTGGTGTGAAGCCGGGTGCGTTTTGAAGTTGAAGAAGCTGCTCAGAATTAAGATTAAATTTAATTCCCTCTCCTTGGTTTTGAATTTCTAAATTCATTTGGTCAGCATTAAAATCGATACCACCCTTCTTTTCCATACCTGTAATCATTGCTTTACTCGTATTATCTACTGATATTAAATCAATTCTACCGCTCAATTGATAATCCTCCTCAGCAATTGGTTGTCTTATAACTTTTTCTAATTCTTCCAATTTCTGCACCACCTGATCCATATCTTTATTTCTCATAAATCCTTGAAGAGATTTAACAACAGTTAAGGTCAAAATTTTCTGAACACCGCTATATTGAAATACTTTAATAAATGAATCATCCCTCTCAATAGTCTTAATAAAACCGGCAAGTATTTGAATATACTCCGATAAACTTTCTGAGCCTTGATTAACAATTCTTAAGAAATTAGAATCATTAAGCAAAACAATAGCTAGACGAAATCTTAAAAAATTAAAACGATCTTCCCCTTTAAATCCAAAGAACCTCATTCTTTCAAATAAATTATTTATTGTTTGATAAAGAGATTTTCCAATAGAATCTTCTAAATTTGAGAAATCTCCCTGTCTAATTTGCATGGATGATTCTTCCTTCTTTATCTCAACATAAGAAATTAAACGCTTAACAAACAAAGCCTCACCATAATAAGGATTTGTTCTTTCTAAAATTATTCCTAAAGGACTATTCTCTCCTCTTTCACTCGCTATTAATGACTTCTTCCTCTCGATTTCCTCCTTAACAACACTTCTAACTTGTTCTCCCAATTCGTCAGACCACTGCATCCATTTATTAACAACCTCTTCTTCTCTAACAAGTTGATACCCTTCAACTAGAACTCGATCTATTTCATCTTTATATTCATCATCCATATCTATATGATGAGCATACTCATGCGCTAGAACTCTAATAATCTGAAAATCAGAAATAATACCATCGTCAACAAAAATAACATCTAACTTTGTATTCTTAAGACCCATAAATTTTCCCTCTGAATCACCTGTCAAATAAAGCATTAACTTATTCTTTTTGTTTAAAAAAACTACCTGACCTAACTGCATATTAGAAATCTTAGCAACTCTCTCTCTCATTGCTTTTCTAAACAAGATTGAACCAACAACGCCAGATGGATTACCATTACTCTCAAAATAACTGAATAAACCTTTTAAATTATTCCTTAAAGGATAAACTTCTTTTACCCATTTCTCTAGAACATCATTTGTCTCCCTTCCTTGAAGAATATTTACAACAATCTCTAAACCAGCCTTTAAAACAATATTACTTAAACCTCCCCTGCTTTCTTCATATAACTCTGCAGCAATTTCTTGAGTTAACCCCTCTAAAGAAATTAATTTAATACTCTTATCTAAACGCTCATTGATTATCTCTACCTCTGAAGCAATTAAGAAAGATAACCTAAGGCTACTTTTAATACTCTTTATTCTCAACGCAGATTTTTGCCATAAAGGAAATAAACTCAATAATTTCCAATGAGCATCAGTCATCAAAGAAACTTTTTGTTTTAGCACTTCAAGTTGTGCTTTAATATTCTTATCTTCCATTAACTTCGCATCCCCTTCAATATCATCCATCATTTCTAATATCAACTCTTTTGATTCTTCAAAAGTCACCATAGCCTGATTAGGTTTAGTTAACGCAGTTAACCTATCTGCTCTCTCTTCTTGATCTTTTGTGTCTTGGGCATTCATAGCTTGATTAATAGCAAACTCTACAGGAAGAAAACCGTTCTCTTTCAAAACTAACAAATCTTTCTCTGTAACAAGTTCTCGACGTGTGGTTGTTTTTGAATAAAAATCTTTAGATCCTGAAGCTAAGTATCCTACTAGATGAGCCACTACTTCATCTACCAGATCAACTCCTTGCAATTTCTTATAACCATCACTTTCTTTAACGATGTCTCCAAAAACACTTCTTTCATTTAAGAAATATTTTTTTAGCGCTTCTTTTCTAGCTTCATCAAGCCAATTAAATCTTCCATGAGCCATTTCATGAGCAACAATTTGGTTATGTGTTTTTAAATCATTAGTATCTCGGAAATTTCTCAACTCAATCACAATGCCAGAAGGCGAAAAAAATCCACCCCAAGCTCCTTGGATCATAAACACCTTATCTTGTCCCAATGAAGGCAAAGCCTCCGGAATATTCTCCAACAAATGACGAAATATTGAATTAGTTATAAAATCCCAACGTAAATCTTCCCAGCGATAAAGTGGGTTTATTAAAGGAATCAGCGCCTTTGTTCCCTCTTCTTTTGAAGGAGAATCCTGAACTCTTACATTATTGTTAAAGGCCTGTTCTAGTTTTTGTGTAAAAATATTATTAAATATTCTTGGTAAGACAGTCCATTCTCCTGATGCTTTCCTCATATTAAATTGGTTTTCAATGCTTGTAACATACTCAACAGATCTTGCTTTAGAATCCCAAAAGATTGATACATACTGTTCTTGTCCTTGTGTTTCCATAGATTCTAAACGTAAAAGCAAAACCTCTTTGGGTGAATCATTGATCGTTACACTAGAAAGTCTATACGCTTGTTTAATATCAAAACTCTGAAAATTAATTAATTGTTTCAATGTTGCAGTATCTGAATGATCTTGAGCATACCAATCATCGAATTTCTTAATTTCTTTTGAATATCTCTCATCAAATATCTTTTGCTGTTCAATCATCGCCCCCCACAATTGTTGTTTTTCTTTCTTAGTAATTGAGGCCACTAAATCTTGTGAAAGATATTCTAATTTATTTAATTCACTAACTCTAACGTCTTCCCACAACTGAACAATTCCATCAATATTTTTCAAATATTTCTGCCAATCCTTTTGCGGTAAAATAATTCGAACTTGTGTGCTTTGTCCATCAAAGTATTCAATCATTGGCTTTTGCGGCCATTGTGTTCTTTTTCCAAAAGCACCAAGAGGTTGAAAATCAATTCTCCAAATATGCTCCAACAACCATCTTTGTTGTTCAGCTGAAAACCCCATACTTCTCAAATCAGATCTAAAATTTCTCTTATTTGAAAGATTGTCATTTAATTCTTTAATTTTTGATATTGAAAACTTTAAATCTGGGAATAATTTATTTAATTGCTCCTGAGCGCTTACCATCATCGCCTGATCTTTCTTCGCACTAATAACAATGATTTTCTCATCACCAATCTTTATTCTATCCGCTTGTAAATCTATAAAACCACTATTTAATAAATGCTCACCAAATCCACCTCCCGCAGCTATTTGACTTAAAGTTTTTAAACCATCACTAGGATGACTTGCAACCCACTGCTTATAGTGCTCCAATGAACTAAGAAAGGTTTCCGGCATTGAAATTACAGCTAATCTTGTATTAGAAATATCACCACTTGCAGCATTTAAGAAGAATTCTCCTGCTCTACCCTTAAAAAACTCTGAGCTACTCTTTTTATTTTGCTCTGCAATTGTCTTTACCCAATAGATTAAAGTATTCTCATTAGTAACATTCCAAAGCTGCAATCGCCAACCATCAGGCATATTTTCATACATATTTCTTAACAACGGTTCTAAAAAACCCATCCCTTTTGTTTCAAAAAGTTCAACATTAATAATACTAATTGTCTTAGTCCTTTCAATCTGAAGCTCCAGAATGCCAACAGTCTTCAATTCAGATTTAATATCCAAGATAATCTTAAAATCCGAACTTTTTTCTAAATTATGCGCTAATGTTAATCCTTCATATTGAAACTCGCTTAAACCATGAAGAAAATCTTTCAAAACACCAACCCTCTGCGTTGGATTAAATACTGATCGAACAATACTTAGCGTATCCTTACCCTTTTTAAGCATTCGAAGAATCACAGGACTAACTGTTTGTTCATTAAAAACAATCATGTCAGCATTCCCTAAACTCGTACAATTAACCCCGCCCGAAAAATACTTCCTTGGGATTCTCTCTTGGCTTGCAGGATCAATATCTTCCTTGATATAGTTATAAACACCCTTCTTGAAGGCCTGCAGATACTGCTGATAGATTTGTTCAACATCGTTGGGGTTTGTTCCCAGGGGTGCTTTCGAATTCAATGCTTCATTGCTTGGCAACGTGCTTGGGGACACG
>JAYTXU010000066.1:0-8998 GCA_043742785.1 Candidatus Omnitrophota bacterium
ACACTTTTAGCCCTCACATCCATTCTATAAAAACCTTCCTTATCTGTTACAACCTGTCGATCTCCTGCATTAATCTTAACCAATGGAATACCTTGTTCGCCTTTATCATAACGACCATTCCCATCTTGATCCTTATAAACATGGCCCCTGATAGCCCCATGAGGATCCCATCCTCTAGTTAAAACATCAAAACTCAACCGAAGACCAAATCGCAAATCAAGATCAGTATACGTAAAATTCCCATCTGACTTAGGCCACACCCTACGACTCCTAGCGTCAAAAAAAAGATTAGCATCATTAACAGGATTATAAGAAAACCCTAACGACAAACCAGCACTGTCCTCTCCTGACAAATAACTAGTTGTCCCACTCGCTCCTGATTCTGTACGATAGAACATATCAAAATTACCAGAAACCTTATTTGTCAGTTGTTGGCTAAAGTAGAAACCTGTGTTAAAAACATTAGGGTTAATATTATTCCCTGAATCTATTTCATGAATCCAAGAATCTTCAAAATTTGCATATACTGACAAATTATTAATTAACGGTATTTGAATACCCGTCAAAGCGGCATACCGATCATAAGCGGATGAACTGGAGAACTCGTAACGTGTTCTTTGTAAAGCACCACCAAAATAGATATTCGTATTCTTAAAACCTAAAAGATTAATAGCCCTAGATATTCTTTGATCTAATCCAATATTTATTCTAGGAGAAATCTCACCTGGAGTATGAACATAATACATACTTGTATCTGACCAAAACTTCTTAATTAACGGCATCCGTAGACGTGCGGAAAGGTCATAATTGAGAGCTTCTGGATCATTAGGATTAGAAAATAAGTATTCCCTATAGACATTCACAACAGTCTGTTCAGTAACGTTCTGCCCATCAACATTTGTAGTCCATATCACCCCCACCTCTCCTTGATTAGATGGCAATGCAGTAACTGTAGTGAAATTCTTATTCGTTTGTCTAAAATTAAGCGCTGTGGTAAAAGACTTGTTCTGCCACTTTATACCTGCTAAAGATGCATTGTGATGATCTCCTTCTGCAAATTCACCATTTAAAAGCACATTTAAAATCTTCTTACGAGCCTCAACAGAATAAACTTTTTTAGTTAAATAATTCTCGTGTTGTGACCCAAAACCTTCAGCAACATTCAAAGATATTTGATTATCTTGATCCTTAGGAAATAAGGTTAATTGATAGGCATCAATATAAGATTTTATATTAGCCGAAGAAGTTTGAGACAAGGTCGCAAAATATGATTTCTTTTGCCCATAGCTAAAAGATAATCCCACCATATCACGAAGAATATTAATGTCTCCAAAAACCCCATTTAAACGCGTATTAGGCAATGTCAAAGGTGATAAAGACCTATTCGCATCAAAGACACGCACATTAAAATCACTCGTCCCTTCAACAGGTATACGATTTAGTCCTAATGTGTACGATGAAATACTTGATTTTCCACTCAAATTCTCTTCACTCAAAGATGAATCAAAATAACCATAAGGAGTTTGTCCGGTCAAAGCAAATGTTTGCAAAAAACTATAACTTTGTCTTTTTAGATCTTCATTCTTTAGACCGTAATAATAAGTATCCCAATCATTAGAATAAGAAAATCTAAAAGGAGCCTCATGTTCTTTTGATTTTGAACCACTGTTGCTTTGTGAATTATGAACTTCAGGAAAAACAATTCCTACATAAATCGTCCGCCTGCCATCATCATCCCAAACATTTAGAAAAGTACCTCCATATCGAAGAGCTTTAATAATAATCTGATTGTGATCAATCTTCTCCACATTAATAAACCCCTCATCCATAGCTAGAAATCTTTTAATATTCTTAACCTGAATAATAATAGAAGAATCGTAAATAAGTCGTATGGAAGGTCTAATAGGATTTGAATTCATAATTTCATCTAAAGAAATTGTCTTTATCTCGCTACCATTACCGGAAGACTTAATATCCACATTACCAAGAACTAAAGGAGAGACATTTTTCTTTTGATCAATTCTTAAAGAAGTTGGCTTAACTATAACCTTTTTTATCTTAACATCCCCACCAGCTTCATCTAAAGCCCTCTGCACAGCTTCCATGCGATCTAGTTCTAAATCTATCGGAGAATTAAAATTACGAAAAGCAAAAGAGGATGTATTTCTTTCTTTTGTTGAAGGGGTATATTCTAAGACCGTGGGTGTTGAAACAGCTTTAGGAAGATAAAGATATCCCCCTCCAGAGAGTTCATTCGCATAAATCTGAGTGGATACAATGACCGTTGAAAAAAAGACGTTTAAACATGCAAACCTTTTAAGGAACATAATTCATGATTAATTCTGGGAAACTTCAACACTGAGCTGTCCTGAGGCATCTTTTGTTAAACCTATTTCCTTGGTTGTAACGTTCTCGTCACCTAAATCTATATTCATGACTATTGAATAATGCCCTGAAGGTAAATCATCAGGTACAGGTAGTTCCCAGGATGCGGTTTTTTCTGCTGGAACATATAACTTTTTTAATTCTCCGCGATCCTTAACCATCCCCCCTTCCTCCATAATGTAATATACCATTCGGGGAATTAAGGTCACCTTAGCTTCATTAATAAAATCACCTGATAAATTCTGACCTTTAATCTCGATCTTATCTATAGAAGCCTTTATAAAGGCATCCTTAGGTTCGATAAAAAACAAACACCCCACTCTAGTAACAATATCCAAACCAGAAACATCCTTAACCTTAACTCCTGTATTTTCAAAAAACAACACACCATAATACCCACCATTGATTTCACTAGGAACGCTAATACTATAATCAATCTTTTGCTTCCCGTAAGGAGGCAACGTTACCTCTTGAGGAGAAAAGTTAACCCACTGGCTTGCTGAAGCTGGCCCCACCCCAGCTGGATAGAAATTCTTCGACCCATCATAAGGTGCTTGATATTGAAAATCTTCCCAATAAACTCTGCCATGAACCTCATCTGCAGATGTATTAGAAACTGTGATTACTTTATTAATGCGTTCTCCTCCAACAACAGCCAAAACAACTTTTCCCTCTTCGAGATAAAGCTGAGCTTTGGCTATCGTTGGAAAAAGAATACATAACAAAAATAAAATATTAAACGCAACACTACGCACAAATTCTCCTTAAATCTTAAACAACAGTTCCTGTAATAAGTAACGAGCCCGCATATGAACCCGCTTTATCTGCTCCACTAAAAACTTCAGCACCAGCAGGTTCGCCAGCAGCTGTAGGATCAGTCTCAACACCCAGATATAAACGAAAATATCCAGCCCCTACTTCAGCAGATGTAACTGATTCTTGAGTAGTAAGACTGTTAAGTAATTTCTTACCATGTGTCGCTAAAACAGTCTCTGTGGTACCTACAACCTTAACAAAGGTTGCTGTGGATTTGTAACCTAAACCATGAGTAGAACCACCTACTACATTATTAGGATTATTTCCTTCCGTATACTTAACAGTAACACTAGTAGAACCACCACCACCAGAAGGGCCTACACTGATAGCAAAATAATGATTTGGCACAAAGATAGCATTAGTCGTATCAAAGGTCATTGGATCAAAACTTAATGATGTTCCTAAAACGGTTGTGAATACATTAGTAGTTGAATTCACACTAGAAGCAACAATACTAACCCCTGTTGCAGCTGGAACAACAGCAGAAACATTAAAGGTTTGTGACCCTGTTACAGCCATTGAAACCCCTGGGAAACCTATTAAAAAGGCTCCTATTAAAGACAACTTCAACATTTTCTCCATTTTATTCTCCTTTGTTAATTGTTATTAATTCTGATTGAGTGAAAATTTTAATGGGGCTACAAAATTCCCCGGATTCATATCAAAATAACCTTTTAATTGATAAATCACAGTCAACTCGACCGGACTGCCTTGCGCATCAGAATAATAAATGGGATACTCTCCCTTTTCTGTTGTCGAGAAATCTGCATATTTTGTGTGCCCTTTTTGATTAGTGCTCAGATCAACTTTAAAATTAAAATATTTTCTATCAAATTCTTTACCCTTCTCATTAGTCATTACTGAAGTCATGTTTTGTAAAACCTGATAAGGTTTATGCAAATTGCTACGAACCGTAACCAATACTTGTTTTTCTTGAGCTGGTGAAGAAGCTAAAACATGCCCAAAACTAATTCCTTCAGAAGGCAATATTACATCAATCGTAAACAGAGGCTGAACCTCATATTCAACATCAATAGAGAACTCCTGATGATTACTTCCAGATTCCACGATATATCTTACCTGACCCTTATAAAGACCAGCATCTATTTGCTGTATTCTTTCAGAATTAACTAAAAAATAAACTGCAAACTCATCCTCATTAGCACTACCTGAATATAAAAGAACTCTAGAACGCCCCAAAGAACCATCTCCTGAACGTATATTAGGTCCGCCATTACCTTGTACACTAACCCTTATGGCATCTAAGGGAATATCTGTTCCTCTTTCATTAACAGGAACAGACACAAATTCTTGATAAATCTTTATTTCCTCTGCTCCATTATTTGAGAAAGATACCTTAACAAAATCTGCTCTTTCTTCAGAAACATCTGTATCCTTAATGTGCACGCGTTTACTCTCATGATCCCCAACAACAGAAACCTGTATTTGCCCACCTTTATTATCTAAAGTAAAATCAACAATTGTTTCATTTTGATCGCCAGCTCCTAAAGACCGAACCGTAAAAAGAACCTTACCTCTGAAATTGCCACTTCCGCTAATTAACTCCGGTGAAGCGTTATAAGCAACACCAAAAGAATCGCTCTCCCCACCTTGGCCAGAGGTATAAATTAACTGCTCGCTATAACTTAGATGATCAACATTTTGCAAATATAAAGTGCCTGAAGTATTCGAACTAGGTAATGTTACTGTTTCAATAGCAGATAAATTCAACGATTGTCCCTTTTCGTTAGTAATAGGCTCAAATACTCTTTGGAATACCTGATATTGCTTCCCCCCATTAGAACTAACTCTAATCTGTAACTGTCTAGTATTCTTTAACCCTGGAGACACTCGATCAAATCTTATTCCACTTCCTCCATCAATAGAATTAACACTCAAAGAGACGTTCGCATATACGCTTGGCGTTAGAAAACAGAAAATCAACAGCAAACAAAAGAAAAGAGATGGTTTTAAATAAACAATTTTTATCATCTTATTTTGAGAAAATTATAAACAGACTTTTGTACGTTAATTAGGGGAACCCCAAAATAACAAATTTTTCATCCTACAAACAACATAAGCATTTCATAAAATCTTGAGATAATGTAAGTATGGCATATTTCTTATAAAAATGCAAATCTCTAAACCCATTAACTGCTTATGGTTAGGTTTAAGATAAATAAAATCTTTATATTTACCATCTCTATAATTAAGCATAAAATACATTCTCTATGATCAACAAAAATTTCAGCATAGATATTATCATCATTGGCGCAGGAGCCGCTGGCCTCATGTGTGCCATAGAAGCTAGTAAACGAGGCCGAGCTGTCATCGTTCTAGAACACAATTCCAGTGTAGGCAAGAAAATACGTATTTCTGGTGGCGGACGATGTAACTTCACCAATCTTCACACCAAGGCAGATAATTACCTATCCTCCAATCCCCATTTTTCTAAATCAGCCCTTGCCTGCTATACCCCAAGAGACTTCTGTTCCTTAGTCAATAAATACAAAATTCCTTTTCATGAGAAAAAACTAGGACAACTTTTCTGTGATACTAGCTCACAAAACATTATTGATTTACTTAAAAAAGAATGCAGTGAGCATGGAGTTAGAATTTTTCTAGAAACCAAAATTACAGATATTACTAAAAACACCTTTTTTACTCTTTTAACCACACAAGGATCATTTGAATGCCAAAGCTTGATTATTGCCTGTGGTGGTCTTTCTATTCCAACCTTGGGAGCAACAAGTCTGGGCTATGATATTGCCAAACAATTTAATGTTAAGATCAATCCCTGCCGACCAGGTTTAGTTCCATTAACACTCAAAGACAAAGACATAAGTATCTTTAAAGAACTCTCTGGGGTTTCTCTTGATAGCATTGTCTCTTTTGAAAATATTTCTTTTCGTGAAAACACCCTCTTTACCCATAAAGGATTAAGTGGACCTGCGATCCTCCAAATATCTTCATACTGGCAGCCTAAGAAGGCTATTCATATCAATCTTCTTCCAGATAAAGATATGAGCATTCTTTTAAAAAACAATCAATCCTCTAAGATTTCTCTTAAGAATTTTCTTAAAAATCATCTCCCCTCTCGATTAACCGAGATTCTTTGCGACCACTTTTTAGAAAATAAGCCGCTTAACAGCTATTCCCTGGATCAATTACATAGAATTGGCAAGAAACTAAACCATTGGGAATTTATACCCCAAGGAACCGAAGGATACGCCAAAGCAGAAGTTACCGTCGGTGGAATCGATACGAATGAACTTTCCTCAAAAACAATGGAAGTAAAGAAAGTCCCAGGACTGTATTTCATTGGTGAAGTGGTTGATGTGACAGGTCATTTGGGAGGGTTTAATTTTCAATGGGCCTGGGGTTCTGGTTATGCCGCTGGTCAATATGCATAATCAACCAATTTTCTAAAATAATCTGGCACCTTTGCGCAAAAGGCAAGCCTTTCCTTATTAAAAGGATGATTAAAAGAAATCGCTTGAGAATGAAGAGCTAAATACTTATATCTTTTGTCAATTTTTCCATACTTCTCATCTCCCACCACAGGATAGCCTTGATCAGCCAAATGAACACGGATTTGATTTTTCCTTCCCGTAAGCAAATTAATCTTTAACAAACTAAATTGACCTGTTTCTTTAAGTACATCATACTCCGTGTGAGACAACTTCCCATTCCTCTTATCATCGACCGAATGCATCACGTAGTCATCATCTTCTACCAAATAACTTGAAATTGTTCCTGATTTTCTAGCTAATCGTCCATAAACAATCGCATAATAAGTCTTAACGGTACTCTTCCAGTTATCTTTAAGAAAAGTCTGCACCCCTTCGCTTTTTGCAAAAATTAATACACCTGAAGTATCTTGATCAAGACGATGAACAACATAAACACATTTTCGTGATCTAGAATTCCCCTTACGTACATACTGATTAAGAGCATAATGGATGGTGTTCACCCTCTCCCATGCGGCGCCAACTGTTAAAAAGCCAGGAGTTTTATTTCCCACAAGAATGTCTCTATCTTCGTATAGGATCTCAAAACCTTTAGGCTGATATTTCTTAGGTGTTTTTCTTGTCTCAAGCATCATATTTTCTTGGAATGTACTAATTATTGCAGAATAACAAACTAAGGAATAAAAAAACGGCGTGGACATGTCGAACATATGAAACCATCCTGATCCACGCTTTCAAATTTTAGTTACTATATCATAATTATAGCAAAACAGATATAAAAGTTCGAACAGAATTTCTTTAACCTTAATGTTAGTGCTTAAAAATAAATTTCCTTACCGGGTTGTACATAAAAAGACCAAGGATGCAAAACAACACCTCTCTCTTCTTGTGGAAAAACTTGTGAATCATGGAGAAACTGATTCCATAAAACTGGATAAAAATCTAAATGTCCATTAAAAACAAGCAAGTAAAACGCTTTTTCCCATTTTCCTTCTGGATTATGCTCTACGGCCAACTGGCAAAAATTTTTTGAATCTTCTAATTTCTTCGCTCCATAGGCAGCGGCACATGAATATAAAAGAAAGGAATTCTTATCAGAAACTCCAGGATCTTTCATTGCATACATAGCCATTGTCATAACCTCTGCATACTGTTGACGAGCTAAATTCATTTTAATTAGCATTTTAAAACTGTATTCACGAATCTTCTCTGTAAAATTGACCGCTTGATAAACTAAAAATTCACGCTGTTGCGGAGATACCATTCTAAGCGGTGCCAAGATAGAAGCCTTTTCTGATGAATAAAAATCATGTTCAATAGTATTTTGGAATGATTGAAACGCAAGAGTATTATTCATATTGCGCAAATAAAGCATTCCCAAATTATAATCATACCAAAAATGTGTATTCTCTCTTATTTTAGCCTTTTTGTAATATTTGATGGCGCGAAGATTATCTCCTAGTTTGAAATAACAATATCCAATCATGCTATACGGCTCACCATTCTGAGGAATAATGTCCGAAACTAATTTATAATAGCGTATAGCCATTCGTAAACTTTGCTCATTAAATGAAACCTCACCTTTATCCAAAGAAGCTGGATAATCACCCCAGTGACCTATTAAATTTAAACGTTCCATGGTGGCTTTTCTAGAATCAACAATTACAAAAATAATCAATCCTGCTGCAAAATAAATTACCACAGCTTTAGAAAGAATATTTTTTATATATTTAAAATAATGCATCATGATTTTTTAATAAAAAGATACCCGATATAACCTGCCAAAAGAACAAATAAACCCATTAATCCCCAATGAAAAATAAATTGACCTGCTGTCCCAAATCTAAATTCCACATCTTGATTACCTGAATCAACCCATACACCTTTAAACGCTATATTAGTACGGTACAAAGGTTGTTTCTTGCCATTCACTAAAACCATCCATCCCGAATAATAACTGTCATTAAAAACAAGGAATTTACGTCGCAAGAAATTTGTTTTAATCCTAAGATGATTAGGATCAAAATCAACAACCCTCAATATCTCGGATGGTCCCGATATAGGTAAGACATCTGTTTCATTTCCCCTTTTTAACGATAAAAATAAGGCGCTTTTATCATGTACCCATGCGGGAGATTGAACCATATTTAATGATTTCTTTAAAGCATCCCAATCTATATGCTCAGAATCCATATAAGCCACCTGATCATAAAGAACAAATTTATAAAAGACCCGAATTCAACCTTGAAGTGCAACACCTGCGGCAAAGACTTCAGCAGGGGTTTTAAAACCGAGACATTTTCTCGGTCTGTTGTTGAGCCAACGCT
>JAYTXU010000067.1:0-15718 GCA_043742785.1 Candidatus Omnitrophota bacterium
ACGCATTGAGATTACGTAAGTTGTGACCGCGCACATTTTACGTAAAAACAGTTTTTAAAAATACGTGTAGAAAATTATTTTTTTACCAAAGTACAGTCAGGTCTTATGGTCTTGACTAAGGACTATCTTTTAAGAAGGGGGTCTTGTTGCGAAAATGGCTGCCACCTTTGTCCCTACGGATTTATTTCTAAGAAGGAAGAGAATTAATATCGTGGAAGATAATTTGAATATTCAACCTTTAGATGCACTGATGATCCGATTAAACTTAACGAATGCGGATTTGATTAAGAATTCAAAGAGTCAGCTGACCTTTAAAATGCTTCAAAAAGGGCGTAAAGGAAAACAGCTGACCGCTAATGCCAAACATAAGATTCTAGAAGCACTGCAAGCTTGCAAGCTGGAAGAACAGTTTACACTTAAGGATCTTTTTAATTATTAGGATAAATAGGAACAGATATTAATTTTATGATTAATACGGTTTTAACAAAAAAACTTTTCTCGAAACCTACTCCTGTCTGCCGGTAGGCAGGGTCGGCCGATGCCTGTCCGCCTATGGCGGAGGTGCAGTATTGTATGACTTTAGCTAAGATTTATATATTAGGAAATTAGATCAAATTTAACAGCAAAGGAGAAAACGATGCAAGACAAATGGATGATACAAGCTAAAGAATTTTCTAATTGTAACTGTGCTTACGGCTGCCCCTGCCAGTTTAACGCTCCTGCAACCCATGGGTTTTGCGAAGCTGTCGTGAGTTTTGAGATCACCAAAGGTTACTTTAATGATACACCTTTAGATGGTGTTAAATTTATCGGTATTTTTAAATGGCCTGGTCAGATCGCCGATGGCAACGGTAAGGCGCAATTGATTCTTGATGAAAGCACAACCGATGCCCAACGCGAGGCGATCCATAAGATCGCAAGTGGTCAATCCACCGCACCGGGGACGACCATATTTAATGTCTTCGCCAGCACCCTCTCTGAATTAAAGGATACGATCTATGCACCAATTTTTATGGCTATCAATATAGAAAAACGCACCGCTCATGTGCAAGTTAAAAATCTGGTGGAATCCAAAGGTGCGCCATTAGTCAATCCATTTAGCGGCGCAGAAGATAGGCGAGGCATTTATAACCCTAACGGATTTGAGTACACCTATGCTGAGATTGCCTCTGGTAACTCACGGGTCACTGCTGGTCTACAGCTGGGCTTAACAAACACCTACGGTCAATTATGTTATATTCACATGACTCAGGATGGCGTAGTGCATAGTAAAGAACCAGGTTTTGTCTCTCATGCGGCTGGTAAATAATCTTCCCCATCGCGACTTTTTAGTGATCAGCGGTTCATTGCTGGCTATCACGTTTCTTTCATGGGCTTATCTGATCGGTATGGCCCGGGAAATGACAGCGCCTCATCCTTCATGTTGTCTGCTTCCTGCTCAGATCCAACACTGGAATTTGTCCTATTTTGGGATGATGTTTATAATGTGGTCGGTGATGATGGTAGGGATGATGGTTCCATCCGCCGCACCCATGATCCTTATTTATGCGGGGGTGGCTAGAAAAGCAAAAAAAGATGGCAACCCCGTAGCTCCGGTATTTGCCTTTACGCTCGGGTACATTTTAATGTGGACCGTGTTTAGTCTTGCAGCCACGGCTATCCAGTGGCAATTGGACCGTTGGGCTTTACTTTCTCCCATGATGGTCTCAAATTCGCCACGCCTTGGTGCGGTTATTCTGATTGCTGCAGGAATCTACCAATGGCTGCCAATTAAGAACAATTGCTTGAAGCATTGCCGTTCGCCGTTTCACTTTATCGCGAATCACTGGAAGCCGGGTTTTTTAGGGGCTTTGCGGATGGGGATAGAACATGGAGTATTTTGTATCGGTTGTTGTTGGGTGCTGATGCTTTTACTCTTTATCGGCGGGGTTATGAATTTATTATGGATCGCCGCTATTACGATTTTTGTGCTTTTGGAAAAAGTTCTACCGTTGGGTGAGGCGGGAGGAAAGTACTCCGGGGCTTTGATGATCCTTTTGGGGGCTTATTTAATCTTAAGCTCGCTGGGGACATAAAATAGTGGTAAACTAGAAACTGACTATGAAAAAGATATTTTTAGAAACATACGGATGCCCGTTGGACGCACTACTTACTGACTTTAGTTGATTTTTTGAGAAGAATTTATCAATAAAAGTTGTTTTTGGAGTTCTGTTGGGCGGGTGTTATACTATAAGAAATTAAGGAGATTTCTGTGCCTGTTATTTCGAGATTTTACGGTATTGTGATATTAATGTTCTTTCAAGACCATAACCCTCCGCATTTTCATGCAAAATATGAAGGGCAATTAGCAGTTTATAGCATTAAGGATTGTAGTTTGCTTGCTGGTAAATTACCTCCAAGAGCTACAAGACTTATCAAAGAATGGGCTAAGATTCATAAGAAAGAATTGATGGATGATTGGAAGATAGCTCAAAAAGAAGGTAATTTAAAAACAATTGAGCCGTTATTATGAAAACCATTGTCGCTAGAGAAGTCATAGAAGCTAAGATTATTAAAGATTATACTATTGAAGTAGTTTTTGATGATTTGAAGAGGGGAATCGTTGACCTTCGTAAATATTTAGGCAAAGGAATCTTTAAAGACCTGCTTGATAAGAAAAAATTCCGCCAAATGAAAGTCGATGCAGAGTTAGGCACTGTTTGTTGGCCTAATGGCGCAGATATTGCCCCCGATACACTTTATTCTGATGCTATTTAACAGATCAAAGAAAGTTCAGTTATCCGGAATTCCCGGATAACTAAAGAAATTTAGTATGTTCCATTTTGGAACATGCTTGAGATGTTGCAAAATTTACAACAGTTGTTGAGAGTCTGCCTAGAAAAAGACATCATTACGGCTTTGGTGGTAAACTTGATTAATAAATTGAATTAGAAGAAGAAAATAGGGTGCTGTTCTTGATTATTTAGAGATGAATATGAAGTTTAAATGTATAGAATGTCAAAAGGAAGTTTCATTAACAGTTTGGCAGTTTCTGGGACTAGGTTATTATAGACGTTCCAATGAAGAAGAATTTTTGTGTATGGAATGTTGTAAGAAAAATAAAAACTGGGTTTCTGTAGAAACAGTTTTTATTTTAATAGTTTTAGTTTTTCTTATTTGGTGGTTTTGCAAACTATGATTAATACAATTACAGCTAAGAGAATTTTTCTCGAAACCTATGGATGCCAGATGGACGCACTACCTACTGACTTTAGTTGAGTTTTTACGGAGAATTTACAGCTAATTTGCTGTGCTGGTTGACATATAAGAATTCAGGTGCTACACTGTATATACATTGTGATAACAACTAATAAAGGAAAATATCTATGATTAAAAAACTTACGACACATGGGAACAGCATGGCTCTTGTTATAGAAAAGGCCATATTGGATCTTTTGCACATTACACCTAATACTTCATTAGAAATATCCACAGATGGCAAAAACATAGTTATTTGTCCTATTCATGGTACTGGACATGAAAAAGCTTTTAAATCAGCTTTGGAAAAAGTTAATAAAAAACATGGCCAAACATTAAAAGCTTTGGCTTAATCCATGAAATCTCTTATCTTTTTAACTTTAGCCGAAGTTATCGATATTCATAGCAATCAAATAGAGTTATATGGGGGGAAAAATGGAGTAAGGGATTTTGGATTACTCCAATCTGCTCTTGCGCAACCTGAAGCGACTTTTGCTGGCCAGTGGCTACATGAAGATATTTTTTTGATGGCTGCCGCATATGCTTTTCATATTTGCCAAAACCATCCTTTTTTCGATGGTAATAAAAGAGCAGCTTTAGCTAGTGCTTTAGTTTTTTTGGAACTCAACAGTATTTCTTTAGATGATCCTAAAGGCAATCTATTGGAAGCAATGCTTAACATAGCTAAAGGAGCGTTGAGTAAGCAACAATTTGCACAAATTCTTAAAGGATTACGGTGAGCGGCACAAATTTGTAAATTTAGGGAAAGAGTAATGGGGAAATTCTTTAAGACAAAATATAACTATCATGATTTTGTTATTGCTGGATATAAATGGGAAGGTGATAATTTAGTTATCCAAATTGATCCTAACGGCCCGAAAGCCCCATTTGTTGTAATGTTTTCTAATGTCAAAAATAAGATCAAGTTAAATGAAGATTTATCAGAATTGAATTTTTCATGGAAAGGGAATTGCAATATTTATAGTATTGAAAAGACGGATGATAAAGAATTTACTATTCACATAAGCGATCCATTAAAAATTGTTTGTGATAATATCCTTGAAGTTTAATTACAAAATGCATTAGAGTCGATGAACGAGTATGACTTTTAGTCAATTTAAAAATTTAAAGTATGACTAAGAAATCTGTTGTAATTCATTATGATTAATATATTTACATCAAAAAAGATATTTCTCGAAACCTACGGCTGGCCGTTGGGTGCAGTATTGTACGACTTTAGTTAAGTTTTTAGTTAAGATTCACCAAAAATAGGGAGTTGTCCCTTATATTAAAGGAGATAAAGATGAAGAAAAGAATACTGATTTTCTTAGTTTCTGTTTTATTAGTAACGCCTGCACTATGTTTTGCAAAAGGGAATAACAACAGTAAGGAAGGCGGCCTTCACCCTAACCCATCAGCTTATGAACATGCAAATGAAAATGCCCGTTTTAAACGCGATGAAAATTGGAAGGCGGATAAGGAAGCTAAAAAAGAAGAAGCTAAGATAAGACGTCAAGGAAAAGAAGTCAAGATGAAGTTGGAACGTAAAGTTAAAAAAGAAGCTAAAGAGACAAAAGAACAAATCGAAAAATAGAAATAGGACACTGTCCTTAATTATTTATTATGAATAGCTTTATCACAAATAAAAAAGTCTTTCTCGAAACCTACGGCTGGCCGTTGGAAGCACTGGCTACTGACTTTAATTGAGTTTTTAGAAAAAATTTATCGAATACAGGGGGACATATGAAAAAACTATTAGTGCTTTTATGTTTGGGTTTATTGGGTTGTGCCACAGCTTCAAATTTAAACAATGTTTCATTAGGCATGTCAAAGAGTGATGTTGTCAAAGCATTGGGAAGCCCCTCTTCTGTAAGTGCTAAAGATAATGTGGAATATTTACAATATAGCAGTTATAAGCCATTTACATCGCCTTCAGAATGGCATTCTAATTACTTTGTACGTTTGGTTAATGGTAAAGTTGAATCCTATGGCAAGGTGGGAGATTTTGATTCAACAAAAAATCCTACTGGCGACATAAATCTAACTGTTAAGAGCGATAATAAATAAAGAATTTTCTGTAGAGGTTGGAATCTGTGAAATTAACAGTAATCGATAATATAAATACTGTCATTCAATTTGACAAATATATACGGGACGTCAATTTGAAGCATATTTTTCGTGGTCATAGTTGTGTTTGTTATGAATTGATACCTGAAATTGGTAGAGGGTCGGTACAAAAAGTTATTAATGAAAATCGATGTTTAGCTGAATTTCGAGAAGATATAAAGAAGAATGGCTACTATCAGCAATCTCTAGAGCACAATGATTTCAGAATTTCAGTACTCGCCCAGCATTATCAACAATTTCCGACTAGATTTCTTGATTGGACATCAAATATTCTAGTAGCATTATATTTTGCTTGTTGCAATTTAAAGAAACACGATCAGGATGGAGCTGTATGGTTATTTCCAGCGCCTGATAATAATGATGAAATTTGGGTTAATCAATTTGAAGAGAAGATAAAGTCCCCCTTTGAATTTAATAAAGTGAAGTTGTTTATTTGTAGCTCTTTTATTGATGATTGTAGAATGAAGTTAGGCGAGGTCGAATTTGGAAATCAAAGAGACGATGTCCAACGTTCAGTAATGACGCTTCATCCCAAAAGTCAAAATGGAGAATTTGATAATTTAAAAGGTTTAATATCTCAATATAAAATACAAAAAGTTATAATTCCAAAAGAATCCAAGATGGAGATATTGAAATCTCTTTCTGAAGAGCCCTATTGGATAAATGAAAACACTTTATTTAAAGGCAAATCGATGCAAGAAGAAAAGAGTGAGAAGAAATGGGAAGAAATACAAGCAAGAATGCTAAATAAAGAATTTAAAATCCAGCATAGCCAATGAACGAGTACGATTTTTAGGCTAATTTAAAAACGACAATACGACTAGAAAATTTGATGTAACTTATTATGAATAATGTAATTACAAATAAAAAGATATTCCTAGAGACCTACGGATGGCCGTTGGAAGCACTGCCTACTGACTTTGGTGGAGTTTTTAGTTAAGATTTACCAGAAATAGGGCGTTGTCCCTGATTATTTCAAGAATATTTTTTCCAATTAGGTGAGAGAATAATGGATTTCATAGTAAATATGTTAACAATTTTAATTGCTTCACCTTTTCTTGGGTGTGCGATTTTTGCATTTTTCAAAAGTAACTTTGAAGAAAGTATCTCTGCTGGAATAATTGCAGTAGGTATAATGAGTTTTTCTAAATTGATTGGGCAAAAGAAATAGGGCTCTGTCTCTGATTATTAAGGTAGAAACAAACGGTCCCACAGTTACAACTTAAGAAAGGATTCATATGAAACCGTTAACGTTAATTACAGGTATGCTTATTAGTATTTTTGTTTTTGTTCAAATAGCTGAAGCTAAAGGTCGTACAGGTAGTCATCGCACCTATCATGGTCATGGTAAGGGAAGTTATTATGTAGGTGGGAAAGTAAAATAGGGCGCTGTCCCCTATTATTATGTTTTATGAAAATTGAAAGTATTAAAGCTCATTTGCGGTCGTATTCAATAATGAAGAAAAGGCAGACGACAATCAATCATGCCTTTGCTTCGGCAATTGCGCCGAACGATCGTTATGATATCAAGGTGCTTAAGAATGCAGTTGCGCTTCTCGGTCAAGATCCCGAGAAAGATTTATTCTGTGTATATTGCGGTGATTCAGCTGAGACATGGGACCATGTTTTTGGACTAGTGAGAGACCTCCAGTTTTCTGGATATGGCCATGTAATCGGCAATCTTCTGCCTTGTTGTAAGAAATGCAATTCCGAGAAGGGAAATAGAGACTGGGAAGATTTCTTAAAAGGCAAGAATGGTACGAATGCCACTGCAAAGATCAATGTGCTGAAGAGGTATTTTCATAAATATCTTCCAGCAAAGGTTGATTATGAGGCAATTAAAGCTCTTTGCCCCAAAGAAATTGATCAGTTGGAATTAATAAAAGATAAGATTTTTACGCTCTGTAAAAAGGCTGATGCGGTCGCAGAGAAGATTAGGACAAAGATAAAGTAGACCAAATGAGCGTGCTAGAAAAGAAATAGGAGAAATAGGGGGACAGCGCCCTATTTTTACATAATTCAAATCAATTGTTGAGGAAGGGGGGTTAGCATTGAAAAGTAAAACATCCGCTAATATAATTCAAGCTTTTTCAGATTATGCAAAAACAAATAATAAAGATTTAATTAATAAGATTTCGGAAGATGAGTTGGAAGTAGCTTTGTCAGAATTTAATATATCGGAATTTCAGTCGCCACTCTATTTAGATATTGAATCAAGGCTTAACAAGATAAGAGAGCAGAAATGGGCTAATAAAGCTGTTAGAGACAAGTGGAGGGCTAGATTATTTGGATTGATTGGGTTTGTTATGGGAGCCTTAGTAACCTTGATTTTTGTAAAAAATAAGTAGTATGGGATAAATTAAATTTTAGCTGAATTAGATAGGCTTTTAATTATAGGGAAAAGCTATAAATTAGAATGTTGAATAAATTCGATTTCAAAGCAAATAATACTAAAGAAGCTGTGAATAATTATTATAATCAACAATACAAGCTATCTGCTGAACCATTTTCTTGGCTTAATCAAGCTTTGAAGTTAAAAAGAGCTGCAGATCATATTTTTAATATTTCGTTGCAAGGCGCTGAGAACAGTCAGAATAAATTTTTAAATGAGATTAAGGGTAATGAATTTAAGAATAATCCAATTAAACTCCTTGAGGGGAAAGAATTAGAATGGAGTTTGGATGCAGAATTAAATCGTATTTATTATATGTTGATTGGATTGGCTCTTGAGAATTTATTTAAGGGCATATTGATCAAAACGACTTCTGATTTCTTAACAAGTGGAAAGTTAAATCATAATTTAGTCGAATATGCTGAGAAGTGTAGTTTCTTACTAACTAATGATCTGAAGTTTATATTAGAAGAACTGCAAAAGGATGTAGAGTGGAGAGGAAAATATCCAATTCCAAAGAATATTGATAAGTTAAGATCTAGATTTAATTTAGGTGGAGCGACTAATATTAGGGATGCGTATTTTCCAGGACATGATTTGATCAATGAAATGTTTGATAATCTTTTAAAGGTGGTTTCTAAATAGTATTTATCGAGTTTAATTGTAATGATTGACAAAATTAATAATAAAAAGATATTTCTCGAAACCTACGGATGGCCGATGGAAGCACTGCCTACTGACTTTAGTGAAGTTTTTGGAGAAGATTTACTAACAGAAATAGGGCGCTGTTCCCTATTTTCAAACAAATTAAAAAAGAGGTTAATATGATCACAAGAGCTGGATTTTTGTTATGTTTAGTATTTATTATTGGTTGTTCTGCTCCCGCTAGCTACCATCGACAAGAAGTAAGAGATGACAAAGGAGATAGATTAACAGTTGGGGCGGTTCAGAAAGAAATCCGAGTCGGCATGTCATCTGCGGATGTTGTTGGGGTTTTAGGTTCTCCTAATATGGTATCCACAGATGATGAAAGACGAGAAGTTTGGGTATATGATAAAGTTGCTTCGGAAGTTGCATACTCTGCTAGTAATGCTGGTTTAAAATTTCTTACCCCTGGTGTTGCAGGAGCAGCCTCAACGACTCAAAGAACGTTAACTGTTATTGTTAAGTTTGATAAAGAAGGCAAAGTGCGGGATTTTGCTTATCATACTTCACAATTTTAACCAAATATCTTATTAGGAGGTTTCATTTGCCTAAACTTATTGCTTTAGTTCTTGTTTTAGCTTTAACAAGTCAGGGTTGTATTCTTCTTGCAGCTGGAGCTCTTGGATATTTAGTAGCAAGGCCAGGCTCTAAAACTGCAAAACATATAGAGCCTAAATTAACTGATATTCAAAGGCGTAATCTTGAAACCAAAGAAGTGGAAGGCAATAATAGAGAAGATGTTCTTAGGGCTGTAGTAACAGTTTTTCAAGACAGAGGCTATGTAATTCTATCTTCAGATTATACGGGAGGAATAATTTCTGCTTCTAATAAAGAACAATCTGATTTACAAATTACCGCAACTATTGAATCTTTTACAGAAAAACGTATAAAAATGCGAATTACTGCTAGGGATTCTTATGGAATTATTGAGGATTCAAAGTATTTTGCTAAGTTGTATGACGATATTCAAACAGAAGTTTTTAGGCGTACTAATTTAAAATAAACAAGCTTCTTAATTTGGAAAACAGGGCGCTATCCCTGTTTCGAAATATTGGAGAGGAGTCGATGTTGAAAGAAAGATTTATTAATCCAGAATTCTTTTACGGTTTAGTAGTTACAGGATTTTTTGCGTATTTAACTAGTAAATTAATGCGATATATTGTCAAAAAATATGAAGTTTTTCCTGCTCCCAAAGGCATTTCTCAATATAGTTGGGAAACTGCATTTAATAGTCCTAATGGAGTCCTCGTAAATAATCGAATTATTGGCTTTATGGAAGCTATTTTGTATTTTGTTGCCTTTTATATTGAGAAGCCTGAACTAATAGGAGGTTGGCTTGCTTTTAAAGTGGCTTCAAAATGGCATACATGGAGTATGATATTAAAGATTCCTAAAAGAATTGAGAATGTTGATCAGTTTGAGTATATCAGCGCTAAGAATGTTGTTGCTTCTCATACGTTATATCGATGGTTAATGGGTAATATAGCAAACATTCTTGCGGGTTTATTAGGGTGTATAATTTCTGCAATAGTAACAAAATATATTTCTTTTTCTTTTCTAAGTAAGGTTGTTCTGGTTGCTCCTATAGTTTTTGATCTGTCCTCTTCTTTGAAAGATTATTTTTCTACGATGCTTCAAGCCATGGTTACTCTGGTTGTTATGGCAGGAATTTTTCTAGTATTTCGATTAGAGTATATTAATCACAGAATAAATTCATCAATGAATGCTTATAGAGATTGGTCAGATAAACATTTGAAGGGCACTGCAGATCCAGACCAGGTAACTTGGCTCGAGAAAGATATTTTTTGCCACATTTTAGCTGCGTACGAGAGAAAACGAACAGAAGATGCTTTTGTACCAGCTATTTTAGATTATTTCTCTGAGATTCATGGGTTGCGAAGATATAGAGATCAAATTAAGATTAGTTCGATTTTTCCAGCTATTTTAATCTCTCTAGCATTCTTAATTTCTTCATTGTGTTATTTAATGTTAACCTTAGGGTGGGAAGCAAATAATTTATTTATTCTGCTTTCTGAGGCTGTTTTTATTACTAGCAGTGTGGGATTTATGATTGCCGTTTTATTTATGATAAAGATTTTTAGAGAAGTTCCTGAAGCACGCTTTAATAATCCTTTTGCAAATTCTCAAGATTTGAAAGAATTAAGAGACAAAGTTATAGTATTAAAAAGAAGGAAGATTGAAAAAATCCTTAATGAAGAAAAAATGAGCACACGTCAGAATCTAGAAAATATTTTGAAGAATTATGAATAAGGTTTTTTTAGAAACTTATGGCTGTTCCATGAACGAATACGACAGTGAGCTCGTGCGTTCGATTCTCAAAAAAGAGAATTATGAGTTTGTGAAAAGCGAATTCGATGCAGACATTGTTATGTTGAACACCTGCGCCATCCGAGAGAATGCGCATCGCAAGGTCTATGGCCGTGTGCACAATATTCGTCATGCCAGAGGCAAGGATAGTCCTGTTATGATTGGTATCTTGGGATGCATGGCCACCAATTTGCGTCAGGATTTGCTGGAAGACAGATCACTTAAGATTGACTTTATTGCAGGCCCTGATAGCTATAAGCGTCTGCCTGATTTGATCCGCGAAGCCACAGGCGAAGGGGAGAAGGGCTATGATGTGACCCTTTCAGAATTTGAAACTTATTCTGATATTGCTCCCAGTCGTAAGGAAGGCGTCAACGCCTGGATTGCTGTTATGCGCGGCTGCAATAACTTTTGCACTTTTTGTGTGGTTCCTTATACCCGTGGCCGTGAACGCAGCCGCTCTCCTGAAAATATTGTTGAAGAAGTAAAGCGTCTGGCTGATGAAGGTTTTAAGCAGGTGACCCTCTTAGGGCAGAATGTGAATTCCTATCTTTATGAAAAATATGACTTTGCTTATTTGATGGAAGAAGTGAGCAAGGTTAAGGGTATTGAGCGCATTCGTTTTTCCTCGCCGCATCCTAAGGACTATCCAGATCGATTTCTTGATGTGATGGCCAATAATCCAAAGATTTGTAAGCAGATCCATATTCCCCTCCAAGCCGGTAATAATCGAATACTCGATATGATGAATCGCACCTACACAAGGCAAGAGTTTTTAGCTCTGGTGGATAAGATGAGAAAGAGAATTCCTGGAGTTGCTTTGTCTACGGATGTCATCGTTGGTTTTCCAACCGAGACTGATGAAGAATTTGAAGACACGGTGGATGTAATGCAGAAGGTAGAATTTGATCAGGCTTTTATGTTCAAGTATTCCGAGCGTAAGGGGACAATTGCTTCCAAGAAATTTCCTGATGATGTTTCTGAAGAAGTAAAGAGTGTGCGCGTTACCAAGCTTGTGACCATGCAGAAGGATATTGTTTATAAGAAGAATAAGGAGCAGGTGGGCAAGGTATGCGATATTTTGATAGAACCTGCTACCGGTGATAAATCTCCTCAAAATTCTGTTGCCCGCACCGATGGAGGCTATTTGGTTATTATCCCAGATCAAATCTATAAGATCGGTGAGATTATTAAAGTTAAGATTACCGATGCTACACCGCATGTCCTTAAAGCGCGGGCTATTGTTTCCGAATGATTATCGACAATTGTTTGACGCTGCGTTGACATATCTAATTATGCAGATAATATGAACTATATGATTCGAGTTTTTCTCCTACTTATTCTTTTTCTATTCCATTCTAAAAGTGTTTGGGCCTATCTTGATCCGGGTTCTGGTGGTTATCTCATCAGTTCAATTCTTGCCGCTATCGGCGGGGCTTTTGCTTTTGCATCTGCTTTTGTCATTCATCTGTTTCGTAATATTATTGGTAAAGGTTTAATTTTCTTGTGGCGGAAACACAGAGTGTTATTGATTGCTGGTATTTTAGTTGTTACCTTTGGCATAGGGTATTTGTTGTACCGTTCTTTTTATGAGCCATCCGTGGCCAAGTTTGATCCTAAACGTTCGGGTGCTCATAGTATTGATTCGTCACGTGTATCGCCTGGTTACAATCTTTTTGAAGGCAAGCTCATCGATAATAAAGGCCAAATTGTTAAAAGATGGTCAAGTATTTATTTAGGCGCTATTGATAAAAATGGGGATTATTATGCTGAGAAATATTTTGAGGCTCCCCTTTGGGGCCGTTATACGTGGGATGATAAAGTGATTTGGGAAAAACATTTTCCCATTCATCATGAACTGTTGTTAACGCCGCAAGGGACGGTCATTACCTTTACTAAAGAAGTGCATTTGTATAACGGTCGGGATGTGGAGTTTGATGTTATCTTGGAATTTGATAAAGATGGCCATGAGCTTCAACGTTTTTCTGTATGGGAGCATTTGAAAGAGTTTCAAGCTTACCATCGCAAGCTTGAGTTAGATATGCCTGCCAATGTGCCAATCCCTAAAGATCATCGCATGGAGAAAAGTATTTTTGGCGGCCACTATGATTATTATCATTTAAATTCGCTGACAATTGTGCCGCCATCACCTTTGCAAAGTCAGCACGTGGCATTTGAACCGGGTAATTGGCTTATTAGTTTTCGGCATGGGAGTATGGTGTTTATTGTTGGGCAGAAATCACATAAAATTCTTTGGCGTGCAATCTATGATCAGGTTAAGGATCGCTTAGAAGGGCCCCATTCTCCAGTGATGTTACCTAATGGGAATATTTTAATTTTGGACAATGGCCGTTATCGTAAGTGGTCACGATTGATTGAATTAAATCCAATGACTCTTGGCATTGTTTGGGAATACCGCAACAAAAATTTCTATTCATTGTCTCAAGGATATGTGGAAAAGTTACCTAATGGTAATATGTTTGTGACAGAGGCTGAAGAGGGGCATGTTTTTGAGTTAACGCCAGATCAGAAAATTGTTTGGGAATTTTATCATCCTGATCAGCAGAATGAAAAAAATTCTACAGATGAAAAGAAGTGGGGACTTAGGCAGGAAATTTATCGAATGACACGTTATCCCGCTGACATGATCGATCCATTACTGAAAAATTAATGATGATTCTTGCCACCCTCGAACCTGCCTGCCGTCAGGCAGGTGTTTCTATCGGGGGTCTGAAGACCAATCAATATGTCCTTTAGAGACCTTGTTCAAATAAAATTACGTGAGCTAGAAGAACCTCGATTTGATGCATCTTTGTCAGGCGCTCATGCGCGCATTCCCGATAAGATCAGCCCTGGGTATAATCTCTTCGACGGCCAGCTCATCGACAACAACGGCCAACTAATCAGAAAATGGAAATCACGTTATTTGGGCCTGTTGTTGCCTGATGGGCGATATGTGGCTCAAGAGCATTATGAATCGCGCAAGTGGGGCATGTATACCTTTGACGATGAGATTATCTGGGAACAAGATTTTCCTATTCATCACGACATTGTTCTAACTCCTCGAAATACCATCATAACCTTGTCCAAAGAAATGCATGAGTATAATGGCAGAAAAGTAGATTTTTGTGTGGTAGTGGAGTTTGATCTTCAAGGTCAGGAGCTTTCTCGCTGGTCCACTTGGCAAAATTTAAAACATCTACAAAAGTTTCACCGTAGGCTTGAGCTGGATCGTCCTAAGATTTTATTTTTTCCTGAACCACCTAGTCGTAAACAAGCAACTCCTTGGGGTGGGAATTATGATTATTATCGTTTGAATTCATTTCAATTATTGCCTAAAACTGAATTAGGTTTAAAAGATCAACGTTTTAGGGAGGGTAATTGGTTAATTAGTTTTCGTCATGGCAGTATGATATTTATTCTTGATCAAGATTCTAAGGAAGTTGTTTGGAAATGCATTGCCAATGACATTCCCGATAGTATTGAAGGTCAGCATGCGCCGACTATGTTATCTGATGGAAAAATTTTAATTTTTGACAATGGCCGTTACCGCGGTTGGTCTCGTGTTTTGGAACTTAATCCAGTGACTATGAAGATTGTTTGGCAATATCGCGCTTCTGGATTTTATACCTTGTCTCAAGGCTATGTACAGAAATTGCCCAATAATAATATTTTGGTGACCGAGGCTGAAAAAGGGAGAGTCTTTGAATTAACTTCTGATCAAGAGATCGTTTGGGAATACTATCACATGGATATTCAAAACGTATCTAATTCTTTGCATCCAGAGAACTTTGGCCGCAGGCAATGGATCTACCGCATGAGACGCTATGAGCTAGCGTTCATCAACGGTTTGTTGCGAGGCTAATAGGATTTCTTTAATCCCAGCCTTGACAAATATCTCAAAATGAGATATACTCACCATAGAAAGAATGATTGATGCATATTATTTCGAAGAAAGCTTTAAAAGACTTTTGGGAGAAACACCCAGACAGCAAGGAACCGCTGAAAACCTGGTTTAAGATCGTCAAGGTATCAAAATATGTATCGTTTAACCAGTTGAAGGCAACATTTAAGACGGCGGACAAGGTAAAAGATAAAATTGTGTTTAATATCGGAGGCAACAAATACCGTTTGGTGACAGTCATTCATTTTAATTATGGAAGAATTTATGTACGCTTTTGTTTAACGCATCAGGAATATGATAGAGGAGGGTGGAAATATGGTTAAGACAATGGATGCGCCAGTGTTAAAAAAGTCATGGCCGGCTGTGGAAAATTATCTTTCCATCCATCATAAACGAGATTATGATTTGGCTGTTAATATGCTTAATCGTTTACTGGATGAAGTAGGAGACAATGAAAAGCATCCTTTGTATAGTTTCTTGGAAGTCTTGGGGATCGTTATTGAAAATTACGAAGCAGAGCATTACGATTTAGACGGTGCTTCAGGGGTTGACGCGCTTAAATACCTTATGCAGGAGCATGATCTTCACCAGGATGATTTTCCTGAGATAGGTTCACAAGGGGTTGTGTCGGAAATTTTAAATGGTAAACGGCAGTTGAATGTTGGGCAATTGCAGAAATTAAGTGAACGGTTTAAAGTAAGCCCGGCAGTTTTTTTATAATTGATATAGCCTCCTTAAGACCAGAATTTAATCAAGCCTTAGATTAAGAACACCCCCCAATAGCGTCACTATTGATTCCGATTTCATTCACCGCAGGTTTTTAATTCTCCTCAAAAAACAATAAAGATTTGTTTTTTTTCTATATTTACTTTATATAATATGGCTATATGTCTAAACTGCTTAAAAAAGTCCTTGCCGTCTATACTGCATTTTTCTTCCTTGTATTTTCTCTTTTTTCTCCCGTCGCTTTAGCATTTGATGTTAATGTCACCCAAGGTGATGCGGCTGTTACAAAGACCGGTGAC
>JAYTXU010000068.1:0-9103 GCA_043742785.1 Candidatus Omnitrophota bacterium
ACGCATTGAGATTACGTAAGTTGTGACCGCGCACATTTTACGTAAAAACAGTTTTTAAAAATACGTGTAGAAAATTATTTTTTTACCAAAGTACAGATAATAAAATTGCATTGGTACTTGCTTCATTATTTTATAAAGTTACGATGCTTATTTTTCAAATAATTCTAACAAAGGAGAAAAAATGAGTGCAGATACAAGTCTTTGGCAGTTTATTCAGGCAGGAGGATGGACCATGCTGGTTCTTGGCCTTTTGTCATTATTAGCTGGAGCCATTATTGTTTATAATTTTCTAACAATTAAGGTTGAACAGCTTGTTCCAGCTCAATTTTGCGAAGCTTTAGTGGAAAAGCTAGAAGCTCAAGATAATCATGGGGCTAGTTTAATGTGCGAGAAGGAGAATAATATTATTTCTACAATTGCCTTGGCAGGTCTTGATCGTCGTACTAAGGGAAAGATTATTGCAAGAGAAGCTATGGAGAATAAAGCTCGTAAAGAAATTGGAAAACTTTGGCAAAATATTGCTTATTTAGGAGATATTGCGACCATTGCTCCTCTTTTAGGTTTGTTAGGAACAACCCTGGGGATGATTCAGGCTTTTAATGTTATTTCTTATGCTGGTTCTAATCTTAAGCCTATTATGCTTGTAGGAGGTATCTCTAAATCGTTAGTGACTACAGCATCGGGTCTTATTATTGCCATTCCTGCGATGTCTTGTTATTCATATTTTAGAGGAAAGGTGCAAGCTATTTCTGATCATGTTGAATTTCATTCAGCAGATATTATGAGATTAATTGAAGAGCCTACATCATCTAAAAAATCTTAAGTTTATTTAATTCGAGGTTGTCTATGTCTAGATTTGATCCTAAAAATATTTATGACCGTCCTCAGATCCAAATGATCCCCTTAATTGATATCATGTTCTTTGCATTAATTTTCTTTATGATTTTAAGTGTTTATTACCATATAGAATCTCAGATGGATATTCGGGTCCCGGATTCGTCTCAATCAAGAGAAGAACAAAATTCATCGACAGCAGTTGTAATTAATATTAACACTGCTGGAAGATTTATTGTGAATGGAAATGTTTTGAATTCCGCTGATTTAAATCATTTATTACAGAAATTGTCTGCATACGCGCCAACGCAATCAATTATTATTAGGGCTGATCAAAAAACTTTCCATAAATATGTTATTGAAGCGATGGATATTTGCGCTCACAATAATATTCGAGACATTTCTTTTGCTACGTCTGAAAGTCAAAAATGAGAAGTAGAATCATTTCTATAAAGATTTGGGTTGTAGCTCTGCTTTTAATCATCATTTCACCTAACATCATACTGGCTCAACAGTTGTTTACTAAGGAAAATGAACAAATTGATTTTGCTCAACAGCTTCTTTATAAAGGACAATACAAGTTGGCTGTTTCAGAATATGAAGAAGTTATTCAATTATATCCGCAAAGTTTGTTATTAGAAACTGTCTATATCGGATTAGGTGATGGTTATTTCTTTTTGAAAGATTATCAGAAAGCTATTAATTGTTACAAGAATCTTATGGAAAAATTTCCTAATGGAAAGTATAAGGGGCTTGCTCTTTTAAGATGGGGACAGAGTTTGTATTTAAAAGGTGACGTTGATGGTGCTTTAACGAAATTAATGACTGTCGATGTAACCTCTATTCAAAAACCTTTGATAGAGACCTTGTATTTTTTCTTAGGTCAGGTTTTTATGTCTCAAAAGAATTTCAAAGATGCAATTATTAATTTTGAAAAGGCGACACAAAATGAAAAGTCAGGTGGGTATACGACAGAATCGTATATTTTATGGGGAAATGCATTGGTTCAAGAATTTGATTATAAAGGAGCTATTGATAAATATACCAAAGCACTGGAGTTTGCCACTACTGATGATGTTAAATTTCAGATTCTTATGAGTCAGGCTCAAGCATTTTTTCTAACTGAACAATATGATGTAGCGGCTAAAATGTATAAAAATATTGTTGATAATTATTCTCTTGTTAGAGGGATTAAAGATGCTGTAACTAATTGGTATGTGACCCTTTTGAGAAATAAACAATATGATAAATTGATAGCATTTTATAATGATCAATTTAAGGATAATTTTCAGGATTCGAGCTTTGCATCTGTGCATCTTTCAGCAGTTGAAGCTCATATTGTAAAGGGTGAGAATAATGATGCTCTAGCTATTCTTGATAGGTTTTTGTCTATTCCTAATTTAGACGACAAAGATAAGAATATTTCACTTTTAAAGAAAACAACTTTGTTAATTAAATTAGGTCGATTTAGAGAATCTATTGTTTTTATTGATTTACAAAATGTTGTAGATAAAGATACCAAAGGGGCATTGATTTTATTAAAAGCTGAAGCTTATTTGGATCTTAAAGATTATGATCAGGCGTGGGCTTCTTATGTGCAGGTTCTTCAAGATTTCCCAGATAAAACAACCGCTTATTGTGGACAAGCTCATATTCGATTTGCACAAGGCAAGAACGATGAGTCTGTTAATTTGTTTATGGATTGTTTTACAAAAAGCAAAGATGATTCATTAAAAGAAAACGCTTTATATAATGTGTTTTATGTTTATCAACAATCAAATACGAAAGATAAAGCAATAGAAACAGCTGAGCTTTTTAAAAATCAATTCCCTCATTCTCAACTAATATTTCAATTAATCCTTTCTGAGGGGGATATTTATTCTAAAGATCAGAAATATGAACAGGCGATCGCTGTTTTAAAACCTTTGTTAGAAGTAGAGGATGATTCTATTAAGCAACAAGCTTACTTTAAAGTAGCTTATAATTATCAATTATTCAACAATTTAGACGAGGCGCTTAAAAATTACACGGTAATAATTAATGGAAGTGCTAACGCGGAGGTTAAATTCTATGCCTATAAAAATGTAGCTTATATTTATTTACAAAAGAAAGATGAAGATATGGCGGCTGAAAATTTAGATTGGATTGCGCATAATTTTCCACCTAATGATCTTACTATTAAGAATTATTTATGGTTAGCTGAGCATTGGCAGATAAAAAACAATCCTAAACGGATGACAGAAGTTCTTCTGGAAGCCCAAAAACGTCCTGCTCAATTATCAGAATCTCTAGGAATTGAATTTTTTATGGCGGAAGCTAATCGATTAGACAATAAATGTTCGATTAATATGTATGATGATGTCATTAAAGCGAAAGAAGAAAATTTATATAAGGGGCGAGCTTATTTAGGTAAAGGGATGTGTTTATTTACCAGTGGAAATATTGAGTCTGCTCAGAAAGCATTTGAAGATGCTCTTAGTAATAATTCACAAGATAACTTTGTAGCTATGCGTGCTCGTTTTGAAATGGCTCATCTTTTAGAAATTCAGAAAGATCTTAATAAGGCTGCGAAATTATATATGTTGGTTGCTTTGCTTTATAAAGATCCTGAATATTCTCCTAAAGCTTTAATGAGGGCGGGAGAAATTCTACAGAATTTAAATGAAAATACTGAAGCTTTGACAGCGTATCATCAAATTTTAGATGATTATCCTCAAAGTTCTTTTGTTTCAAAAGCCAAAGAGTTTGTTGAGACGATCAAATGAATAAGAAATTATTTTCTTTAGTTGTTTCTTTTGTTTTTCATTTAATAATCTTTTTAATGGCTTTATTTAGTATTATTAAAGTTGCAGGGCATTCGACTGTTGAGAAGGTAAAATTAATTCATGTTAAGATTTCTACTCAGCCTGATTTCTCAAAAGCTAAACAAGGTGAGAAGGTTTATGATAAGCATCTTATTAAATTACCCGAAATTGAGGTGTCTAAGATTAATGCTGATCAGAAACAAACAGAGCTTTCTTTACAGCAATTAGCTGTTTCTCCACAAAATAGTCAAGGAATTCCCTTGGTTTCTAGTGTTAATCATATTTCTATTATTAAAGAGAAATTTTTTGTAGAGGTAGCTCCTTCATCAACTGTTCAACGTAATACACAAGCTTCTCTTTTATCAGCTCAAGAGATTCTCAAAGAGAGTGTTGTTTCCTCTGGTGGAAATTTTAATAGTCTTTCTTCTAAATTAGCAACATCTGATTATAAGGTTTCTATAGAAAAATCAAAGGGATACCAGGGGAGTTCTTTTTCATCTATTATGATTCATGAATTTCAAGGTCATGATCCTAAAGTTTCTTTTGAGAACAGCTCAAATTCAACAGATATTAAGAGTTTTCTAGGATACACGCTTTTAAGGTACGAAGACCCATTAGATCATGCTAAGTATTTTAAACTTAGTATTAGAGTTGGTGAAATTCCTGGAACCTTGCCAGCAATTCCTAAAGAGATCATCTTTTTAATGGATGCTTCTAATAGTATCGGATCAGATATTCTAAAAGAGTTTAAGAAAGGTATTGTAACTTGTTTAAGTCAATTAAGTGCAGAGGATAAGTTTAATATTCTGGTTTTTAGAAATACAGTTATTAAAATGAGTGAGGTGCCGTTATCTAATAATGCTATTGATATTCAGAAAGCTATGAATTTTTTAGGTAATATAAAAGTTGGATTAGACACAGATATTTTTGATGCTGTTTTAAAAAGTATCAATTTAGAAAATATTATAAAACCGACATATATTTATTTACTCAGTGATGGTCAACCTACAGCAGGAGTAAAGAATCCATTACAGGTTATTAATCAGATTGCAGAAATTAATAAAGGTCGAACTTCTATTTTTGCTTTAGGTTCTGGAACGTTTTTAGATAGATATTTTATAAATTTTTTAGCATTTACCAATCGTGGTTGGGGAGAATTTTCTCCTAATGATCCTCAAAAGGGTATTTTAAAGATGTATAATCATATTAAGAATCCTGTACTTTTAGATTTGCGTTCTTATGTGAGTGGTCTTAATAAAAAAGAGATTTATCCAAAGGTGCTTCCAGATCTTTTCAAGGGTTCAGAATTTGTTTTATATGGTCTATATACAAACGAAAAGTCTTTTTATTTGCAACTTTTTGGAGATGCTCGAGATGGGACTAAACAGTATTTGATTACTGATGATGTTTCGCTAGCTCCCAAAGGGGATAGAAAAATAGCTCAAGAATGGGCCATTCGTAAGATATACCATTTAATTGGTTTGCTGGAACATAAGAAAAATAATCAGGCTTTAATTGCTGAAATTAAAGCATTAGCTACTAAATTTAAACTGACAATTCCGTCTATTGATAATTTAAAATAAGGAAGATAAATGAAATTTTTTTGCTTCATTTTGTTATTCATTTCTTTTAGTTTTGGTTTTACTCCTGTTTGGGCAACGCCTGTAACTAATTTACAGTTGACTTATAGTGACAGTACTGGCACTATCCACCTTGAAGCAGATCATATTACTGATAATTTAAATAAGCATTATATTCGTACGGTTATTATTACGAGAAATTCAAAAGATAAACAATATCTATATTTTAATCGTCAAACAAGATCGGATAAGTTTGTTACTGATTTAATTTATACGGTAATTCCTGGTGATCAAATTGATGTGGAGATATATTGTAACCAGGGAGGAATAACTAAAGGTGCGTTGAGTATTCCAGTTTCTCAATAAAAGAAAGTTTAATGTGAATAAGAAGCTTTATAGAGTAGAAAATGATCGAAAAATAGGTGGTGTTTGTGGTGGTGTTTCTGAATATTTTAATTTCGATCCTTCTATTGTACGCATTATTTTTTCTTTATTTTTTTTGTTAGCAGGTTTTGGTATCTTTCTTTATATACTTATGTGGATTATTGTTCCACGTAAATCTAAGGTTATATGAGATTAAAGAAATTAACTAAAAACATAGTACTTATAGGATTGATGGGGTCAGGCAAAACTATGATTGCTAAAGAATTAGCTAAAAAATTGAAAATAGACTGTTTCTCTATTGATGAAATTATTGCAACTAAGGAGAAAAGTTCAATTGCAGATATTGTTAAAGAGGAGGGGTGGTTGTACTTTCGTGCTTTAGAACATAAAGTAGTAAAAGTTTTGTGTAGCAAGAAGGGTGTAATTATTGATTGTGGTGGTGGAATTATTCTTAATCCAGAAAATTTGAAGAATTTAAAGAAAAATGGTATTATATTTCACTTAAAAGCTAATCCTGAAGTACTTTATAATCGTCTTAAAGGTGACAAAACTCGTCCCTTAATCAATGAACCTAACCCCAAGGCTCGTATTAAAGCAATCTTCGAAGAAAGACTTCCCCTTTACAACCAGGCTGATTTTATTATTGATGCCTCTGATCCTTCCATCGAAGGTCCGGTTGTAGAAATACTCAAGAAAGTTTATTAAATGACAATTCAAGAAGCGCTGTTGGTTCTTAATGCCATTCCTGGTTTGTCAGGGGAGGTTATAAGGAAGCTCACAATTATTTTTTCTTCTCCTGAAAAGATTTTTGAAAAAAAAGAAAATGATCTTCTAGAGCATGGATTGAATCAAAATCTTGTTACAAATATAGTTCATTTTCCTAAGGACAAATTCTTAGAAGGTGAATATAATTACCTTCGTAAAAATGGCGTTGAGTTTTTAACTATTTTTGATGAGAAATATTCATCTTTATTGAAAGAAATCAAACATGCGCCTATTGTTCTTTATACGAAAGGGAATAAAAAGCTTCTTGATTCTGCTTCAGTAGCATTGGTTGGTTCTAGAAAAGCTTCTTCTTATGGGTTAAAAATAGCGCAAGAATTTGGATATTTTCTTGCACAGTCCGGTCTTACGGTTACATCAGGTGGAGCCTATGGAATTGACACAGCCAGTCATACGGGGGCTTTGAAGGCTCGAGGGAATACCATCGCTGTCTTAGGATGTGGATTGAATCATATCTATCCCAAGGAAAATGAAAAGTTATTTGAAGAAATTGCTTTAAATGGATTGATGCTTTCAGAGTTCTCTATGAATACGGCTCCGTTAGCTTATAATTTTCCAAGACGTAATCGCATTGTTAGTGGTTTAAGTCTAGCAACGGTAGTTATTGAAGCGGGCGAGAAATCGGGGGCCTTGATTACAGCTGATTTTGCATTAGAACAAAGCAGGGATGTGTTTGTTGTACCTGGTCCTATTGATCAAAAGAGTTCTCAAGGATCTAATCAGTTGATTAAAGAGGGTTCTAAAATAGCTTTATCTGCTAAAGAAGTTATAGAAGAGTTAGGACTTGAAATAAGAAAGCAATTAATTGGTGAACGTATGGATGAGGCAATACAAATTCATTTATCTCAAGAGGAAGGAAAGATTTATGAACTTGTTAGTCAAGAACCTAGGCATATTGATGATCTTTTATTGCGTTGTGAATGGGGGATTGGCATCTTAATGGAAAAGATGTTAAATTTAGAGATTAAAGGTGTTATTAAACAATTGCCTGGACAATATTACGTAAGATCGTAATTTAAGGAAGAGATATTCATGGCCAAAGCATTAGTCATTGTTGAATCTCCTGCAAAGGTTAAAACAATTAATAAGATTTTAGGAAATAAGTTTAAAGTCACAGCTTCTATGGGGCATTTGATTGACTTGCCTAAATCTAAATTAGGAGTTGATCTTGAAAATGGTTTTGCCCCTCAATTTATTATTGTTCGCGCTAAATATAAAACTTTAACAAAATTAAGGAAAGATGCGGAAGGTTGTGATGAGATTTATATTGCAACCGATCCTGATCGTGAAGGGGAAGCTATTGGCTGGAATTTAGTTGAACATATTGCTAAGGGTAAAATTGTTAAACGAGTGGTTTTTCATGAAATTACTAAGGAAGCAGTTAAGAAAGCTTTCGAGCATCCAAGAGAATTTGATATGAAAAAAGTTGATGCTCAGAATGCTCGTCGTGTATTAGATCGTATTGTTGGATATCAAATTTCTCCGGTGCTTTGGAAGAAGGTGGGTTCTCGTTTAAGCGCTGGACGTGTTCAATCAGTTGCTTTACGTTTAATTGTTGATCGTGATGCAGAAATTAAAGCTTTTATTCCTTTGGAGTATTGGCAAATAGTTGTCGATTTGCAGAAAAAAGGGATTAAAGATGTTTTAATGGCTACTTTAGAGAAGATTGATGATAAGAAGGTTGATTTAAAAGCAGAAGGTCAAACAAAGGTAATTGTTAAAGAAATTAAACAGCAAAGTTTTAAAATTAATTCTATTAACAAGAAACAAGCCAAACGCAATGCTCCTGCACCTTTTATTACCTCTACCTTACAGCAGGAAGCTTTTGGTAAATTAGGTTTTAACACCTCTCGAACGATGTCTATTGCTCAGCAACTTTATGAAGGCATCGAGATTGGTGAAGAAGACCCTGTAGGGTTAATTACCTATATGCGTACCGATTCCGTGAATATTGCTAATGAAGCGATCGAAAAGGTTCGTCTTTATATTAAGAAAGAATATGGTAAGGAATTTTTGCCAGAATCTCCTAATAAATACAAATCCAAAAAAAGTGCTCAGGAGGCGCATGAAGCTATTCGTCCTTCTGATCTTTTGCGTAAGCCTGAAGACCTAAGAGATTATTTAACTGAAGATCAGTTTCGTTTGTATAACCTTATTCATAAACGTTTTATTGCCTGTCAGATGATGCCTGCTATTTTTGATCAAACTAAGATTGAAGTGGTCGCTGGCCGTTTTACTTTTGGTGCTTCAGGTTCTATATTAAATTTTGGAGGTTATTTATCTGTTTATAAAGATACTGAAGATCAAGAACAAGAGAAACTTAGTTCTTCTTTTTATAAAGAGGGGGATGTTTTAGAACTACAAGATCTTAAGAATACTCAGCATTTTACTAAGCCACCGGCTCGATTTTCGGAAGCAAGTTTGGTTAAAGCATTAGAAGAACAGGGTATCGGTCGTCCCAGTACTTATGCATCAATTATTGGAACCTTGGTTGCTCGTAATTATGTTTTGCGTGAACGGGGATATTTTGATGCTACAGATTTAGGAATTAAAATTTGTACACTATTGGTAGAATATTTTAAGAAGATTATGGATATTGGTTTTACCGTACATATGGAAGCTGGGTTAGATGAGATTGAAGAAGGGGTAACTACTTTTGAAAAACTGCTTACAGAGTTTTATGGTCCTTTCAAAGAAGAATTAGATTATGCGGAAGCC
>JAYTXU010000069.1:0-28270 GCA_043742785.1 Candidatus Omnitrophota bacterium
AATCTGCTCACTGGTTAAATAAAGACTCTTTGCATAATCTTTCGATTTATCTTGTTCTAAACTATCCGCATAATTTAAAATTCCTAAAAGCATATCCACATCCTGAGTATACAAAGAATCTATCGAATGATGCTCTGCTATTAAATTTTGGTCAGGCATAGGAATAATATGCGGTGTAATAAAAACAACTAACTCTGTATTGTCATTCTTCGTATTATGCCCCTCAAAAAGCTTGCCTAAAAAAGGAATGTCCTTTACATAAGGAATGCCATCGTTGTCACGAATATCGCTCTTACTAATTAATCCACCGATAACAATTGTTTGATTATCTTTAACACGAACCGTAGCATCTGCCTCGCGGGTAGAAATATCCGGAGTACCACCAATGGCTCCTAAAAATGTTGAAACTTCCGGATGAACCTTCATAGTAATCCATCCATCTGGCGAGACAATCGGCAATACCTTAAGTTTAATTCCAACATCAACAAACGCCGTAGTGCTCTGTAAACCAGCAGCATTAGCATTACTCGAAGAAGTGTATGCACGTTTTTCACCGATAGTAATACTAGCTTCACGACCATTCAAAGTAGAAATAGATGGCGAAGCCAGAACACGCGCCTTGTGTTGTGTAATCAGAGCATTAATTGAGAATTGAGAAAGAAGATCCTTCGAACGATGAGCAACAGAAAACGCGCCTTGATCACCACCAACAGCATCTAATGGTGCTACTGCCCCATTTCTATCTGTTGAAGAGTTTCCCCCTGGGCTATACTTAGTAAATAATGCTCCGGTTTTTCCGGCAGAATATAGCAGGGAAACAGCATTATCTATTTTTTGTTCATCTGCCTTATTAATATCCACGATCTTGACTTCAATCAAAACCTGAACAGGTGGCACATCAACAATCTTAATAACTTCTTTGATGTTTTCTATTTCTGCTGGAGTTCCTTGAACAATCAAACTATTAGTATCTTCATTAGCTTCAACACTTCCCTTAGCCACCGATTTACTGACTAAACCTTTTGCATCTTTAGCAGCCAGATAATTTAAAGGGATGGATTCAGTCAAAGGCTGCATATCCGCTATCGGCATAATATAAACAATATTACCTTTTCGCATAAAAGCATAATTATTAACATTCAATATCGCATTTAAAGCATCTTCAAGAGTTAAATCTTTTAGATTGGCAGAAACCTTACCAGAAATGTCCTTGGTTAAAACCATATTGACATTGAAAGAATAGGCAATAGCCTTTAGAACATCGCTCAAATTCGCATTATGATAATCAATCGAAATGAGTTGGTCTAATGACATGGTTACTTTTTGTGCAGATTGTGAAGTATTCTCCTCTGAAGAAGCTGAAGAAATAATCGTTGAATCTAACAAAGACTTCCCCCCTTCAGTTGTTGAAACTTCTGAGTCAACAGTTGCAAGAGGAGCTTCTTGAGCTAAATGATGATGCTTTCTTCTATGCGTTACTTCTGAATCAGCATATAAAACAGACTGATCTGTAATAAAACCAAGAAATATCAAAATAATAAGAAAATGCCTTATAAATTGATTCAAGCGAAAGCCTTCCATTGCATGAAGATTAGCTAATCCCCAGATGAAAAAACGATATAAGCATATATTTATAAACGTATTGATTTTATATATATATATATAGACAAACAATAAGAATTTCAATTATTCTTACCTTCTTAAATTATCCTATAAAATGAATTGCAGAAGAGTTTTTTGAGAGTACTATTGGGTTTAATGAGCATTTGGTATTTTCCTTTACGCTGCTTTATTCTCCTAATTGGTGGCCTAGCTATTTACGCCAAAACCTTTGGTTTTGATTTTGTATTTGATGACCATGAATTTATTATCCTAAATTCCTCCATTAAAAATTTCCAGAACATCCATCACGCCTGGGAAGCCTTACCAAAAACACGTCTAATAGGAATTTATTCCTTTGCTTGTAATTATTACTTCAGCCAATTAAACACTTACAGCTACCATGTTTTTAATTTCCTTGTCCATTTAATAACAGTAGGGTTAGTGTGGTTCACCACAAGGGTACTTTTTAAAATTGCAGGCTGGTTTCCTACAAAAAATCCAGTGGTACAAGAATTACCATTCTTAGTCGCTCTTCTTTTTTTAGTTCACCCTGGACAGACTCAAGCCGTAACCTATATCTCTCAACGCTTTGAATCCATGGCTACCCTTTTTTATCTATCTAGCATTTATTGTTATCTTCACGCTCGTATTTCTCTTTCAACCCTACAGAAAACATTTCTCCTTATTTCATCCGGCGTTTTTGCACTTTTAGGAATTTTGACCAAAGAAACCGCCATTACAATCCCCTTAACAATATTGGCTATTGAATATATTTTCTGGAATAAAGACTTTTTAAAAAATTTTCTATCAAAAAAAATATCTTGGAGCATCTTTCTTTGTTTAGGAATTATATTTTTTCTATTATTTATGAAATTAGTAAGAGTAGATTTAAATATTTTCTTTCATTTCCCTCCCACTCTTTCAGAATCTCACGATGGCGACACCATTACAGCAGGCAAATATTTACTGACTCAACTACGCGTCTTTTTAACCTTCCTTCGATTATTAATATGCCCCATTCATCAAAATATTGATTACGACTACCCTCTTTCAACAGGACTTTTTTCTCCTCCGTTAACCTTCATTGGTTTACTTCTCATTGGTTTTATTTCTTTTTTAATTATCAAGTTGCGTAAAAATTTTCCATTAATTGCTTTTGGTTTAGCATGGATACTTATTACTTTTTCTATTAACTTAGCCCCTCGAAAAAATATCATTTTTGAACATAAATTATACCTTATTTCATTCGGCTTCTTTTTATTCTTGGTTACTTCGCTATTTATTCTTATTCGTCACCGCATAAGCTTCATAATCCTATTCGCCTGCCTCATTGGCCTATTGTCCTTCACAAGTTTTAAACGTAATGATGTTTGGAGAAATCCCCTAACTCTTTGGGAAGATACTGCTCAGAAATCTCCTCATAAAGAACGAGTCTTAAGCAATTTAGGCAATGCTTACAATATTTTTCACCGCTATCAGCAAGCAATAATTACTCTTAATAAAGCTATCGCTCTTAATCCTTTAGATTACAAAAATTATCTTTGTCGAGCAGAATCTTACGACGGATTAGAAAATGAAAAGCAAGCCTTGGAAGATCTGAATAAAGCCATTGAACTGAGTCCCAAATACTACGCCCCCTATGTCATACGATCCCAATTTTATACAAAACATAGAAATTATGAAGCCGCCCTTTCCGATCTCAATCAAACAATTATATATCAGCCTGATTTTGAAGACGCCTACATTGAACGAAGTATTTTATTAATGGAAAAAGGAGAAATAAAAGAAGCTTTAACTGATTTAAACAAGGCTTTAAGAATTGCCCCTTATAATTTTAGAGCTCTTGTTAATCGTAGCGGAATTTATTATTCCATCGAACAATATGAATTGGCCCTTAAAGATTTAGACTTGGCTCGGAAAATAAATCCACCTGATATCAGAATTTATAAAAACAAGATATTCTGTTTTATAAAACTAAAAGAAACAAAAAAAGCTATGTCAGAGATTCAAAATATCTTAAAAATAAGTCACGAAAACATCAAACTCCAAGACCTTCAAAACGAAATTCTGCATTTAAAATAGATAGTACTCGACCTACCGACAGGCAGGCACTAATTCTGCTTACCCCAATATTTTTCTTTAAACTCCTCACGACCAGTATTGTCATGATACATTTGATAACGCATGGCGCTTTTTTGATAATACTTTTGATGATAATCTTCCGCTGGATAGAACTTAGATGCCGCTACAATCTCTGTCATGATTGGTTTAGCGAATTTCCCCGACGCTGCCAAATCCTTCTTAGATTGTTCAGCAATACGCTTCTGTTCATCATTCTGATAAAAAATAGCACTACGATACTGTGTTCCACGATCCACAAACTGAGCATTCTCTTGCGTTGGGTCAATGTTATGCCAAAAAATATTCAATATTTTCTCATAAGAAACTTCTTTAGGATTATAAATTACTTCAATCGCTTCTGCATGACCTGTTTCACCAGAAGAAACTTCTTCATACGTTGGATTGTCTGTATGACCCCCTGTATACCCCACAAAAGTTCCCTTAACTCCTTTGAGACGATCAAAAAATGGCTGCATACACCAAAAACATCCACCGGCAAATGTTGCTTTTTCAATTCCCTGTTGGTCCTTCTTCATAACATCTCCTTGAGCATATAAATAGTGACAGGCACTAATTAATATAAAAAATGTTAAAACGGTTCTTTGAAAATAATTAGTGCCTGTCACTATTTATCCTCCACAAATTTTAAAGATACTGAGTTAATGCAATAACGTTTACCTGTCGGTGGCGGGCCATCATCAAACACATGACCTAAATGAGACTGACATCTTGCACAATGAACCTCTGTTCGATGCATACCAAAATCAACATCCTCATTATAACCAACATTACTTTCGGCAACAGGATTCCAGAAAGACGGCCAGCCTGTTCCAGATTCAAATTTTTGTTTTACAAGAAATAAATCCGTTCCACAACCGATGCATTTATAAATACCATTCTTATGTCCTTTGTTGGGAAGACCACAAAATGCACGTTCTGTTCCATGCTCACGAGTAACCTTATATTGTTCATTAGTTAAAATCTTTTTCCATTCATCATCTGATTTAACAACAGGGTCCACCATTTCATAAGAATTACTCTTAACATCAAAAATTCGAATCTTGTCAGCATACGAACCCTTCATATCATCCCCCTTTGCCTGTGCATTCCATAGACAGATGGATAAAAACACCATCATTAAAATTATATTTCGCATAAAACCTCGCTTACTTCTTTAAATGAATCTTTGATTTATCTGCCCACGTATCCAATGATTTTTGAAACTCTTTGATCGGCTCTGATCCTTCTACCCTCGATGATTTGACTTCATAACCATCTGGATCTAAAAAGACTACTGTGGGTAAACCCACAACAGCATATTTATCGATCAATGCTGATATAGGAGCAGAGTCAATATTAGTCGCATCCACTCGAAGAGCGGTGACTTGAGAAAGCTGTTCTTTGATCTTAGAATTAGAAAATACATTTCTATCTAATTCATGACAACCCAAACACCATTCTGCAAAGAAATCAATAATCACAGGTTTATGATCCGCGATTGCTTCTTGTAATTTTTGATCACTATACTTCTGCCAAATATCTTGCTTATTTTGCTGACCAGGTAAATGCCACTGCAAAGCAAGCGACAAATAAAACACAGCAAAACCTAACAAAATGACACCAAAGATTCTTTCCACCCAAATCAGCCATCCTCCTGCCTTAGGAAGCTTACTGATTAAAGATGAAAAGGTTCCTAACAAAAGATAGGGGAAACCTAGTCCTAAAGAAAATACAAAGAATGCAGAGAAACCAAATTTAGGATCTCCGTTATTAGCGACCGCCGCCAGTAAAGCTAGTACTGGAGGGCCAATACAAGGCGCTGCAAAAATACCAACAAACATCCCTGAAAAGAATAATCCAATATAATTAGCCTTACGTAAACCACTTAAGCGACTAAGCAATTCTGTTGGGACGGTTAATTGAAAAAGTCCAAGCATCGATAGGCTAAGAGTAAACATCATGACAGCCACAGCTAATAATACCCACGTACTTTGCAAAGCTGCACCAAAAATTTTTCCCGTTGAAGCAGCAAAATAACCCAAGGTGCTATACATCAAAGCAATTCCTAATACATACACCAAAGCTTTCCCGAAGGAGTGCTTAATCGTTTCCCCTGAACGAGGTTTAAATAAGGAGGCCGTAACCGTTAGCATCGGATAAACACACGGTGTCAGATTGACCGCCAATCCCGCGAAGAAGAATCCAACAAATGTTAAAATATTATGACCTTCCATATTTAGCTCTCCAATAATTACAAATTTTCATTAATCCAGCAATCAATTATACTATGAAAAGTTTACACGGGCTTGCAACCCCTTAAGGAAGAAAAATATCTTTTTTCTAAAAATAAAATTCAAATCAAACGAATCTTAAGAAATAAATTTGTCTAACCTGCATAATTACCATTAGAACGATAAGGAACTTTATTAGCAGCCACAACTAGAATGGCTATTGATACCAGAGAAATAGTAAACAAAACGACAACTACTAATCTTATTAACTTCATTTTCAATCTCCTGGATTTAAAAAACTTACCCATTTTTTAGAAAGTAATAACCCCAGTATCTGAAATAGCAGATGGCTGGAGTTGTCCTGAAAATCCAGCAGACCAAACCACATAATACTTTCCATTAGAAGAAGCCATATAATTATATTCGGTCGTTGCTGTAGCACCAAAAGGATCGTAAAGAACATTCGTAATATTAGGACTAAATCCAGCTAAATAAGTAGCAGTTACCGTTGTAGTGGTTGGTGGATACTTAAGAGATGAATCAAAAATCTTATAGGACTCCAAAGCAGCAGTTAATGTTTCTAATTCTCCTTTAACCCTGGCTAACTGACCGTTTTGCCGCATCCCCTTAAAACGTGGGATAGCAATATTAATAATAATAACCAATACTGAAATAACAATCAGTAACTCTAAGAGTGTAAACCCTTTTCTCATGAATCTTTTAAATAAACCTTTATTAACTTGGTACTATATTACCAAGAATTTTAGAGAGATACAAAACATTGTTATTTCTCGTACCCATATTTCATATAATCAATCCCAAGCGTTTGCATATCTGTCTTCATGGGCCCATGAAAGCCAAAAGGTGTCTCCAAGAAAAAAGCATCAACCAAATCTTTCTCTGAAACCTCTCTCCTGTTTTCTTTCGCAGCTAACACCTCTATTTTCTTTAAAACCTTACGTTGAGCTATTGGACGCAGAAAAACTGGAATCTTAGCAATCATTTGATCAAATCTTTCTTGAACATCTTTATTCCAAACAATTTCACTCATAAAATTACCAATCAACCGGAAAATAATCTTTAAGGAACTTGCCGCACCAATGCTCTCCCGTCAAAATCCCGTTAAAAAACGGATCACAAACTCTAGCGGCTCCATCGACAATATCTAAAGGAGGTTGAAAATCAAGATCTTCTTGTTTTCGCAAGGATAACGCAGCAGGATCTTCATCCGTCACCCATCCCGTATCAACCGCATTCATAAAAATACCATATTTAACCAAATCTTTAGCCGAAGTGTGTGTCAGCATATTCAATGCCGCTTTAGCCATATTCGTATGCGGATGTTTATCCGTTTTTGTATAACGATGAAACTTCCCTTCCATCGCCGATACATTTACAACATGTTTCTTTCCTGTATTGTTTCTTTTCATCATCCAGGACAATTTATTACACAAAACAAAAGGAGCAATAGAATTGACCAGCTGAAGCTCAATCATCTCTGACGTCTGAATATCGCCTAACCCTAATCGCCAGCTATTGGTTTCGCGCAAATCGACTTGCTGTAAATCCGCATCTAGTTTTCCAACTGGAAAAACTTTCTCTGGAGCTAAGGCCTGATCATGGGTATAGGGAAGCTGTGAAAGCCTTGCAGAAGCTGTAAGCCCTAAACCTGTCACCTTACCATCCCAGGCAAGAGCTGGCACTAAATCAGTCGCGCTTGATTTGATGTTGGAAATTAATTTTTTCTTACATTCTTCAAAAGGACGAAGAAGCAACTGAACATCTTCTGGAAAACTCTGAAAAGATTGCATTTCATTCGCCATCAAATGTGCATAAAAACCTGGCGGACGACGAACTGTTTGCGCAGCATTATTTATTAACAAGTCTAGACGATCATATTTTTGTTCAATATAATTACAAAATAATTCAACGCTTGGAGTATGCCGCAAATCTAAACCATAAATATGTAGACGATTCTTCCACTGTTCAAAGTCTTTCTCTTTAGAATAACGCAAGGCAGAATCGATAGGAAAACGTGTAGTTGCAATAACCAAGGCTCCCGCGCGTAACATCATTAAAGACGATTGATAACCAATTTTTAGACGAGAACCTGTGATTAGAGCAACTTGGCCGGCCAATGATGCGCTCTGAAAACGCTTAGCATAGTTAAGCTCTGCACAGATAGGACACATCGAATCATAAAAGAAATGCAGTTTTGAAAATTGCACCTTACAAATATAACAAGCACGCGACTTGATTAATTGAAGATCTTTTGATTCCCCATTAGCATCGGTAATCTGCAGCGGAGCGCTAAAGACAGCAGCTGTACGAGCTGAGCGAATGCCTGTTGCAGCCCTCACCTTGCGCTCATGAACTTCAACCTTTTGCTTCTTTAGCTTTCTACATTCATTTTTTCTTTTACGAAATTCTTCTCTGTTAGGACGAGAAATATAACCAGCCACAGTCAACAAAGCAATTCTAAGCTCCGGAGAGAGATGGGCCATCTCATACCCATCCTTGACTAAATCTTCAAGCAGGCAGACACATTTTCGGACTTCTTCCTCTGAATATTTTGCTTCGCTTATTTTGTTCATCACTAATAACCATTTTAATATGGAGATATTACTCTCCCCCCATATTCATACCAAATTAATTTCTGAAATCTTTACTTCTTATACCCGCAGTGTTCATCGCCGGGCCAAGAATAGCCTTGAGCTAATTTCTCGCGGATAGGAAGACAGTTAATCTCTTTTCCAGAGACCGTACGCCACCTGCCAAAACGCCGTTCATAAACAGTACAAAAATATTGACCCGCTTCACTTTTACGAAGATTCTCACAGGGATCTTCTAATGAACCACAGCAAGCTCCACAGCGAGTGCATTTAGCCTCCCATTGACTATTTTTACTCAACATCCATTCGTTATAACGATTTATTTCATTCATAAAGAGACTCTTTAAAGTTTCTTCTTGTAACCAATAACTAAAAGCACAGCAACAGATACCACTGCCATGGCCATAACAATCCAAAATGAAACCAGGGTGCCGCTTTGAGGCAAGGGTAAAGGCACATTCATCGAGAAAAGACTTACAACAAAGGTGGGAGTCATAATACAAATAGATACAACGGTGAGCCGTTTTAAGCGGATATTAAGATTATTATTAATAATGGATGCTAATGCATCCGTCATTCCAGAGAGAACATCAATATAGGAATCCGCTTGTTGATAACACTGGCTGCTTTCAATGATCAAATCATCTAGAAAATCATTCACATCATTATCAAAGGACAGCTTTGCAGAATGCATTTTCAGTCGTTCAATCACCTTACTGTTAGAATTAATCGCATCAAGATAATAAACAAGACCTTTGCTCAGCTTGAACATGTGCAAAAGATCTTTATTAGTTACCGCCTGATTAATTTCTCCTTCTAATTCTTCTGATATTTTACGAATCACCTTCAAATGATCTTCAAAATGAACAACACAGTGATAAATGATGCGTAAGAAAACATCTCGAACAGAGTTGGCTTTACTAAAAATACGATTTTCCCAATTAAAATCATCTTCTCCTAGAACAACTACTAATTTGTCTGTATAAAGAAATAAACCGACAGAAAAAACTTTAAACACAAAATTATCTGTGACACTGTATTTCTTAGGCTTTTTGATAATGGCTGCCAAATGATTAGATTCAAACTCAATACGTCCCAATTCATCAGGATCCAAAGAAGAATTAAGAGTATGCTCATCCACCTTCCAATCAGTCATTAAATCAGTCTTCTCTTTGTCACTAGGACAAATATAAACAAAAATACTACTTTTATCTGGGGTGGTTTCACACAAACGATTATTTAATAATTGAAATGTTTTTAACATAAACACCTGTTTCCTATAAATATTTAACTAAGAAAATATAATAATATCGTACCCTCACACAATCAAAGTTACAATAGCTTCTCCCAATTTCTTACGTCTTAATTTTCTAGCAATAATCTGAACACCATTAGCTTCTATTGTTTCACTGCCTTTAAGAGGGGTGTTTTTTGTCATCTGTGCAAACCAATCCGCTAATTTCATCTTCTCTTCCTCTGGTAAAAGTGTCGGCCACGCCTTACCAACTGTCTGTACAAAGACACCCATGCTAACCCCTCCCCCCATCAGCCATCCAGCCGTTCCATACGGATGAATATAATTAGGCATCCGATCAAATTCATCTTCAATTTCTCCAACCAACTCTTCAATAATATCTTCTAGAGTAACCATCCCTACGATCCTCTGATCCGATGAAGAAACCATGGCAATGTGCAGCTTCTCCCCTATCATCTCTTCTAATACTTGGGAGATTGGTGCTTGAGATAATACTATTTTAATCGGACGCATAATCCCCTTGATACTTGGATCTGAAGGATTAAGTTTTAAACCAGCCATAATATCTTTAAAATTGATATACCCTTCGATCGTTTGTGGATTTCCCTCTTCTCTACAAACAGGAAAACGCGTATGCATATCCGTATGCGCTCTAATCAAAGCATCTGTTAAACTAGCATTTAAAGGAATCATCGATACATCAGCAATAGGAAGAAGGATCTCTTTAACCGTTCGTCTGGATAATTGTGCCGCTGACAATACAATCTTTTCTTCACGTACCCCTAATAAACGAGAGGTGCGCGCTAAGGACACTGCTGCATTTAATTCATGTAACCCTGTATTTTCTTCTACCTGCTCCTTTGAATTCTGCAAACGATCTAAAAAAGTCATCACCCGTTTAACTATTTTCTCAATGACACTAATAATAGGATAGATTGTAAATGCTAAAGCCTTCATGATTGGAGATAGAACTAAACATACCCTCACCTGATGTTTAATCGCGTAGGTCTTTGGAATTAATTCCGCAAAAATGATCGTCAAACAACTTAACGGTATAATAAGAAAAACTAAAGAAACTATATCAGCAATAGAACGAGACATCCCCCAATGTTCGCTTAAAATAGGAGAAAGATATTTATCAGCTCCAAAACCACCCATGGCTGCAGAGATTGCTCCCGCTAAAGTGACGACCAACTGAACAACCGCCAAAGACCCTTCCATACGGTCTTTCATAAACAAAGCTTCCTTGGCACCTGGTCTTTTCATGTTTACTAAAGCTATTAATCTAAACCTCGATATTGAAGCCAAAGCCATTTCAAAGGCTGCAAAAATAGCAGTAATGACCACCATGACACCTATAACTATTAACTGTACTCCCAAATCCATATATTTTGATCTCCATTTATCAGACAACTTCTCCCGAGAAGTATAGCATAAGGAATTAGAAATAATACTGCTCCTCATAAAAAATAGACTACTCCCCTTTGTCCTTAGAGATAATTTGAATAATTAAATCCACATGCTATAATTGCGGCGTTTTAAAATCTAACAGACTTTATAAGGAGTATTAAATATGGAGATGCGCGCCACCTGTTTAAATTGCATGGACGGCCGTGTGCAGTTACCGGTACTCACATGGATCAAAGACAATTACCCTGTCGACTTCGTCGATGTAATCACAGAAGCAGGTATGGATGGTGTCTTAGCTAAACAGGAAGATATTTCTGAAGTTTTACGAAGTATCAAGGTTTCCGTTAACCTCAACAAATCCACCCGTCTTTTTGTGGTGGGTCACCATGATTGCCGCGGTAACCCTATTGATGAAGAAAGCCACCATCAAGAAATCATTGATGCTGTCAAGCGCCTCAAACCCCTTTGGCCAGATCAAGAAGTTATTGGACTTTGGGTTAATAGCAAATGGCAGGTTGAACTCGTCACCTAGAAATTACTCAATCGTTTAGCTAAAAGAAAAACTATTTACAACTTATGCGGTCACAACTAGCTCTAATAACTAGGGCACTTTTATTTAGTTGTTAAATTCAATTCACCTTGATGATACTGACTTGACGAATTGTATTGATTGCTCCCCGATCCTCCAGTATTTATTAACACAATACGAGCATCCACAGCGTAAGAACCGCTTTAATTGATTAATAGACGGTATATCTGCCTTCATTCCTCGAAAACCTTCTAAAATATTTTTAGCCTTGATATTTCCCCTCCCTTTTAGGTTAAACGCTTGACTTATGCCCTCTTCTCCATTAGATTATTCGACTTATTAGACATTTAAACTAATCAAATCTATTAATTAACTATGGAAACACCTGTATTCACAAAAGTTGAACCCGTTCGTACCACGCTACCGAAAATCTGCCCCTTAACTGTTATTATTCCTGCTTATAATGAAGCTAAAAGCTTAGCAGACACCATTAGAAGCGTTCAAAATCAAACAGTACAGGTTAAAGAGATTGTTGTTATTGACGATTGCTCCACAGACAACACTTCCCAAGTGGCTTTGGATCTAGGTGTTAAAGTCTTACGACCTTCCCTGAACACAGGATCCAAAGCTGGAGCGCAAAATTATGCGCTTAAAGATATCCATACAGAATATACGATGGCGATCGATGCAGATACTATGTTGGCTCCTGATGCCATTGAGAAATTAATTCCTGCTTTTTCAGATAATAGGGTTGCTGCTGCCTGTGGTTTTGTAATCCCACGCTATGTAAGATCCCTTTGGGAAAGAGGGCGATATATTGAATATCTTTTTGCCTTTACCTTTTTTAAACCCATCCAAGATTATTATGAAAAGCCTCTTATTTCTTCCGGATGTTTTTCTATGTACCGCACAGATATTCTGAAAGAAAACGGAGGTTGGTCTTTACGCACCTTGGCTGAGGATATGGATTTAACCTGGACCCTCTATCAATCGAATCATAAGGTTCGATTTATTGCGGATGCCGTCTGTTATCCTATTGAACCGCATAATTTTCTTTTTATGAGTAAACAATTGAAACGATGGTCACATGGTTTTATTCAAAATGTCCAGTTGCATTGGAAAAGTATTTCTCATATCAAATATTTACGCTCAATGGTTGCTGTTTCTCTATGGGATGCTGTCATTGCCTCCTTTGCCTACCTTATTCTTATACCCATCTTAGCCATTTACTTTCGTAATCCACTTTTTCTCATTGGGTATATCATCGATATCCCAGCTATTTTAATTCCCACGCTAACAGTGGCTATCAAAAGAAAAGAAGTGTTCAAAGTGCTCAGCAGCATTCCAGCGTTCTTTGTATTAAGAACAGTAAATGGAATATTTATGTTAGAAGCAATATTTAGTGAATGGATCTTAAGAAAATCTTTTAAAGTGTACGAGAAAGGACATTAAAATGGTTGCAGGTCTTCCAGGAACAGGTATAGGCGGTATTTTTTATTTAATGAGTGCTATTTGTATGCCCATTCGCGAGCTGCCTCGATTAATGCGAGGGAAAAGCAGTCTTCGACGATGGAAATTGATTGTAAAACAATGGGGTCTTTCTTCAGGAATCATGATTGGTTTTTGGATAACTGGATCGCTATTAGCCATGCTCATCCCTTCGAAAGCATATCTTCATCATTCTTCCTCTCATAACGTACTCAAAACTAAACCTTTATTCATTGCTCTCTTTATTTTATTAATTATCTTATCCATTGTTGAAATATCCAGATTCTTTATTCCTAAACCAAATAAGACAAAATCTATCTAATTAATCTTCTTTTATACCCCTAAATCCTAACAGATTCAAAAGACGCAAAAAGCCTTGGGCATCAACGACACCCAAGGCTTTCGATTGTCTTTCGGGTTTCCCCGCATAAGAATTACTGGAGTCGCTGGCTTAAGAAGGTTAGAACCTATTTAATGACCTCTTCGGCGACTTTTAGAAACTCCTCAGCCTGCTCCACAAGCGCCTTAGCACTCTTTGCATCAAAGGTATTCTCATAATCCGCACCTTCCCGCATGGCTTTGGCCATTTGCAGACTCTCAACCAAGCGCATCTCAAGAATTCCCTCGCTAACGTAAAACGCCTTCATAGCCTGGATCAGGCAATAATGACTCTTTTCCCGATAGCCCTTATGGTACAACAGTGTCCGGGCCGCATGGAACATCGTATAATACGCCTGGACGGTCGCCCATTTATGATTCTTTTGCTTCAAACTTTGCTGAGACACGACCAGATCAGCTCTAGCCACGTCTAATTCTTTAGCCGCCAGCTTCTTTGCAGGTGGGAACTTAACGATCTTCCCTCTTTTTAAACAATCATCAAACTCAGGTAGTTTCATGCGCCTCCCACAGAATAATCCCTTTGCTGATCTCCTCGGCGAAGACCTTTTCCTTACTGTTTAAAACTACATATTCCTGCGGTGTTTTGATCACCCATTGAACGGGCCGCGCACACTTAATTGCCCGTGCCGCCTTATCAACCTTTGACTTGTCCCCCGTAATAACTAAAAGATCGATATCGCTGTCTACCGTATCAGTCCCTTGAGCACAGCTTCCGAACAGAACAATCTTATCTGCATATTTTCGCAAAGACGCCGTCTTAGAAATCACTTCAATAAGGTTAAAAGCCGTCCGCAACCGGGCAAAGACCGGCAAACGCCGGTCAACATGGCAGACCATATTCCGTCCGCTTTGTTCGGAGTAAACCAGCCCACAATCTTTAAGGACTTTAACGGCCTTGCTAACCTCTCCCTTGCTGATACCGGTGTCCCGGGCGATCTGGGATATAAAGCCCTTCCCATCCAAAGTGGCGGTCAAATAATTCAATATGTTAAGTTCGGATCCTTTTAGCATTTCTGTCCTATTCCATTTAGAAACATATGTTTCCATATAGAAACATTACAAGAATACCATATTTACCAACAAAGTCAAATGGCATTTACAGACTTCTTTAAAAAACGAAAACCTTTTACAAGGCTTTGTAAAACCATATAAAAGGTTATAAAAATGGGGTCGCTGGCTAAAGAAGGTTAGAACCTGTTTAACATCCTAATCTCTCTAAAAGATGATCACCTACGCGTAAGGCATTAGCCATGATCGTAAGAGCGGGATTAACGGCAGAATTAGACGCAAAAAAGCTCCCGTCGACGACGTACAAATTATCCAGATCATGCGCCTTGCAATTGACATCCAACGCGGATGTTTGAGGATCAGATCCAAAACGGATCGTTCCGCATTGGTGAGCTGTTCCTGCAAGTGGAATCCTTTGTCCTAAATAAATACTTGAAGGAAACAGGTGATTTTCACAGCCGAGATGATCAAGCATATCTTTTAACTTAGCGGTTAACCGTGCGTGTCCTTCTATATTATTAGGTGTGTAGTTCAATGTAATCTCTCCCTTACGGTTCACCGTGACGCGATTATCAGGGTCGGGAAGATCTTCGGAAGTAAGCCAGAAATCCAAAGAATGTCTGGCAACAAAATCCAAAGCAAAATGCGGAGCAAAAACCGGCGCGTCGGCTTTTAAAATTTCAGCATTTGTTTTTCCAAGCATTTGAATATGCCCCAGCGGAAATTCCCAATCCTCACATCCAAAATAAAAATCATTTAAACCTAACGTCTTCTGAAACACCGTCGGATTGGGCTTCTTGGAAATCGCAATCAATGCGGAATTATTATGGCACATATAATACCGTCCTACGACTCCTGAAGAGTTCGCTAGACCATAAGGATGTTTTTCATTGGCGGACTGAAACAAAAGCACCGCTGAATTAATCGCCCCCGCCGATAAAACTATCTGATGGGCGCTGTATTCCTCTTTTTGTCCGGCTCGATCCACATGCACCTTGGTTACTTGCCTGCCGCTTGCATCTGTTTCCAAGCGCATGACCTTGGCGTTAGTTAAAAGTGTCACATTGGGAAATTTTAATGCCGGCTCAACGCAGATGACATGCGCATCGGATTTGGCATGAATCATGCAAGAAAAACCATCACACGTCGCACAGCGGATACAACGACTCTGCTCACGATCAGCTTCATTAAGCATAATCCCCAGAGGCAGAGGAAAAGGTTTATGCCCTGATTTCAAAAGATCATCATGCAGTTCCTGGATACGGGGTTCATGGCTCACCGGAGGAAAAAGATATGGAGCGCTAGCTTGAGATTCTGTAGGATCTATACCGTGGGCGCCATGCACCTGATAAAGATGTTCAGCTTTCGTATAATACGGTTCTAAATCTTCATAATTGATTGGCCATGCCGGAGAAAGCCCGCCGTGATGCCGTAATTCACCAAAATCTTCTTTGCGAAAACGCAACAATGCTGCACCATAAAACTTAGTATTGCCACCAACGTAATAATGAATCCCAGGATGAAAATCTTTACCCTCTTTGTCATGCCATGTTTCATGAGCCTTATATTTATGATCGCCAAAAACCGCATGACTATTCCAATTATCCTGTTCACGCGGTAAATAATCACCTCGTTCAATCAGAAGGATTTTCTTCCCACTAGGAGCTAACGTATACGCTAATGTTCCCCCGCCGGCACCCGTACCGATTATAATCACGTCGTATTGTTCACTGCCCATTAGCCATTCCTTAACCGCCTGTTGCGAACCCGGGATAAAGCGTCATACCTCCATCCGCAAAAATAGTTGCCCCGGTGATGTAATCTGATTGATCCGAAGATAACCACACGGCGACCCGGGCGATATCATCAGGTTCTCCAATGCGTTGATAAGGAATCAGTTTAATAAGTTCATTCAACGCCTCCGGGGTTTCCCAGGCCGAACGATTGATAAGAGTACGGATAGCGCCAGGACCAATGCTGTTACAACGAATACGATACGGCGCCATTTCCTGCGCAATACTTTTCATCAATTGCATGACGCCTCCCTTAGAGACAGCGTAATTCACATGGCCTCCCCATGGAATTACTTCATGAACGGAACTCATACAGATGATCTTACCTGCGGCACAAGACACTTCAGGTTTAACCCCTCGGCGCTTAAATTCACGAACCGCAGCGCGTGCGCACAAGAACTGTCCTGTTAAATTGACATCAAGCACTCCCTGCCATTGGGCAAGTGTCATTTGATCAAAGGGAGAATCTTTTTGAAGACCTGCATTATTCACTAAAATATCAATCGTACCAAACTTACTTATCATCTCGGCAAACATGCCTTCAACCTGATCCTCTTTAGAAACATCTGCCTGATAACCGAAGGCTTGACTGCCTTCATTATTCATTTCTTTAACCATCTCATCCACCACGCCATCATCTTTCACATAATTAATCACCACATCCGCGCCTGCTTTAGCAAGAGCCAATGCGACTGCCTTACCAATTCCTGAGTTGGCTCCCGTCACCAAAGCCTTCTGCCTTTTTAAAACCCTATTGACTTGGTGCTCCGGCATAATGACATCTGGATAATCATTATCTTCATAAATATCTTTAACCATACAAACTCCTATTTTAAGAAACTACATGTATAAGAAAATCTTTACCTTCCCAACGTGCCGCTTCCGGCCAATAAAAAGTGAATTTAATATCTGCGCCTTCAGCGATTGTCTGCGTTGGCAAGTCTGCAACATAAACACCTAAGTTTGTATCCCTCGCTGTTATCTCTAAGTAAGTCTTCCAGTTATCCTCACTCCAACGAATAAGCGAAGGTACGATTGTTTCAATGCGCAGCGTTTTACCAAAGGGCATGGATGTTCGCTGATAATTAAATTTCCATAATACATAAGGAGAAATTTTCTTATCGATAATATAACGTTCTACGGTTTGAGGCGGCATATCAAAGACTCTTCCATCCCGCAATGAACGCAGAAGCTTGACATATTCAGCGTGAGCCCAAACTAAAGGCATTGCAGAACCTGAAGGCCGGCCGAAAAAAAGCTCACGTTCAGGAATATCAGCGGCATCCCAAGTTTGTTCTGGAAGGAGCCCCCCTTCATTAGCAAAATTCTCAAGAGAACCTAAAAGCTTTTCTGCCCCTTGCTTGTTTCCTGCAGCAAGCTCATAATGCGCCCGTTCTCCCGTCAACAATGGCCATGCACGACCAATACCTGTGCCATCAAAAGGTGAACCATCTTCATGTTCTCCATAACCATCCCCGTTGTAACGATGCCAGATCTCACCTTGAGGCATATCTGTCTTTAATAATTCATCAATAACCTTGATGGTATCCAATATCCTTGGATCATCCGCTGCGCGTAGACCAAAACGAACCAATGCCAGAGCATCGGGACTGATTAAATGATTGGCCAATTGAAAAGCTTTATCACAAGTTACATTCTTGACCAATATATTTTCTTGAGCAGGGACCTCCTCGGCAGCATTCATAGTCGCTATACGGATATAATAACCTTTTACACCAAATTTCTCAGACCAATCCGTATCAGAAACATACAACCAACGATCAATAGCCGAATACCAATTATCAGCGAGCTCTCGAAGATATATAGCCATGGATGTTTCCTTGTTCAAATCAGCCATTTCAGCGGCCACCAACAATGCAGCAATCTCAGAGGCAACTGTAAAAGGCGTATAGCCGCCATCTTCTTCCCAACGGTCCTGCGGACTGATGGGGCCATTACGAAGTAAATAGATCGCAGCCTGACGGACCATCGGCCAGAAACGCTCTCTGTCTTCATCCGTTAATGCTTTTTCCCGCCATGCTAAATCAACTAAAAGAATAGGCAGAGCTGTTTCATCCATCTGAATGCCGCTCCAATAAGGAGTACCATCCAGCCACATGTTCTGTCCCCAATGCCCATCTTTTTCTTGAGTGGCTTGAAGATATCTCAACACCCGACGAGCATTCTCATGTGCACCAGCAGCTAGAAGCCCTCCAGCTGTTTCTACCAAATCGCGCGGCCATACTAAATGATAGCCTCCTAAATCTTCATCCCCTTTATTAAAACCCCACGGCACAGCCAAACTAGCGATCATTCCACCGGGGAAATTCGTAGATTCATGAGAACGCATCACAATGGTGCTGGTGCGATAAACATTTTTCTTATCACGGCCCCTAGTTTTATCTAAATTCAAAAGAGAATTTTGCCAATCCTTCCAAGGAACAGTATAAAGTTTTTGTGCAACATCAAAACCTTCCTGCAAGGAACTGCGCGCACGCTCAGCAGCTTCTGCATAATTCTTTCCAAATCCTATAGCGATGACAAATTCTCCATTGTTTTGCTGAAGGTCGATCTCTGCCGTTAAGGCTACATTGCCATTCTCAGCAAGCGTGTACTCCCATGCCATTTGTTTGTTCACAGATAGATCCTGCCACCCATCAGAAAATCCTACAAAACCAACCGAACGTTTAAGCCAATCTACAGAACAAGCCAGAGCTAAGGCATTGCCATCCTTTTTGGCGAAGAGCATAGGAACGCCCTTGTAGTCTTCGATCCAGGCGGTATTACCAAAACCAGCATTACCTAAATGAGACGCAAGCAAAACATATAAACGATGATTTCCCTCAGAGGACTTCAGGGATTTAAAACGGGTCCGCTGTAAAAGAACAGGACGTTGTGGATCGGTTAGAATTTCTTTTTCAATTTGATAAAGGCCTTGATTACAAGTATTGATCAATCGATACGCAGGCACTCCTTCTGTTAAACAATTAACCTGACTGGTCGAATGCCTCTTCTCTTCTGAAAAAAAATCTTTCCCATTGGCAATGATAAACTCCATATCACGTGTGGCCGCCTGATCAATACCAGGATAATAAAGTTCGTTTAAAATTCCATGACTAAGGGTAAACCACAGGGGACTTTGAGGGCTATGAGCGGTGCCGACGCCGGTCTTAGCACTTGATGTTAAACGCGGTGGAATTCCAGGCGAACCAGGAGCTGGTGATACTATCATTCTTAATCCTCAGTAAATAAATCTTTGAGTACTGTAGAACTTTTCTAAAGCTAAGTCAATTTCTATCTAGAATCAAAACCTTATTATTCTTAGAAAATAAGAAAACCCTTATAACTATTTTAGTTATAAGGGTTAGAGAAATGGGGTCGCTGGCGTGACATTATCCGCATGTATTTGAGATCTCATGCTTGCAACCTAGCTGCTGGAAAGACTCTTGGACTTAGAGATAAATGACTTTAATACATTTTTACATGCATTGGCATCTGGTTGGCTAGCACGCAGCTTAGAAAGAACACGATCAATCGCCCCGTCTATCGATGCCCAATCATCAGGACTCATGCGCTGCAGTCTTTTCTGGGCTTGATCCCATGCGACTTCCAGGTCTTTGATACGAGCTTTAGCACTCAGGAAATCATTGGCTTCCACGAACCTAAGGCTATCTTCCGCAATTATTATAAAAGGAGTGAGATCACCCAGCGGTGCAGTTACTTTTTGTTGCTGGACAGTTACGGATCTTTTCAAATTAAAAGATGGCTTTGATAGAATTAAAAAAGCAACAGCTATCAATATAAAAAGACTACCTCCAACCATAACCAAAGGATTAAGGCGAATATCCTTCTTTTGCTTAATGGTCAAATACACCATCAATCCCAAAATTATACCTAGAAAAAGCATAGTGGTTGCTGTTGCCCCAACCCCGAGACCACCATCACTGTATGATTGGGAAAGATAATCGCCAATGGAAGCTCCTAGGGGGCGGGTAAAAATGTAGGCAATCCAAAAAAGAAGGACTGCATGTACAGGTTCGTGTTCATGGCCCATGGTACTATTCATTTTATAGTAAATGATGGCAGTCAAGGCAATACTCCCGAAAATAAAAATCGATTTCAAATACCCGATTTCAAACTTTTCAGCAGTCAAATCCCCCGCCGCAGTGCCTAAAGCAAAGGTAAACAAAACAACCAACCAATAAAATGTCTCCCGCCTCAATGTATTAATGGAATAAACGGACAATGTCTTCTCCTGCACATACCAAATCATAAAAGCAATAGAAAGTAGGATAGAAAATACAATAGTAGTTGTTTCAAGAGGAACGCTAAGTTTGTCGGTCAGGTTATCAGTAATCAAAGTACCAACGATACTGATCAAAACAACCGTAGACCAATAAATAAATGGAACATATTGTTTTGCCTTGAATTGAAAAACTATGACAATGGCGAGCAAAGCGCTCATAATCACCGATGTCCCCGTCAAACCGATATGAAGAGCCCCATTAAGATAGTCTGCCGCCGTTTCCCCAACAGTGGTGCACAGAATCTTGATGACCCAGAAATAAATGGTGACTGCTGGGACTTTATTGAGCATTTGTCTAGTGTACAGCTTCATAGAAATTAAGTTTAACACTGTTCAGAACTACACAGAAAGTTCTTTTTACAACAGCCTATTAATAAAAAACCTTTTACAAGACCGTAAGACCTTATAAAAGGTTATAAAACTGGGGTCGCTGGCGGGACAGCGTTCGAACCTGTTTAATGTCCTAACGACCTCCTATTGACAAGCTTCCTCTATTTTCTTAAAACCTTGTAAATAGACAAAAAATCCTTCTGTTGGAATAATCAATTCAAAGTTCTTGCCTGTAACTTCGCACTGACCAAATATTCGAATCTCATTGTTTTTAGATTCAAAATAACGCTTAAATAATCGGCGGATTGCGTACTGGTAATTCTTGAACCATAGACATGGCATCCCAGATCTAAAACGAAGCACTTTGATTAATTATTTGTTACTTCAATATGATTCTTAACCTTATCAGTGACTCCCAGAGCCTTAGCTGTATTGCTGGCAAGATTACTTTGCTGTTCTGTGACTACCTTTCCATCCAATGTGATGGCGCCGTCTTTGACGGTCACAGAAATATCCTTAGCAACAGAGGCTAACGCCTGATCATCCTTGATAGCCTGCTTGACCACCTGAGCTTCTTGGTTGTCAGAAGCAACGGTGGAAGCCTTCTTTTCTGCCTCTTTGTCCTTAAGCTGTTCCTTTATATCTTTCATTATATTTCCTCTCTTTCCTTTGGAAATTTAATACCGTTTAAATTATTTCACTGCATCCCTAACGGAATCCGTAACATCGCGTCCTAAGTTCTTAATATCATGTCCAACATTCGTTGTCGGTTTATTCCCCATAAGAACCCAAAGAAAAATAACGATAAGAACTACCCCTATTAAGCCTGTTGGAACTATATCCATTTTCATTTTGATCTCTTTTCTTAAATTTTAATTTCTTAAAAAATAGCATTAAACGCGCTGCCTATTAAACGAAACGGAAAAGCTATGACATTGCCTAGAAACCCAAAAAAGCTTCCAACAATACTGCTATGTCGTTCTTCTTTCTTTTCAGGCTGATCCTTAGTTTCAGTTTTTTCAATTTTTACTGTCTTATATAATATCCCCCCATTACCCTCATTGGTAGTAGTCGTTGTCGTTTGGATAGTTTCAGTTTCTGCTCGACTGTATTTTGTTTCACCCACAACCAAAAAAGCTGTAAAGACAGTAAAAAGAACAGCTACCATCATTATTTTAGATTTATTTTCTCCCATAACCTTTTTCCTTCCATTTTATCTATTTAAATAACGATTTCCTGCACAGAATGTAATTTAGTAATCTTCATATTATCCTGACTTAGCTTTACTTCTTTTCCTGTTTGGTCTTTAATAATCCTCTCAATACTTGCATTACTACTAGACTTAGGATCAAAGTAAACCAATTTCATATTATGGTTATCTAATGAAGCCCTAGACGTTCCTGGTAAATAAATAGTTCCATTATTAAAATCAACTGCAAAAGCAATGACTCCTGGAATAATAAAAAGTAATAGTCCAACACCATCTAGGATAGCAACTCCGGCATCCACGCGACCAGCCTTCTGTCCTTTACGTTCAGGATAAAAAAGAGTCCCGCAACCTGTCAACTGAGCAACAAAGGTAATACAAATTAAAATATTTAAAATTCTTGGCAATTTCTCGATCATAGTTTCTCCTTTTAATTTAATTAATCATTATGCTCTACCGTTTTCTGAATACTTTTCCCTGCATTTTCCATATCTTTTCCGCCACCTTTGAGCATATTGCATCCTGTAATTGAGGCTATTAAAAATAAAGCACCTAAAATTACTAAGAAATTTTTTCTCATATATTTCTCTCTTCCATTTTGTGAATTGCCAGGCCCTCCTACAATGGGCCTGGCAACACATATGTCTGATTCTTAATTAAGGAGTTAGTACAGTCATATTATTAACTACACGCGTTACACCATGGATATCACTGGCTACCTTAGCAGCCATGTCTTTTCCAGCTTCACTGTTGGCTTGGCCACTTAATGTAACAATACCATTGCTTGTATCAACGCCGGTCTTAAAGGCGCTTGTCGAATGATGTGTTAAAAATGCCATCTTCACTTGAGCCGTGATTGATGCATCATCAATTTGGTCATTCATCGTTGGTTTTGATTTACCTGGAGTTGTAGCTAGAGTCATTTCATTCTTAACTTCTTTAATACCGTTAACGTCCTTAGCATACTCTCCGGCTAAGTCTTTCTGAGCTTGGCTATCAGCTTCACCTTTTAAAGTGACGACACCGTCCGTTACGAACACTTGAGTTTTAAGCCCGCTTACATTGCGATTGTAAAGAAGTGAATACTTCACTTGCATACTAAGCCATCCATCAGAATTCTCAGCTGCTTCAGGCTCACCTTTGAATTCCAGCTTATTATTGACCCCTGTAACACCGGGCAAACTTGCTACAGTCTCTTGAGCTAGCACTCTATGAGATTCTTCCTTAACAGTACCCGTCAAGGCAACAACACCATCCTTAGAGTAAACCTTAACCGCATCATCCTTAAGATATGTTTTGAATACATACGACTTGTTAGCAGCTTCTTCAATACGTTCATCAGTCTGATTAGCGTAAGCGGCAGAACCTGTTAGTACTACAGCGGCTGTAACCACGATAAACAATTTTGAATAATTAACTTTCATGTCATCCTTCTTTCTTTTAGTTATTGTTCTTTAATTCCTGCATTATTATAAAGTTTTTCCTCTTCCAAGAATAAACACAACCAGTGATAAAACTAAGAAAACAAAAAATAAAATCTTAGCGATCTCAATGGCTGAACCTGCAATTCCACCAAATCCTAATATTGCCGCAACTAGAGCAATAATAAAAAATGTAACGGCGTAATGTAACATAGTGCCCTCCCTTCCAATTTGTTTGACCTTTGTGCCGTTGTTAGCTTCTTGATTCATGCTGTCATTCTACTTAGAAGGAAAAAGAACACAATTGTACCTGGGTATAATGGTTGACAAACGTCTAAATGGATTAATTTAATGTTAATCTAAAGAAGTGGTGAGGCCTGCTTTTTGAGCAAGTTTAATGAGTTCCGTGAGCGTCTTGGCCTGCATTTTCTGCATGACACGCCCGCGCTGAACCTTGACTGTCTGAAGAGTAATTCCACGCCTGGAGGCAATCTGTTTGTTCATGAGCCCTTGAACTACAAAATGAAAAACTTCCAGTTCTTTGGGAGACAAGGTATTAATACGTTTTTGGATACTGGCCACCGTGGCATATTTTTTAATTTGGTGCTGACTCTTATCAAGGGCTTTTAAAACAGCTTCCAGAACCTTCTCTTTTGAGGTGAACGGCTTTACCAGAAAATCAACCGCACCTGCCTTGATCGCTTTGACGCTCTTGGGAACATCTCCGTGACCCGTTAGGAAAACGATGGGTATTTCAAGCTTTTTGGCTGTCATCATCTCTTGAAGATCAAGTCCGTTGATACCTGGAAGTTTGATGTCAAGCACTAGGCATGACTTAACCCGAGGATGCTTGAATGCCAAGAAATCTTCAGCCTTCGCAAATGTCTCCACAGCATAGTTATAAGTCTTTAACAACAAAGCTAAAGACCTGCATATCGAAGGATCATCATCAACAATATAGATGAGAATCTTACTCATGAGACACCTTTCTTTTAAGCGGAAGAGTGAAATAAAAGTTCGCACCGCAATCAGGATTATTCTTAGATTCTAAACAGCCGCCATGCGCCTCAATGATAGAACGGCTAATGGATAAACCCATACCTAATCCATAGGTTTTGGTCATAAAGAAATGAGTGAACAGCTTGTTCACATTTTGTTCAGGAATGCCGCATCCGGAATCTTTAACTTCAATCAAAATGGTATGCTCATCTTTCATGGAAGAACAGACCGATAGTTCACGGGCATCTTTAATACCCTCCATAGCTTCTAGACTATTGCTAATAAGATTCAAGATAACCTGCTGAAGTTGGATACGGTCCCCATAGATCGACGGAAGATTCTTAGTCAACTCCTTTCGAATAATCTTGTTTCTGATCGTCACATCGGTCGTGATCAATAAAATAGTTTCTTTAATAAGAAGATTTAGATCAATAAGAGTAGAAACAGATTTACCCTTCTTCAGTAAAGACCGTAAACGGCTGATGACTTCCGCTGCGCGCTTGCTGTCATTAGAAATAAATTGCAGGATTTCCTGCACTTGAGGGTCTCTGCCTTTGAGCATGCGCTCGGCCGCCTGCGTGTATGCCAAAATAGCTGTTAACGGTTGGCTGATCTCATGAGCCAAAGAAGAAACAAATTCAGCAAGCTTTCCTACTCGTGTCACATGAAGAAGCTCTTCGCGTTGTCTTAGAATTTCTTTATCAGCAATCTTTAGATTACTTGCTCCAACCCTTAATTGATCGCTCTGAGTTTTCAGTTCCCCTGTTTGTCTATGAATTTGCGCGTCGGAAATTTTTTGTTTACTTTCTCCGTCTCTCACCATTCCTTCGAGACGCACGCGCTCACGGGCATTGATTCTTTTTTGTGTTAGAGGCTTTTTTACTTGCTTGATAATTGTCTTCGTTTTCTGTTTCATCGTGTTATTTTACTCCAAACAAGAAATCCCGACAATTTATTTGTCTAAGAGGTGAATTCAATCTATCTATTGATAAGATCGACCAAGGTCTGGCAATCAAACGGTTTTTGCAAGAATCCGATTGCTCCTGCTTTTAATGCCTGATCAGCAACATTGTCCTTGGACGCCGACATGAAAATAACTGGACGTTTTGATCCAGAAGCAACAACCCTCCTCTGAGCTTCCCATCCGTCCATCTGAGGCATATGAATATCAAGCACTAAGCAGCCTGGAGCATCTTTGGTCACAGTTTCAAGAAAGACCTTAGCAGAATTAAAAGTGGTGACTTCAAAATCAAATGTCATCAAAAGACTTTTAAGCGCACGGCAAACAGACTCATCATCATCGACAATATATATTTGTTTTTTGTGTTGAGGCAAGATATCACGTTCCTTTTCACTTAAGTCTAGGTCTAATGCGGAAAACTGTCCATTATACCTAGGTATAACAGACCTCTCAGCGCCAACAGCGTTCATGTTTGAAGTCCCTTGTTAAGATCTATTTCTATAATATCGGGCGTGTGGGTATCAATCTTTCCATCTTGTAAATCGTTCCTAGTTTTCTCTGCCAGGACACCGTATTTCTTCTGAAGCTTCACTAAATCTTCATCAGTCAGTTTTTCGATATCCATCATTTCATTATGCGCGCCTTTAGTAGCTCTTATAATTTCATCCAACTTCAGCTGAATGGCAATCGTGTGACGATTTTGAGTGTTTTGAATAATAAAGAGCATGCCGATAGAAACAATCATAGTCGCCGTATTAATAATTAATTGCCACGTACTATCAAAATGGAGAAATAGTCCGCATATAATCCAAATAAAAATGACCAAAATGGCTAAAAAATAGGTCAGGGGCTGTGCAGATTTATTTGAAATCCATTTAGCAATAGCTGAAAAATGTTCCATGCAATATCTCCTCTCCACACAATAAATTCATGGTGAGTATTATTATCAGAACGATCAAAAGAATCAATTGTACCAAGGTATAATAAACCATCCGTAAGGCTCTAACGTCCCGTCAGAGGTAAAAAAACAAATGTCGTAAACCAATTAATAAATAACGGCTTACGACATTAAAAATCTAAGGTTGCTGACTGAAGAAGCCTGCCTGCCGGCAGACAGGGTTAGAGCCTGTTGCTAATCCAAGATTCACTTAATATTCCTTCAAATCACCCGATACCTCGTAGAACTTGTATGCCCTTCTTTAATGACTGCTCCCGCTGATATCAATGGACCAATCAACTGATTAACCCGCGCCCGATTGATGCCCATAACCTGACAAATAGCCTTGGAACCCAAGACTCCATTTTTTCTTAATAACTCAAGAAGCTCCCGTTGCTTTGGAGTCCATTCTTTGCCATCAGCCTTAATTGACCGCAACCTTTTAACTAAAGCCTGCATGGCTTCCAAAATGCCTTGAGCATAGTATTCGATCCAATACGTATAGTCCCCATCCATATCTTTCGTTTCTCGGATCATTTGATAATATTTGGATCTATCAGCGGCAAAATATTCATCGACGCTTAAAGAATATGCCGGGTCATAACCTCCTTGGATAAGAATCCATTGCGATAAAGCCCTAGCCATACGACCGTTCCCATCAACAAATGGATGTATCTTTACAAATTCATGATGAAAGATCGCGGCGCGAACAACTGTATGATCCAAAGAAGAGGACGATACCCAAGAAAGCAATTCCTTCATCCTTCTGGGAACTTCCTGCGGTATGGGCGGTGTATCAATAATTTGGCCTCTGGCATTGACAACATAATTCTGAACTTTGCGCCATCTCCCGCAACGATCTTTAGGCAAAAGACCTCTTACCATCTTTGCATGCAGCATTAAAATCTTGGCAGAAGTCACCGGAGCTTTCTTATATTTAATAGCCCAACGTAACACTTCTACACAGTTCTTTACTTCCGTCTTCTGGTGTAAATCAGCCGAGACATCCTTCCCTTCAACAATCGCCAACACCTGTGCTAAGGATAGCTGATTACCTTCAATCCATGTTGAGGAATGAACGCCCCTCCCCAAAGAGTCTCTCACAACCTGCATTCTTAGTTTTGATGAGGATGACAGCACCTTAATCCTCGGAATAACCGCTGACGAATGCTCCAGTAACCCGGCAAGATATTTAGTAAGGCGATAATTGGGCTTAAACATAGTTCAAGGATATCACATTGTATAGGTATTGTATAGTATAATTGTATAGGGCAAAAAAGAAAACCTTTTGCAAGTATATTAAACCTTGCAAAAGCTTATAAAGCTGGGGTTGCTGGCTAAAGAAGGTTAGAACCTGTTTGATGACCTCAACTGCTCATTTACATGCTTAAAACAACCGACCCCGAGGTTACGAACCTAAATATCTTTCAGGAGTTTATTGGCAAGAGAATTCTTTACAAGTTCGTCAAAATTGCTTAGCGTCTTATTGAGATTCGAAAGTTCCTTGCTTTGAAGCACCGGGATATTGTCGGTCCCTTTTTTATCCAAAGCATCGATCACATATTGGACGGTCAGTATATTGATGTCGCGGGCTGGCTGAAAGGTCGACTCTTTATCCTCAGGGCCTTTTAATTCTACAATGATACCAACGGAGGTCAATT